>DYOB01000178.1 GCA_020720765.1 Borreliella garinii
CAACGATCTCGGAGTGACGAGCTGTCAAGGCCGAAAGAGCGAAGCGTGCCTTGACTGGGAGGAGCGAGAGATAAAATGAGAAATAAGGAGGCGAAGGGAGAATACTGAAGGAGGAGATTGGCCGGAGGCGGGAGAGCGCCGGCCACGTGGTGCCCGAAGGGCCCGTGGCAAAGTTTCCTTTACGATTTCTGCGCCCTTTTCGGTTGAATAAGGTAGCTTGCTGGAGCCGAAGGCGGGAGTGTGCCGGGGCAGTGTAGCCGAACGAAGTGAGGCCAGTGGTTAAAAAATCTTCAACCGAAGGCGGGAGAGCGCCGGCCCTGTGAACTTTGCGAAGCAAAGCCCGTGGCAAAATTTGCTTTACGATTTTTGCGCCCTTTGCGGTTAACCTGTCCTTTTCACCTGAGAGTTGTTTAGATTGAAACCTGGGTTTCCTGGTAACTCTCGATAAATTTCTTCAGAAGGTAAAAGCTCTCTTGTGTCACATCGATAAATGCACAGCCACTGGAAGAGGGGGTGCCCTTTGTTTTTCCTTCATCTTCATTCCAGACCATACGGGCAAAGAAAATGACCGGGGGCATGTCGGGGTAAAGGCGTATTCCCAGGCGCACCTTTTTCTCACCCTTGAGAAGCTGGTTGGCTGTATGGTTGTCCAACCCTGGAAACTCGTGAACACCCACGCCCGAGATGCTGATATCCACAGCCTTGGTAGGTTTGGGTTTGTCAAGTTCGTCTGTATGGCTCTCACGAAAATTCACAAACTCGAATTCTACAGGAAGTTCGACTTCCACCCGCTCGAAAAACCTTTGTGTCTCCATTGTATCCCCCAACATAAGACTAAACCGCGTTTATCCATCTGTCAATTCGAGTTTGCCAAAGTTTGGCCTCATCTGAATTTTGCCGTTTTTCTGCGCCTAGAACCCAGATTTGGGCCTTTCGGATCAATTCCTCCACTGCGATATCCAGGTATTCACCCTTGAAAAAACTATTTTCTACAAGATCATACAGGGCATTCAAGCGAAATCCTTCGATGTAACCGTATTTTCGGCTCAACTGGGGCCAGGAACCATCGCGTTTAACCGTGAGAGGGAGGTCGAGGTAGTCCATGGGATGCTTTGAACAAATTCTTAACCAAAATTCGTAGTCTTCGGCGACTTCAAGGTCTTCCCGGAATCCTCCGAATTCATGAAAAACATCTTTACGCATCAAGACTGTACTGGGGCCGATAATACATTTTTTCAGGCAATCCTCGAAAATATTTCCATCCCTGAGGTGTTTTTGACCCTTCTGGGATAGGATTTTTTCCCCCCTCAGCCAAACTTCGCGTGTATGCCCTAAAAACCGAGGTAAGTGGGACCACTGTTTTTCGAGTTTGTCCGCCTGCCATAAATCGTCGCTATCGAGGAAAGCAAGCCAATCGTATTGTGCGAGTTCGACTCCGGAGTTTCGGACTCTTCCCGGAAAACCGCTATGAGCGAGTTTACAAACTTGCAACCGGGGATGTTTCTGGGAATACGTGCTTAAAAGATCGAGAGTTCCGTCGTTGGAGCCGTCGTCGGCAACGATAATCTGGGAGGCCTGGGCTGTTTGGGAAAACACGGAATCGAGGGCTTCCTTTAGAAGGTGGACGCGGTTATAGGTTGGAAGAATAACGCTGAGAGGGAGAATCATCCGGGTTGAAAGGGGCCGGTCAAAGACCGGCCCGACGGAGTGGATTCATCCCCCTCCCAGCAGGGGATCACAAAAATAGCCAAGGATATTAATCCCAGCTCAAACCGCCGGAGGAGTACTCGGTAACACGGGTTTCAAAGAAATTCTTTTCCTTGGAGAGGTCGGTCGACGTACTCATCCAGGGGAAGGGGTTTTCAGTCTCGTAGACTTTCGGCAGGCCCAGTCGCTCTAAACGCCTGTCGGCGATATATTCAACGTACTCGGCGAATTGTTCGGCGTTGATTCCGAGAATTCCATCAGGGCAGGCGTCGTATGCGTAGGCTTTTTCAAGGTTGACAGCTTTTTTAATCAACTCGACAATCTCGTCTTTAAAGGCGGCCGTCCAGATCTGTGAATTTTCCTGGACAATTGTATTGATCACATCGACACCAAAATTCAGGTGGATGCTTTCGTCGCGCATGATGTATTCAAACTGCTGTCCGATTCCCGTCATCTTCTTCTGCCGTCTGAGCGCCAGCATCATGGCAAATCCGGCGTAAAAAAAGATGCCTTCCATGATCACGTAGTAACCCACCAGATCGTGGACGAATTTTTGAATATTGATGTCCCCGATAGTGTTGAACCCTGTTTCAAAGACGCTCTTCGTGAGTTCCACGACAAAGTCGTCTTTGTCTTTAATACTCGGGATCGTTTGGTACATGGTGTAGATTTCATCGGGGTTTAAACCCAGGCTGTCGCAGCAGTAAATAAAGGTGTCGGTGTGGACGGCTTCCTCGAAGGCCTGCCGGAGCATGTACTGTCTGCACTCGGGGTTGGTGACGTGGTTATAGACGGCAAGAACGATATTATTGGCTGTAAGACTTTCTGCAGTGGAAAAAAATCCTAGATTCCAGAGTATGAGTCTTCGTTCCTGGGAGGTCAGGGCCGAGGGACTTTTCCACTGTTCGATATCATCCTGCATGGGAATCTCTTCGGGTGTCCAGTTATTCGCCACCCCGTCTTTATAGTGTTGCCTTGCCCACATATAGGTCATGGGCAGGATCTTATTGGGGTCGGTTTTATTGTTATTGATGATACTCATAGAATCTCCTTTGGGTAATCTAGTGTACTTCTGAAGAAAAAGCAAGGGGAGTACGCTATCTATGGGAGATTTTGTTGAATTTCCCAGGGTTCGGGCTCAGGTGCTTTTTCAAGGTTTTTCAGCAATCTGCTTTATCCGAACAGGTGGTCCCAAAATTGGTTAAGATCCGCAGGCGAGATGCTCGTATCGTGGAGGCGGAGTTTGCTTATCCAGCCGAGTTCGGTTTTTTTCACAATGTGTTTATTTTCCATATGGTAAACGGTGGAACCGGCTATATCGAGGATCATTTTTCCGAAAGGGTAATCCTTTCCTGCTTTCTCATCGCGAGGGACGGAGACAAAAGGCACGTAGCTCTTGTGGTATTGGTAGACGCGTCCGACAAAATGCGGTACAGAGAGGTCGTCCCACGGGTAAAGGTAGATTTTCTCCCCAAGTTCGTAGGGGCCGAGGATATTCAGGAATTCTTCCAGAAGGCCACGGTCGAAGGGCATTTCAGAGGGGAAGGGGGCCTTACCTTCGGGAAAATATGTTGAATGGCTCCAAATATGCGATAAAACATCCTCGCGGCTAAATGCGGAACGGCTGAGGTAGGGATTGGTCCAGGTATCGTAAAAATCCACGATCTGAAAGAGTCTGACAAGTTCGTGGACGGTGATTTTACTTCCGGTGGGAGGCCAGCCGGTTCCGTCCGGGTATTCCGATTGTCCTACGAGAATCATTTTCACCAGAGGGGAAAGGTCTTTTCTATCCCTTACCAGATGTCTGGCTACGGTGACATTGGAACGTAGAAGTTCTATCTGTTTAAGTCCTTCAGGGGTGGAAGGATTCAGGATGGGTCTGGACGCCTGTAGGGGGAGGATTGCTTTGTGACAATAACCCAATGCATGTAATGCAACCCCGACCGCCGCATTGATCAAATACTCGTCGGGGTAGCAGAAAACCGTGCCTTCGCCGTACCCGAAACCTACCTCGAAACGGGTCGTTGAAACGGGAAGGCCTTGGGCCAAGGGGATTTATTCAGGTGCATCGCTGCTTCAAGAAAAAGAAAAGCTGTATCGACAGCGTGCCAAACAAGGGCGTTTCCAGGTTGTTCGATTTTTCCCTAGGAGCCTGTTGCGCTTGAGATTTTGACACAGGACCGAGGAGCCGGGATGCTCAGGG
>DYOB01000179.1 GCA_020720765.1 Borreliella garinii
AACCAACGCCTTTTCATGCTCGACTGGGTTTTTTGTGACACCAGATTACCAATGCCAAAATTGTGCAACTGTTGACAGTTCTTGGATTACCTGCGATAACAGCACCTTCGCCAACAGCTGCGTCCCTGGTTTTTTCCTTGAAAGTGGATTCTGTTACAATTGCAGTCTCTCCAACAATAATTCAGCTGCCTGTCTCAATCACTCCTATTTTACTTCATGTGTTCCAGGTTTTTACTCTAATAATGGTGTTTGCACTCCTTGCAGCTATGTCAGCTCGACTTGGGTCACCTGTGATGATGTAAACACTCCCACTTCCTGCATCTAAACTTATTTTGTTGCTGCAAATAACACATGCAGTCCCTGCTCCAATGTCTCAAGCGGATGGGTCAAATGCACAAATTCATCGAGTGCAATTATGTGTGCATCCGGATACTTCCGTGATTTCTCCAATAACAATAATTGTACTCTATGCAATTCTACGAGCAGCCTCGCTGTAACTTGCAGCAATGCGTCTTATCACGAAACTTGCATTGAAGGATCTTACGTCGATAATGATCGAATTTGTCAACCATGTAATACTGTTTATAGTTATTGGGTTACTTGTCAAAATACCTAATATGCCTTAACTTGCCAGTCTGGTTATTATTGGGATGCAGGAGCTTGTATTATCTGCAGTTCAGTGGCCCCTTCATGGAGCACTTGCTTCAACGCCTCTGCAGCCATCACCTGCAACAGCTCTCACTACCTCGACACTTTTGGCTGTACTCCTTGCTCGAATGTTCACTCTGCTTGGATTACCTGCGCTAACTCAACTCACGCCCTTTCTTGTGCTCCCACCTATTACATCGACGGAAGTCGCTGCACTCTTTGCTCAAATGTAAGCAGTTCGTGGGTCACTTGCGCTAATAATATGACTGCTCAAACTTGTGCCGTTGGATACTATCACACCGGATCAAACTGTACCATCTGTTCATCAGTAGCCCCTCCATGGACTGCCTGCGCTAACTCGACCTACGCCACCAACTGCACTTCTGGTTTCTACCTAAAAAACCATACTTGTCTCAACTGTACTGTTTTCAACGCTTTTTGGATTACATGCGCCTCATAAACCCAAGCCATCACCTGCTTCACCACTTCCTACTATCAGTCTAATCAGTGTATTGCCTGCTCTCAGATTCACAGTAACTGCACGACTTGCTTCACTAATTCGACCACTCCGACCTGCACTAAATGTGACTCTCACTCATATCTCACAAACATTTCGACTTGCACTATCTGTTCCTCCGGTGTTTCCAACTGCTTTATCTGCACCTAGGACGGTATTGGAGGAGCCAAGTGCATCAACTGTACTGTGGGGTATTATGCTGTTGATGATCATACCTGCAGAATGTGCAACAACCCAATCACTCACTGCTATGACTGCAACGAAGCTGGACTCAGAAGCGAGATTTGTCTTTCTTGCGATCAGTTTTATTACACAGCCAACGGTTCAACGTGCATTCCTTGCGGTGAATCAGTTACAAAATGCTATGATTGTGATCAACTCAATAACGGTTACAGCATCAACTGTACTGTTTGCGTTCCTGGCTACTTCCCTGATACTACTTCTCACTGCAAACTTTGTAACGAAAGCATCACAGAGTGCGCGTCCTGCTCTCCTCTTTACAACGGAAGTGCGACTTGTCTCATCTGCAACCTCAAATACTACACTCTCAATGGAACAGTCTGCAGTTCCTGTATTTCTTTTGATCCCAATTGCTTCTACTGCAACAATTTCGGTCAGTGCACCCAGTGTTTGCTAGAATTCTTTGTCAATGACACAACTCACAGATGCGACCCCAAACCTCCCTGCGTGGTTTAAAACTGCAAAACATGCACTAACTCCAACGGTTCGGTCTGTCTTGAGTGCAAACGCTTCTTCACTCTTTCCAACACTTCCATCAGTTGTTCACCTCCCACGTCTTGTCCTAACTCCACTTTGGTCTTTGTGGGAAATGACTGTATTTGTCCTTCTGGCCAGTTTATGAACAACTAAACCTGTCTGCCCTGCAGTTCTAACTGTCTCTCCTGTCTCAATTCAACTTACTGTGTTATCTGTGCTCCTCTCTTCTTCAACTCCAACGGCAGTTGTTCAGCTTGTATTGCTAACTGCAAAAACTGTTCGGATGCAATTTCCTGCATTTAATGTAAATCTGGATACTCCAACGTCAACAATTCTTGTATTCCGAGTCCCTCTCAAAACGTGGCCAGTTCCAGTTTCAACGGATCACTTGGCTTCTGTCCTCTTGGTTGTTCAGTGTGTTCTTCTGATACTGTCTGCACGAACTGCCTTCCAGGTTTTTCGCTGAACGTCACTGTTTGCCTTCAGTGCGACAAATCCTGTCTCACTTGCAATATCACTAACACCCTATAATGCTTTTCTTGTCAACCAGGACAAAATCTATTTTCCGGAAAGTGTTTGAGCTGCTCCGATATTCACTGCGATAACTGCGAAAAGAACAACGAATTTTGTCTCACTTGCAAACCTGGTTTTACTTCGGTCAACGGAATTTGCTTCGCCTGCGCTGATAACTGTGTAAAATGTGACATTATTGGCCCAAGCTTTTGCGATGAGGACAAATGCGATATTGGATTTGCCAGAATTCGTTTAGACAAATGCGGTCAGTGCCTCCTTGGATGTTCCAAATGCTTGACCACGAACGTTGCCACTTGTATGCAATGTCCGGATGGCACCTATTCTGCTTCAGGATCTCTTTGCATCCTCTGTCCAGTTGGGTGTTCAGTCTGCACATCAAACGTCACTTGTTCGACTTGCTTCAAAGGGTATGAAATTTCAAACAGCACTTGCGTCAAATCATGTTCTTTCCCTTGCTTGACTTGCGATGCTAATCTCACCTGTCTCACCTGCTTCACCGGATACGCTTTGAACAACTTAACTAATTCTTGCGATCCCAGCGTCTCCTGCTCCGCAACTAACAGCTGTTCCCTTTGTCCTTTGGGTTATGCCCTCATAAATCATACTTGCCTCAAATGTTCTGAAGCAAGTTGTCTTAGGTGTAATCCCACCAACCTCGCTGAATGCAGACTCTGCAACGAAACTTACTTCCTCGACACTGATAATTCCAACTGTTCCTCTTGTCTTTCGCCATGCCTCACTTGTCTTAACAGTAAAGTTTGTGTTAGTTGCGTTAAGGGATTTTTAATGGGTGAAATAAACAGCATCCCGAATGGCATCTGTTCTGCATGCAGCAGTAACTGTGCAACTTGCATAAAAACAGCAACTTTTTGTACTTCGTGTTCCGCAAACTTTTCCTTGGTTGGAGTCAAATGTGTCAGCGATGCTAACATTGGCTTCAATCTCACTTTCAAGAGTCGCACTGCTCCCAATTCGAAGACTTAACTCGATTCTTTCATGCGAATTCTTGAATAAATTAGAGACACTATGGGAGGACTGATGGGTCCACCTTATAACACTAATCCTTCGCTCATATCATTTGGCAGCATTCAATCAGGTTCAGTCGTTGTTGGAGGAACTATGTCTGTGAATGGTGGATCAGATCCAAATCAGGTTCTTAATGCTGCAAGTAGTGCCATGAGCAGCAGTGGAGGATTCTCAGGATTTTCCTTGACATCTGGAAGCTTCGTAGGCAATGGATTTTCAACTCCTACAACTTCTTCAAGCAATTTGGGTTTGATTTTGGGAATAGCGGTTCCTTTGGGTTTGGCCTTAATCATTGTGGTTGTAGTAATCATAATAAAGACTAGAAAGAGTAAATAAGAGATCACTTCAAATTAAAAAGAACAAGTCATTGTTGTGGACAAAACAACAGTGGGCGCACAATCCAAAATAGA
>DYOB01000030.1 GCA_020720765.1 Borreliella garinii
TAACTCCTAAGGAGTACTAGCCCTCAGAAACCTGCTTTTGCTTGTGATAATCTGTTATTTCTTGACCAGTCCCGGGGGCACTACCTAAACCATAAAAGAGTTCCATCAATCGGCTTTTGGGAATAACCGTTAGGTTTTTAGAGGGGGCCCATAAATATATAAAAACGTGATGTTAATAAAATGATGGAGTTGAATATCCATTCAAACTTCTTGACCCTTGCAATTTTAGGTGTTAGTATTGATATTTAATTTTTAAACAAGGCATACCGTTGAAAAAGCTTTTAGGATTTATCGTAGGTTCTGAGGACTCATTTTCCCTTCAACAGCGTCTGCTTAACGTGAACGGTTTTTTCGGGGCAATAATTTTTCTTCAGGCTACGGTTCTGAATTCTTTGCTCGGGTTCCCGCCCGTTGTTGCGATGGTTACCATGGTTTCCGCTTTTGTCATGGGGTTCCTTTTTTACCTCTCCCGCGTCAAACATCTCTATGACATCCCGGTCCTTTTGACGCTTTCGTTTCTTCTCTTTCTCACCTTCCCATTTTTATGGATAACTAATGGCGGTTTATCCGGACCGATTCCTTATTGGTATATCTATCTTATGTTGGCCCTTGCAATTCTCTTGAAAGGCCGAAAAAAGTTAATATTTTTTCTTATTGGATTCGCTATTGCAACAAGCTTGGGAATTTTAGAGTATTCGGATTTTATCACTGTTATCCCGTACGAGACCCCGGAAATAGCCTTTGTTGATGTTTTTTCCCAACTGCTTTTGGTTGGGGTGATCGTTTACATTCTTGTTTCCTCAGTTATTCGAAATTACGGACAGGAGCACGAAAAAACACTCCTCTACAGTATGGAATTGAAGAAAGCAAATGAAGAATTGGCTGTGATTGTGAATACGGATTTCCTAACTAAACTTTTTAACCGTACCTATATCAGCGATAAGATGGAGTATGAGAAAAAAAGAATGGCGCGGTATAAAAAACCATTCAGTCTGCTTCTGGCTGACATCGACCATTTCAAAAGGGTTAACGATAATTTCGGACACAACTTCGGGGATATCATCCTTCAAGGTGTTGCCAATGCCCTTCTTACTGTTCTAAGGCAAACAGACACGCCATCACGATGGGGAGGGGAGGAGTTCCTGGTGCTTCTCCCTGAGACTTCGTTAGAAGACGCTTACCATGTGGCAGAAAAACTCCGGACAACCATAGAAAAAACCATCCACCATTATAATGGGGCCGAACACGTTGTAACTCTTTCGGTCGGCATCAGTGTATACACCGACGCGGAAGGAAATGAAGAGATCATAAAATGCATACAGCGGGCCGACGAAGCCCTCTATGAAAGCAAACGCATCGGGAGGAACAGGGTGACCTCGCTTGAATGAAAACCGTGTCTAAAATGCTAAGATAGAAGGTTTGGTTTTCCCGGTAACAGCCCTTTCAACCCTGAGGTTCCATTGATCTGCAACTTGTCTTAGAGAAACTTCCTCATCGAGCGGTCTGTAGATTTGTATCAATCCGCCGAAACCTCCTCCGTGGAGACGTTCAGCTCCTGGCGTTCCTTTAAGTATTCTTTGGGTTTCAAGGCTCCCCAGGATCGAGGCGGCCAGATTGTTTCCATTTGACGGAACCAGGTTTTGCAAAAGCCTCCAGCTGGAAAAACCGCTTTCCTGGACTATCCATAAAAATTCATTCCAATTTTCCTGGCGCCAGGCTTTTTTCAAATGAAGAACACGCCTTTGTTCTTGGAAAAAATGAAACGCCCGTTGAACCGCCCTATGGCTTGTGTTGACAACAGCTGTCTGGAGGTTTTCCATAAGTTCTTCAGGTAAAAGGTCAGCCAGTCGGTCGCAGGTAAAAATCGAGGCCAGTTCGCTCATTTCGATGAAAATAGCCGCATAATCGCCGGTGAGGTTTTCGTGCGACATGCCGGTGTCAATAAGGAACAGTCCCCAGTCTTCCGGGATGGGCATTTCAGGAAGTTTCTCCGCATTTGGGACTGTGTCCTTGAAATCCATAAAGTGGTGGCCGCCGAGGCTGATGGTGAGTTGGTCCATCAGCCCGCAGGGTTTGCCCATAAACTGGGATTCCATATTCCTGGCCATTTGAGCTCTTTTAAAGGGGTCGAGTTCCAAATGCAGGAGGGCTTGTTGGGCGAGCAAGAGCAGGATGCAGAAAGCGGCGCTCGAACTTAATCCTCCGCCGATGGGGATATCGCTGACGAGTACTCCTTCCCAACCTCTTCCTCCGCCATATTCCTTCATCAGCTCGTAGCTCGCACCCAGGAGACTTAAGGCGCCGTGTGTGGCTGGAGGCGGAGGTGTCCATTCCCACACCATGCCGTAGTTTTCGGAAACCAGGCGGATAACGGCGTCCGGTCTTCCACGAATCCAGGCGGTCATGGTTTTATCGAGGGTGGCGGCGATGACGTGTCCGCCCTGGTGATCGGTGTGGTTTCCTATAATTTCGGTTCTGGCAGGCACAGAAACGGACCACTCGGGTGAGACCTTCGAGAAGTTTTCCATCCATAACTTGTGAAGGCGCGCCTCTTGGTTCATGCCGACAGTCTTGCGATTTTTTTCTTTCAAGTCTAGTCTGGGCACCATGAAAACCCATGTTTTAGAATCTGGAGGATGGAGCGCAGAGTTCCGCGAAAGGGGCGCAAGTTTAATCCGGCTTCGGGACCCGGAGGGTAGGGATTATCTGACCTATCCTCCCCCCAAAGACAGCGACTTCCATTCCTACTTCGGTTCCATCGTAGGTCCGTGGGGCAATCGGATAGAAGGAAGCCCATGGGGTTTAAGTGCAAACGACGGCAAAAACCATCTTCACGGCGGGCACCGAGGCCTTGATCTGCGAAATTGGAACGGACTGAGCCAAGCGGATTCCCTTCTCTATCGGTACACATGGCAATCCGGGGATGAAGGTTATCCAGAACTCCATACCCAGGCTGAGTATTCCCTCAGATCTGCACAGATTTCTTGGACATTGAGCGCCGAAGTTACCCGCACCGTTCCAGTAAACCTTGTCAATCATGCCTACTGGAACCTCGGTGGTGCCAGTGCGGATCATTACGAGCTTAGGATCAATAGCGTCGGTGTCTTGGCTCCCGGTAAGGATGGTATGGTGCGGCCTCCCATTCTTCCCCCCGCGACTTTCGGCGACTTCTCACGCTTTTTTCCGCTCGCAGGGCATCTCGACCATACCTATATCTTACCACCGCATCCCTCGGATGAACTGATCCACGCCGCAGAGCTGAGGCTTGGGCCGAGAAGGATGGAAGTGTGGACAACGGCGCCCTCTATCCATATCTATACAGGTGATTACTTGCCCTTGCCACGTTCGGGAATCTGCCTCGAAACGGGATTTATCCCCGATTCGCCTAATTGGAAGAATCTTCCATCAGACCATCCCAAACCCATTTTGTCCCCGGGAGAAATTTTCAAGACATCTACCGTGCATAGGTTTATTGTGGAGCACTACCGATAAGGCTCACCATTTCCGCAGCAAAAATATTGGGCCAAAAGGTTCTTACGGGTTTACCGTTTGCCAGGTAAAATTCCTGGAGGATATTCCAGGAGTTTTCACGGCAGAGCCGGTGGAAATCCTTAAGTGTACAAAAATGGTTGTTGGGGGAATTGTACCATTCGTAGGGGAGGTTTTTATTGACTGGCATAGCCCCGTGGAAAAAGAGCTGGAACCGCGTCAGCCAGTGCCCGAAGTTGGGGAGTGAAACGATGGCCTTCCGACCCACCCTCAACATTTGCCTTATAACCTCGTCAGGGCGTTTCACCACTTGAAGGGTTTGGCTGAGAATGACGAAATCAAAACTCGCATCAGTAAACTGGGTAAGCGCGGTGTTCATATTGTCCTGGATAACAGGAATGCCTTTACCGACACAGGCACGGATCATCTCAGGGTCGATATCGATACCCTGGACAAAAGCCTTTTTCTGGGTTTTTAGTTTGAGTAAAAGTGCCCCGTCACCGCACCCAAGGTCGAGGACCTTACTGGAAGGGGGGACAAGCGAGGTTATCACATCAAAGTCGTAGGGGGCTTGACGATGTGCTCGATTCAAATTCTGGCCTCCAAAAACGACTGGATCAATCCTTCCATCTCGGTGTTGGGAAGGAGAAAACTATCATGACCAGCTTCGGTTTTAATTTCCTGAAAGGTCACCTGACGTCCGGCTCTAAGGATGCTTGTGGCCATTTCTTTGCTCTGCTCGGTGGGAAAAAGCCAGTCGGAACTGAAGGATATAATGAGAAATTCTGATTGGGTCTGGGAAAAAGCCTCTTCGAGATTCCCGTAGCCTTCTGAAAAATCGTAGACGTCCATGGCTTTTGTGAGAAGTAAATACGTGTTGGCGTCAAACCTGTCCACAAATTTTTCCCCTTGGTGCCAGAGGTAGCCTTCGACCTCGAATTCTTCCCCTATGGCAAGGGGGGAAATAAGGGATTCTTTCTTCGTCCTCCGTCCGAATTTCGTCCTCATGGCTTCTTCTGAAAGAAATGTGATGTGGGCTACCATGCGGGCAACAGCCAGACCTTGCCGAGGGCCTGCACCTGGCTGGTATCTGCCCGAATGCCAGTTAGGGTCCCGCATTATGGCGTTTCTACCGACCACGTTAAATCCTATACTCTGGGGACTTAACCTGGGGGTGCTCGCCAGGATTATCGACGTGCGCACCCGGTCGGGAAAGGTTTTGGACCATTCGAGCGCCTGCATGCCGCCCATGCTTCCACCGATGACCGCAAGGAGTTTGGGCACACCCAGAAAATCAAGGAGAAGGGCTTGAATTTTCACCATATCCCTTATGGTCGGCATGGGAAAATCGATGCCGTAAACCGTGCCTGTCGCTGGATTGATACTTGTCGGTCCGGTTGTTCCTGCGCAGCCGCCTAGGACGTTGCTGCAAATGATAAAAAATTTTTCGGGGTCCAAAGGCCGCCCGATTCCCACCATGGTTTTCCACCAGATGGCCGCTTGGGCGTCCGAACTGAAGGCGTGGCAGACGAGGATGGTGTTCGTCTTTGAGTCGTTTAAACTGCCATAGGTTTCATAAGCGACTTCAATTTGTACGAGAGACTCCCCATTTTCCAAATGAAAAGGCAGTAAATCCTGAGGCATTCTCCATAGACTCGGTGAGGTCGGCAGGTTTGTATCCATGAATAATCAATTTATAGACCGAGAGGGCCTTTCGTCAAGGTTCCGACGCCCTTGTCTTGAAGTCGAGTTTATGGCATGCTGGAAGTATGGGAATTTTTGCTATCCTTTCACCATTATTGGCCCTTGGACTTCTTGACAGCTGGTTTCGTATCAAGCGTCCTATAGGAAGAATGAGCGCATGGCTGGGTGGTCTTGTCTGGACCTTCGTGCTTTCTGTCCTTTATTGGTTATTCCGGACACGGGACCAGATGGGTTTTGACCTGCCGGGGTTGACGGCTTCGCTTTTCACCACGGAATTTGCCCTTCTTTGGATACCGGTTTTAGGCTTCTTTTACCTGTGGGGAAGGCGCCACGAAAGCGGAGAGTCGTCGTACTTTCTGCTTTATTGGTTGGCAGGGATGATATTTATCCAGGGTATCCGGGATTTTCTGACCTTGCCTGTTACTTCCCAAGCCCCGGAGCTTTTTCTCACGCCACTTGTACGGATTTTTATGATGGCCCTGACTGTGCTTTTATACAGGGAATGGGAATACGCAGCTGACCTCAACTGGAAGATTCTTATTGCTTTAGCCCTGCCTGTCCTGTGGTTGGCTTTTTCCCTTGTTCTCGCCCTTGGTTTCTTGGGTTGGACCCTAGTCCCAACCTTGGTTGTCCTTTCAGCATTGGGAGCCTTAGGGTATTTTTACTTTTATAAGCATTTGCCGAAAGCATGATGAGACCCTTATGGGCTTTTTTAGGACTTATCCTTTTCGGATGCAGTCAGCAGGAAGTTCTGGTAGTACTCGACCCCTATTGGTCCGCCCTTTACGGTTCCGATGGCGAAAAGGCCATTAAGGATACAGGGAGTGCGGAAGGGTTTTTTGTGAAAATCCAGGTTCTGAATGCTGCGTTACCCGCTGCACTTGAAACACTTATCATCTCTGAAAATACCCGGGGTCTTATATTGAGCCCAATTTATTCCGGCCAAATCTTCGCTTCCCTGAGGATAAAATTTCCTGAGCTAAACATTCTCATTCCGCTCGGGCCATCCTCCCTTGTTTCGGATAGAACCTGGGTGATTAACGAAAACAGAGATAAATTCTTTTTTCAGGCAGGCCAGAAAGCGGCGGAGGCTTATTCAAAAGAAGAAACAGGGGCTGAGTATTGGGGGTTTTTTCTGACAGGAGACCTCATCAGAGAGGCTGAAATGTCTGAGTTTTTAAAAGGTTGGTCGATCTCACAACCAGTGTTAAAGATGAATGTCCTGAGTTTTGGAATTAATGACGATATCTCGACAGTTTTATCCGCCGCAAGGGGAATAATCAATAAAAAACCTAAAGCCATTTTTATCTTCTTAGGATCCAAAAGTCTGGAAGTATCGAGGTTGTTTCCCGATGCTGGTTATGTCTTTGAAGGTTTGGAAGGGGCTCAACCGCCCAGGGACGGCCAGTTATTTCGGGCTGACCGGGATTGGATGGGTTTATTTCAGGCTACCTTCGAGGCATTAAACGAAGAAAAAGGTAGTGATTTGACTTTTTTTCAAGAGTTGAAAAATGAGCCTTAAAAATGTTTGACAAATGATGTAGTCAAACCTATAATCAGAACGAGTAGTAAACAACGATTGATTAAGGAGTCACAATATGACGCTTGGCAGACGGCTCTCCCTTATACTGTTTGCCGGAACCCTTTTGAGCGTGGTTCCGGTTTGGGCAGATGAGGTTACTCAGAGATTAGAATCCATAGTTCTTGATACGTTTGACAGCGAGTCTGAGCGTACTTGGGTAGAAAATGGAGTGGAAAAGAAGGAAACCCGTATATGGGTGGTCAGAGGAAGCAAGTTCACCGTGGAAGGTTTTCCCAAGATGGCCTTTCCAGAAGCCTGGCCTACGGCACTTTTCGACACTAACCCTGATAACCTTCCCCTTAAAGTTCTTGGTATCAACGGAGGTTTTGATAGGTTGGGGTATAATTACGTCGAGTTTTTTCCTGCTACAAAAGACGCAGAAGGAACGGTTGTTTCTCAACCCTTGAGAATACCTGGTGTTGGAAAAAGCATCGACATTTGGGTATGGGGATCCATGTTCAGGTACAACCTTGAAGTCCACATCCGCGACTCCAGGGGAATTCCTTATGTATTGGAGTTGGGGAACCTGTGGTTCCGCGGTTGGAGGAACCTGAGCGTCCGTATACCGACCCACATCCCGCAGAGTCAGATTTATCTACCCAACTACCTTGGTTTGACTTTGACCAAGTTTGTCGTAAGGACGGACCCTGGTGAGAAAGTCGATAACTTTTTCGTCTACTTTGATAACCTTAAAGTTCTTTCTGACATGCATTCCAGTCCGTTTGACGGTAGGGACTTGGCAAGGCCGGAAGTCACCAACCGTATTTGGTCGAGTAACTAGGGGGATTTCATGAAGAGAATATTTATTGCATTTTTCATTACAATAGAGTTGATAGTACAGTTAGCGGCTCAGGATGATCCTGCTGCCCCCCAACCGGAATTCACAGGGGTTCAGAGTGCCCAGCAAGAGCTAAAAGAAATCTCCTTGAGCAAGTTTGAAGACGACGGCTTCTGGATAGGCTATATACCCAGGGATGATGGTTTCATTTCGTTACGCCGCTTCACAGGCTCACCTGCGGAAAAAAGGGAACTTGAGGCTGAAACGGTTGCCGGTATCGAGGAAGAGGATATTTATACCCTTGGTGTCAAGGTCACCCATATCCGTCGAAGTGTGACTTATTACAGTGTACGACCCATCCGACCAATACCGGTTCCCGGGATAGCTAAGGTCTTGAGCATTTGGGTCGTAGGTAGAAATGTTCGACACCGGGTTTTTATGATAATCAACGACCATTTTGGAAACAGGGCAAAAATCTACCTTGGTCAGCTCACCCATACGGGATGGGCAGAACTTAGGGCTACGATACCTCCCAATATTCGGCAAGTAGACCCAAGGTATAATAACAAACAAGGGATTCAGATTACCGAGATCTTAGTTGAGCCGGACCCTATAGAGACTTATGGTAATTATTACTTTTATTTCGATGATTTAAGGGTTGTGACCGACCTTTTTTCAGAAAATGCACGTGATCCGGACGATATGTTGGATCAATGGTAAATCTCAAGGCCCCGAAAGGGGCCTTCGATAATGAAAGCCTACATACCGTTCCTTAAAAATTTTCAACTTTTTAAAGACCTCACCGATGGGGAGCTTGAATGGCTTTTGGGTTATTTCCAGATAGAACGCTTCCAGGCAAACCAAGTCATCGTTGAAGAGGGCACGGCTCCGAAAAGTTTTTACATTTTAGTCCAGGGTCGAGTTGAAATCTGGAAAGATTTCGGCCAACCCATCCAGGATATGATAGCAGTCCGAGGCCCGGGGGCGAGCTTTGGAGAAATGGCTCTTATTGATGACCTTCCCAGAAGTGCAACCGTCCGAGCAGGGGAGGAAGTTCTTGTCCTCAGTCAGAGCAAGGAAAACTTTCAAAAAGTTATCAAAGAAAAATCCACCCTGGCTATGGTGATCATGAGGAGTATTTCTTCCATGGTCCGCCAAAGCAACGAGACTTTTATTAACGGACTCAGAGCCAAGAATCAAAAACTAGCCCACGCCTATGAGGAACTTCAGAAAGCCCAACAGGAAATGCTACGGAACGAGCGATTGTCCACACTTGGGAAATTTGCCGGTATGGTCATCCACGATATCCGCAATCCTATTTCAATTGTCCGCGGTTACGCAGAAATGGTAGCTTTACACAGTAGGGAACCGGAGAAGGTTGAATCTATGGCTTATAAAATAGTATCCGAGGCCGACAGGTTAAATCGTCTCGCCGAGGAAATCCTGGATTTCAGCCGAGGGGATATCCAGCTTAATCTTGCTCCAGTTTTCTTCACTAGGCTTGTAGAAAGGCTGAAAGAAGGCTTTGAACCCGGTATGCGCGCTAAGGGTATCGAATGGAAAGACGAAGTCTCCATTTCCGAACCGATCCTTTTGGACCAGGAAAGGATTTTCAGGGTACTTGCAAACCTTGTTGATAATGCACGCAAGGCCATGAGAAAGGGCGGAACGCTGACATTTAGAGCCTATGCCCACCAGAAGATAGCAGTAATTGAAATCCAGGACACCGGTTTCGGTATGACGGAAGAGGTAAGAAAAAAAATGTTCGACCCCTTTTTCTCCCAATCAGAAGGCGGTACAGGGCTCGGTATGCTCGTGGTCTCCAACATCATTGATGCTCATCATGGACAGATTCAAGTGGAAAGCGAGGTGGGGCACGGAACCAGGATTCTGATTAGTCTGCCCATGGAGGCTATCTGATGAAATATCTTTTGACTTTTATTCTTGCTTTCCAGACCTTGGCCGTTTCTGCCCAAGAGTCCCAGAGGTTTATCCATAGGTATGATTTCCGTGTGAGAGAAAACAACGTCTACCGAGGGTTGACTTATGGTGGAGGTAGGGGCGTTATCCGCCGTGAACCAGCTGCGAACGGAACCCGAATCAGCGTGAACTACCTTTTGGAAGAAGAATCGGCGAGCAACCGGGCTTACATGGAAAAGTACGTAGGTGAAGAAAGAAATTTTGAATATGTAGTCAACCAGAACGGCCAGGCTCTTTCCCCGGTGAGGTACCCATTTAACGAAGGGTACCCGAGCTTGCCGGCCGGCGGCATCCAACCTGAATCCAGATGGGTAAGCAATGGTTTTTGGACTGTGCATCCGCTAAAAGACAAGCCCGAAACACGGATTCCAGTTTTGATAGAGTACCGTGAAGCGGGAACGGGAGACTGGGCGGGAAGGCCGGTTAGCGTAGTCACGGCCTTGTACGCTTTGCGTTACCGTAGAGGTATGGACCCCCAAGGGGACCGTGACCTCGCCGGGGTTCAGGGACGCCACGAAGTCACTTTATATTCGGATCTTGAAACCCACAGGCCTCTTTTTATGAGAATAAAGCTATCTGAACAGTATACTTGGGCGGACGGCTCCACTCGCCAGCACGACGGCTTTCATTTGATCTGGATGGAGGGTGTTCCTCCCCTTGAGGCACCTCCCACCCTTCCGAGAGTTCCCACCTTGCCGAGAGTGGCAAGTATACCCGGGGGAAATGCAGAAAATATTCCGGGAGTCAATACTCAAGGAAATCCCGAAGTTGCGTCCATACCGCCGCAGAGACCCGAAAACGCAACTGCGGGTCCCGGTGATCCTGTCGTAAACCTACCTGAAGAACTTCCTGTTCCAAACGAACCCGGCGTCACTGTCGAACGCACCGAACGAGGCCTTGTACTCACGCCGGAAAATCTCCTTTTTGTAGCAGACCGCGCAGATTTGATTCCTAACCAAGATTCCAAACTTCTCACCATCGTTAGACTTCTTCAGTCCCGTCCCGACCGCGGTGTTCAAATAGTCGGACACACAGCCGATGTTGGAAGACCTGCGGCGGAATTATCGCTGAGCCGGGAGCGCGCACAAAAGGTCGCTGAACAGCTGATCCGGATGGGTGTCGAGGCGCGCAGGATCTATATCGATGGTAGGGGAGCTCGCGAACCAAGAGCTACTGGGACCTCGGAAACGGCAAGGGCCCAAAACAGACGGGTTGAGATTGTCCTCAGGGACGACTGAGTCCCGTCTGGAAGATCTTATTAAAATTGACATGACTTTGTTCTATTGCTTTTTCTGGACTTATACCTCGGAGTTCGGCTATAACTTTCAGCGTGAAACTGATAAAATCCGGATGGTTATCCTTGCCGCGGTAGGGAACTGGAGCCAGGAAGGGGGAGTCTGTTTCAACGAGCCATTTGTCTTCAGGGATCTTTTTTACCGTTTCCCTAAGTGCTTCGGATGATTTATATGTAAGATTTCCCGCAAAACTGATCATCAGCCCTAGATCAAGAGCTTGGCGTGCTAACTCCCAATCCTCGGAAAAGCAGTGCATTACCCCCGAGTGCGGTGTCTTCTCTTTCAGCACGCGGATAACAGAGTCCCCGGCGTTCCGGCAATGGATAATCACAGGCAAACCGGTAATTATGCTGAGTTCAAGGTGTTGCAAAAACCAGGTTCTTTGGATTTCTGCATGCTCATGGCTGCGGTATAAATCCAAGCCGGTTTCGCCTATCGCCGAGGCTCCTGACCGAAGGTTATGTTCCAGTCGGGACCAATCGGGTTCTTTTGCACGCCCGGCTTCATTTGGATGGATGCCAAGGCTGTAAAGGATTCCAGCACCCCAGAAAGGACGGCGTGCTTCTTCATCGCCCTCCTGTATACCCACATCCATGATCCGACCACCCGATAAAAGGGATTGATCAAGTCTAATTTTCCAATCGGATACTTTTTGGGCAGTGAGTGCGAGGTGGGCATGGCTGTCTGCGGGAAAATTCATTATTGACCTTCTATTATGAACACGTTAAAATACCAGAACCAGCCGAGGTGGTGGAATGGTAGACACAAGGGACTTAAAATCCCTCGGCGTAAGCTGTGCCGGTTCGACTCCGGTTCTCGGCAGTGATTCATCACTGAAATTTCTTGATTTAGCATTTTTTATGATCTTTTCATCATAACCTTATTTTCTACACCTGTCATGAAATTTGTGCTAAACTGAGGTATGAATTACAGACACGTAGGCCAAAGCGGCCTTATGATGAGCGAGATCAGTTACGGAAGTTGGTTGACCTTCGGCAACCAGATGGACCAGGATAAGGCCATCGACCTTGTAAAAGCCGCCTTGGAGCTGGGCATCAATACTTTTGATACAGCCAATATCTATAATAAAGGCGAAGCCGAGACTATGCTGGGGAAAATTCTTCCCAAACTCTCCCGGCCAAGTTTCATAGTCGCATCCAAGGCTTTCTGGCCCATGAGCGACAAGGTCAACGATAAAGGATTAAGCAGGAAACACCTTTTTGACAGTGTGGATCTCAGCTTGGAAAGGCTCAATCTCAAATACCTGGATCTTTTTTATTGTCACCGGTACGACCCGGATACCCCGCTCGAAGAAACTCTTTTAGCTATCGAGGACCTCATCAGACTTGGTAAAATACTGTATTGGGGAACCAGTGAATGGGAGGCAGACCAGATTGCAGAGGCATTCGCACTCTGCCATGCACACGGGTGGCACAAACCCGTCATCAACCAACCTGTGTATAATCTCTTGGACAGGCATATCGAAAACAGGATCCTGCCGACCACCCGGAGGCTGGGGATGGGTAGTGCTGTATTTAGCCCATTGGCCCAGGGTATTTTGACAGGTAAGTATAGCGGGGGAGCCATTCCCGAAGGGTCGCGGGGAGCAATAGACTCTATCAAGTCGTTTATAGCGGGCAAGCTCAGCGATAACGAAATATTGAAACAAGTCGATTCCATGGCACCGATCGCCACCCGCCTCGGACTCACTATGGGGCAGATTGCAGCGGCCTTTGTTTTGCACACTCCCGGCGTCACCTCAGCCATAGTCGGGGCTTCAAACAGAAAACAACTCGAAGAAAACGTAAAAGCCAGCGGACTCGCTATTTCAGCTGTGGAACTTGAAACGCTTCGAAGTTTGTTTTCAAGATAAACTCTTGACTTTTATTGTGAATACTGTTACAATAGATTATTCAATTTTTATAGGAGGCCAAAATGGCTCATAAAATTTCTGATAAATGTACTACTTGTGGCGCTTGTGTGGATGTTTGCCCCGTGGAGGCAATTTCCGCCGGTTCACCCATGTATATCATTGACCCCGATACTTGCATCGATTGCGGAGCCTGCGTGGATGAATGTCCGTCCGGAGCCATTTCCCCCGCGTGATAAGCCTTTATACCGATGGCGGCTGCCGGGGAAACCCCGGACTAGGGGCGTGGGCCTTTGTGATTGTGAACGGAGAAGACCGGATTGAAGAATCCGGTTTTTCTTCATCCACAACGAACAATATCATGGAACTCACAGCAGCACTTTGCGGATTAGAAAAGATTAGACTCCTCGAACTTCGTGGTGTTATAGAAGTGAACTCCGACTCTCAATACCTTCTAAAGGGAATGACTGAGTGGATGTCCGGTTGGAAAAAAAAAGGTTGGAGAACTTCGAGCGGCGACCCAGTAAAGAACCGCGAACTATGGGAGAAACTCGACGCAGTTCAAACACAACTCAGACCAAAGTGGGTTTGGGTGAAGGGTCACGCAGGCCACAGCGAAAATGAACGCTGTGATCTCCTGGTCAATGAGGTCATGGATAAGACCCGCGATCTTTGATTTGGGTTTTTAAGAAAAACCTGTTACCTTACACACATGGAATTTGTATCCACCTCGTCCTTAGGCATCTACGTTCACCTTCCTTTTTGTAAAAATAAATGCGGTTACTGCCATTTCTACACTGAAAAACCCCAGTCTCTTGAACAAATGTCCTCAACGGTCGACGATATTCTCACAGAGTCACAGGTCTATGCAGATATTTTTTTACGGTCCGGTTCCTTACCTGGTGTCTCAACCTTTTATGTCGGCGGAGGAACTCCGAGTATTTTACCGCCTCAAGACATTGTAAGGTTGATTCGAGCGAACGCAGAAATTTGGAATTGGAAAGAGAACCCGCCTTCCGAAGTAGCTATGGAGGCAAACCCCGAAAATCTCACCTCGGATTTTTTCCGGGCTGTTGAAGAGGCAGGAATCTCCAGGCTTAGCGTCGGAATACAGAGTTTTCATCAAAAGACCCTGACCATCCTCAGCCGCAACGCCGGAAGTGATGAACTCCACAAGGCCCTCGATGCCTGGCATTCCTATCCCTGGAAGAGAAGGCCACAACTCAACTTAGACCTTATCCTTGGAACTCCCGAACAGACTTCTCAAGAGCTTCGAAGTGATCTTATGGGCTTACTTGCCTGGGATCCCGACCACGTTTCCCTCTACGGACTTTCCATCGATGAAGGAACCTACCTGGAGCTCAAAATAAAAAGGGGAGAAATACAACCTCTCGAAACAGAAATCCAGGAAGACCTTTGGGAGGAGGCCGACCTTTGGCTGGAAGAGCGGGGGTGGAAAAACTATGAGATCAGCAACTACGCACGGGTGGGTTGTGAATCTCTCCATAACCTTGGCTACTGGAACCTTAAACCCTACCTCGGGCTTGGACCTGGGGCTGTCGGCACGTTTGGCGTCAGGTCAAGCGCAGGGGAAGGGCGGGTTCTAAGAAGAAAAAATCCGATTCTCAAAGATTACCATCCAGGTTCTAATGATTTTTTCGATCATGGCGAAATAGAATGGGTCAGCCGAGCAGAATTTTTTCTCGACCATTTGATCACAGGTTTGAGGCTTGAAAAAGGGATACCCTTTGGGAAATTGGACAAGATATTTCAGGTTGACTCCAGGTTTATTCTCAAACCCTGGCTGGAGGACTTGGACCGCAAGGGACTACTTTGTTACGATACCTCGAAACTCTGCCTTAATAAAAGAGGCCGCTTTGCTTTGGACCGGCTTTTAATTTCCGCCTTCGACCTTATCGGTGAACATCCGCTTCTGGTTTCCGGACCGGCTCCCAATTGGCCTGTATGATTTTTAAATCTGCCAATTCGGGGACTGGAATCCTTGCTGACCGAGAATATATTCTTGTGGCTTGACCGAGACCACGCTATGCGGAGGCACGCTCTTCGTCAGCCAGACGTTACCCCCGATCATGGAATGGTGTCCAATCACTGTCTCCCCGCCTAGAATTGTAGCACCTGCGTAGATGGTAACCATATCTTCAATCGTGGGGTGGCGTTTTAGACTTGCCATGTTTTTTTTCACCGATAAAGCTCCCAGCGTTACGCCCTGGTAGAGTTTTACATCTTCACCGATATGGCAAGTTTCACCAATCACGATTCCCGTTCCGTGGTCGATGCAAAAACGCCGGCCTATGGTTGCACCGGGATGGATATCGATTCCGGTCTTCCGATGGACCCATTCGCTCATCATACGGGGGAGTAGAGGAACACCCATTTCCCAGAAAATATGCGATGATCTGTGAACGGTTATCGCTTCTATTCCAGGGTAACTCAGGATGATTTCCTCAAAACTCTTAGCCGCCGGGTCGCCTTCAAGAGTGGCCTGAATGTCCTCCTGGATAAGCCGCCGAATAAAAGGTAGCGACTCCATAAATTTCAGAACAATATGTTCGGCTTGAATGGGATCATCGGATTGTTTTACGGAAGTATCAGTCCGGTTTTTAAATTCCATACACCTTCGGACTTCCTCGACAAGCCTCCTTACAACCGACCAGCCACTTTCGGTCGTCACATGGTCGATGGAGGCGAAATCGGTCTCGAGAGTTTCGGCAAACCCGGGAAAAATCAGGGCCTTAATATCCTCAACCAGCTCGGCTACGTCCTCCTGAGTGGGCAGATTCGGCCCCATCAAGTGGTTGATGCCGCCGGTTTCTTCATAGCTTTTTATCAATTCTAGTAGCGCTTTTTCTATCCCGTTGCGGAAGGTTTTCATAGGTTTCCGGCTTTATTTTTCAACCGGGAAATCATGGACCCAGCGGGCGAGTTCGCCCGTTCCATTTCGCAAGCCCAGGTTTTTAATCCGGTCCTTCATCACCTGAAGGTGCTCGGGGGCGTGGGCAAGCTCAACAAGTTTCTGGGCGAGTTTCGAAGGTTGGGGTATATAGGCACCCACTCCGTTTTCCTGGATAAAGTCGACGTTACCTTGTTCCTGCCCGTAAATATAGTTGACGACAAGCGGGGGTTTGCCGAGCATCAGAATTTCCATGATCGTGGCTGGTCCGCCTTTTGTCACGATAATATCTGCTATATTCATCAGGTCGTACATAAAATCCACGAAGCCGAAAACTTTCATGGGAAGCGCTTCTGGAGGACGGCTAAGGGCAAATTCTTCAACATCTGCTTTTTGCTTCTCATTTTTTCCGCAGACGAGGATGATTTGGGCTTTTAAACCCGCTAGATCAGCCTCGTGTATGACCTTCTCCGCTCCAGGCAACCCGTCCCCGCCGCCGGCTAGAAGTACGATGGGAATGGTCGGATCAAGGCCGTATTTTTTCTTGAGAGCTGGAAGGTCTTTCGCTGGAACGGGATTTTCGAATTCGGGCCTAAGCATGATCGGATAAACATGGATCATCTCAGGGTTCCAACCAAACTTTTTCACCGCATCCGATTTAGCGCGCTCGGAGAAAACGGCCGCAGGGACGTTTCTGTGATGAAACCAGAAAGGATGGACGGTGAAGGGGTCGGTGACGACTTCTAGGACATGAATCGGCAACCCGAGTTTTTTCACGGCTTTCATAACAGGCCGTACCAAAAGAAAATGCAACACAACGATTTTCGTGGCACCCGTGCGGAGAATTTCTTCTCTGATGTATTTTCCCGACATCCAGCTGATGCTGAGCAACTGGAGAAACCGGATGGGACGAATACGGCTGAACTCGTAGAGAAGCGGCCACATAAACGGTAGATCTTGAACGGCTATCCGGTAACCGTCTTCCAGGAAGGCACGTCGTTTTTTAACGTTCGGTGGAATGCCATCGGTTGGAAGGTTGACAGTATCGGGGAAATCCGTTCCAACAGCCGCACTTAAGGCCTTGGCACTGAAAAAGTGTCCGCCTCCGGTTTTGAGGTAAAAATAAAGAATCGTTTGTTTCACAGTTGTATTTTGGGCTGAAGTCCTTCCGGCGTCAAGTTCTGGCATTGAGGATAACCCCAAGATTCCATTCGCCCATAACACAAGGGGTACCGATATTCCAATTTTCAAGAACCTGTGGGTGGACCTCGCCGAAGACTCCAAGCGTTTTATCTTTCAACTTTAAAGCACCGCAGCGCCCGGGGATAAACCTCGGGTCGTGGGTTTCCTCGACCTGGTAAGGTATTCCCAAATAATAGGCGAGGGCGGAGTTCACGGTATTGATCAGGTTGAAGTCTGCCTCCCTATCCGCTATGAGAAATCCAAGACAATCTAAAGTCTGTGTTCCGCTAGGGTCTGACCCGTCAAGTATCGCAGTTTTTCCGACTTCAAATATTTTATGGGGATAAACAGCATTGGCTGAAACACTTTCGGATTCCAAGAGGTTTGGAGCAATCGAGTTGCGTACAAACTCGTAGTTTTCCGTCATTGGGTTAACTATCTGGACCAGATTTTCCCCGGGAATATTCATCCTGGTGATAAAATCCTTCCCAGAACCGAGGTAGTTATAAATCATTTCCTGGAATCCCAAACCTATCATCAGGTCGCGCACCTCGCGGGCGAGCCTTTCCAGCACAGTGATACGACCGAAGGTGGAATCGCTGGGTTGAAGGGGTTTGAAGTTCCCTATTCCATGCCCCATCATAATGTCCTCGATGATATCCACCTCGTGCAGGAAGTCGTTGCGGTAAGGTGGCGGCAGAATAGTGATGGTTTCCCCTGTTATCACGGGCTTCATCCCCATCCGGGTCAATGAAGTAGCAATTTCCGCCTCAGAAAGGTTGAGACCCAGAAGTTTTTCCGAGGCCTTAGTCGTGGTGGAGATGGATTTCTGGAAGAAATAAGGAAAAGTGATTTCCTTCCCGAAAAGGGTGTCGTAGGGGTAGCTCACCATTACCGGTAGGATGGTGAAACCGAGGTCGGCCATATCGCAGGCTACAATGGAAGCCGCCAAAGTCAGGGAAACAAGGTCGGTACCAGTCATTTCCACAAAGATCTCACCGTCGCCCTCGACGACGGCACCGAGTCTTGAGGAATTGATCACCGGGGGAAAACTTAGTATTTCACCGCCGGCGTCTGTGAGAAAGGGAAAGGCCGAAAAGCCTGCGACGATATGTCCGTATTCTTTACCCTTCGGGTGCAGTCTAACGATCTCACGCAAACTCAAAGATTCATCCATCCCCAGGGGGATAAACTTGGTTGAATCGGGGTTGACGGCCGAGTAGGACACCGGCCACTGGATCAGGTGGCTTCTGTACACCCCCATAGCGATGCTTTTGCGTTTACGGCCAAAATTCCAGCACAGCTTTTCCTGGGTTTGGATAAGGTCGCGCAGGGCTTGGTCGTTGATGGCTTTCCCGGAAATGACGAAGGCGGCTATGTAGGGTCTAATCTTCCCAAGTGAAGCGTCTACGACTACCTTCCGTTTTTCAGAGGGTAGGCTTTTTTCCGGTGTTGAGAAAAAGTTGTAAACGGGTACCTTGGCTTCGCGGTAGACCTTTAAGGAGCGTGCCGCCCCGGCGGTGGACCAGAGGTCGGGACGGTTCGTGTCGTTAAACTCGAGTTTATAGACGCCGTCATCCCCTGCTTCATCGACCTCACCTTTTAAGCTCATCAGAGCGAATTCGAGTTCTTCGCGGTTTTTCCAAGTCCAACCCGAAAGCTCCCTTAAGGGTTGCGAATGTATTTCTATTTTTGGCATTATCAGGCTCCCTTACTCCGGCGGAGCCGGACCTTTTCTATATCTGGTGTAAAGAGCTCCCGGAGGTCGTTGAGTCCGAGCTGCATCAGGGCCATGCGGTCTATACCCAAACCCCATGCGAGGACGGGGACATGGATTCCCAGGGGCTTGGTGACCTCGGGCCGGAAAATTCCAGACCCGCCGAGTTCAAACCAGCCTAGGACCGGGTGTTTGATATGTACCTCGATACTCGGTTCGGTGAATGGGAAATACCCTGGGACGTACTTCACCTCGGTCGCTCCTGCGATTTCCACTGCGAACATCTCGAGAAGTCCGAGTAGAGTCCTCAGGTTGACGTCCTCGCCCAAAACAATACCCTCGGTCTGGTAAAAATCTGCGCCGTGGGTGGCGTCCACCTGGTCGTAGCGGAAGCACCGGGCTATCCCGAAGTATTTTCCAGGAACCTTGGCCGTCGGCAATTGTTTGGCGGAAAGAACCGTTCCCTGGCTTCGAAGTATAAGCCTTCGTGTGAAATCTTTATCAAAAGAGTAACCCCAACCGCGGCTTCCGGTGCCAGCACCGTTTTCGTGGGCGTCCGCGACTTGGTCCAGCCAAGGTTGCTCGATTTCCCTTGCGTGGGTCGGATTTTTCACGTAGTAAACGTCATGGATATCGCGGGCCGAGTGGAACTGGGGCATAAAAAGCGCGTCCCCGTTCCAGAATTCGGTTTCCACCAGGGGGCCGTCAAACTCCTCGAAACCCAGACTGACGAGTTTGTCCTTCACGTCCATTAAAAAAGCCGAATAAGGGTTCCGCCGGCCCATCAGGGTACGGACAGGGGCGGTGTTCACGTTATAAGCCCGGAAAGTAGCTGTTTTCCACGAACCGCTTTGGAGCATCTCCGGAGTCAGACGGCCGACTTCCTCGCCTGTAACACCCCTGGCTTTCAGGGTTTTTGCGGCTTCAAGACCGTCGGAAGTCAAATTATACGTGATTTCTTCCCTTTCGATGGTCCTGAAAGCACTCGTTGCGGCCCCCCGCTTTTTAGCCATGCCGGATACCAGTTCCCGTTCGGTGGAGGTCAGGGAAGTTTCATTGAGACTTTCCGACTTGGCGGCGCTTTTTAACAGTTTTGAAGTTTCTTCCATCCAAGAAGGAGGAGTGGAATTTTTTACAATGACCTGTTTGAATTCATTGAGCCCAAGGAAATTTTCCTTACTCAACCTGCCGAAGGCGCTGCCGAGGTCGCTTTGCTCCATTTCCAGGAGGGGACCCCATTCAGCGAGGGTTTTGGGTTCGCTTCCGACCACGGCTTGAAACAGTCTCTGCTCGGGAAATCCAAGATTCGACCATAAGCGCCCTAATTCGGTGATTTCAAAAAAACGCAAGGCCACCCGGCCTTTCTCTTCTACCAAACCTTTAGCATGAAGCCAGCTCAGGGCTTGGAGCGCCTGACCGAGTTTGTATCCCAATTTTCCGACAAGGTCGGCGGCTGTGTGCTCCATGGCGCCTGAAAGAAGTACGCGTACCTCTAAAGGGTGGAGACTTTTGATTAGACTTTCCTCTTCCATGGCGGCACTATAGCATAGCGGGCCTATCTTGAAAATCCCGGCGTTTTATCATAGAAAACCGTATGTCCAATTCAAACACACCCATTAACGGCAGCAGGGCCTATGAAATTTGCGACGGGGATATAGCCCTTTATGCGAGCCTCGTTGTGCTCTTTACGGAGTCACGCGAAGAGATGCTCTCAGATATCGAGTCGGCTATCGCAGAACGTAATGCGGTGAAGGTGGAGGACACTGTCCATAAAATAAAAGGCGCACTGCGGAACTTAGCCACCACAGGGGTAGTCGAACATCTTCAAGAAGCTGAAAACATGGCTCGAAAAGGGGACCTCGAAGGAAGCATAGCGTCCTATTCGAAAGCTAAACCCGAACTCGAATTTCTCTTCGACTACCTAGACCAGGAAAAATGGAGAGAAACTTTTACTCAGTGATTTTTCCACTGTTGTTTTGATCCTCCAGTTCTCCCAGTCTTCTCGAAAAATTATTTGCCAGGATTCCCAGCGCTTCAGCTGTTGCTTTCACACTCCCGAATTTTTCCAGCTGGGTTTTGAGGTAGCGGAGTTCAAGCCTTCTTTTGGCTTCCGCCAGGGGCAGAGTTTGTAGGAAGGGGTCCTCGTCCAGAGTTGTTTCCCCAAGAATGGGTTTGAGTTTTACCGCGTCCAGGGGGAAATCATCGATCCACACAGCAAGGCGCTCGCACAAGGACCTGAGTTCTCGGACATTTCCGGGCCAGGGGTAGGAAAGAAGAAACTTTCTTGCATCTTCCGTAAAGAGCCGCACCGAAGCCATATCGCCTTTTTGATTCAGGAGAAAATAATCGATTAAGGGAAGGATATCCTCAAGCCGCTCGCGAAGGGGGGGGATTTTCACAGGTAAAATTCTCAGCCTGTAGACGAGGTCCATCCTGAATCGTCCTTCCGAGGCTTCTTTTTCCAAGTCTTTATGCGTGGCGCTGATAACGCGGACGTCGTACTTGATAAGCTGGTTCGACCCGATTTTCTGAATTTCGCCATCCTCGAGGAACCGGAGAAACTTGGTCTGGGCTCCCGGCGGAAGGTCTCCTACCTCGTCCAAAAAAAGCGTTCCTCCGTGGGCCGAAGCGAGTTTTCCGGGAAAATCGGAAATAGCCCCGGTGAAAGAACCCTTCATATGACCGAAAAGTTCGCTTTCGATAAGCGATTCGGGGATGGCCCCGCAGTTGATGCGGACGAGGGGTTTATTGGCCCTGGTGCTCAACGAATGGATGTAATGCGCAGCGGCATCTTTTCCGGTTCCGCTTTCACCCTGGATGAGAACAGAAGCAACGGAATTCGCGGCGCGAGCCAAAAGTTCTAGCGAGCGTTTTAAGCCTTTTGAGTGGACGACGGGGTAGTGGGTGTTGCGATGCGCCTGGGCCAGGAGACGTGACTGGACAGCGTTCTGAACAGAGACTAAGAGCCTTTCGGTAGTAACAGGTTTTTCCAGAAAATCCCTGGCCCCGAGACGGACGGCTTCCATCGCCTCGGAAAGACCGGCCTGTCCGCTGATCATCACGATGGGAAAGTCGACATTTTCATCCTGAAGTTTCTTCAAGATATCCAATCCGCTCTGGTTACCCAGATAGAGGTCGAGGAGGAGGAGTTCCGTTGTATCGTTGAGTTTGCTGAAAACCTCGCCGGGTCCGCAGTCGTCCACACTGTAGCCCTTGGAACGAAGGACCATTGAAAGAGCCTGACGGATGGCGTGGTCGTCGTCGCAGATGACTATCATGAACTTACCCCCCAGATTATGGATACAGAACTCCCTCCGTCTTCGCGCTCCCCTATGATCAGGTTTGCGCCGTGTGCCTCGGTGGTCTGCCGGACGAAGGCGAGACCGAGCCCCATGCTGAGGTGTTTGGTTTCAGTATCAGCTGTCCGGGAAAATCCGCAACCCCGGTCGAGAACCCTAAGGCATCTTTCGGAAATTTCGATTTCCACCGCCGGCCCGGTGCTGCCCTGTGCTTCCCACGCGTTGCGGATGAGATTCTCCAGAGCCTGCCCGAGGAGGTTGGGGTCTGCTTGCTGGCCTAGGTCGGCTGGTTCGATAATCCACACAAGGGGAATACCCAGGTTCGCCAACCAAGCGGGGAGAAATTCTTTCCAGAGGATGTTTTCTTTCTGTGGCGGGGGAAAGTGGTAGACACCCCGAAACTGGTTGAGGAGCTTTTCGGCGCGCAGGCTCTGGGAAAGGATCAAGGAAACAGCTTCCTTTCTGACGGTGTCCCCGGGGTTTTCACGGAGCGTTTCACCGGCCAGGCGGACCGGGGTCCAAAGGTTTTTCATTTGATGGACCACGTACCGCGCGACTTCTTCCCTTTCCTTTTTTTTAAGGAGGTTTTGCGCGTGAACAAAGGCTGAAAAGACCCGTTTTATCACATAAAAACCTTGGGTTTCATCGGGAACCTGGGGGGGTATGGCCTGAAGTCGTGAATAGTTTGAGTTGAGTGGACCGAATAATTTCTTGTAACCAATCAGTGCGAAAATTCCTAGGAGCCTGTTGCGCTTGAGATTTTGACACAGGACCGGGGAGCCGGGATGCTCA
>DYOB01000031.1 GCA_020720765.1 Borreliella garinii
GAGCCTTTTTCAAAACTACTGCGGAGGATTTGTCAGTGCGCGAAAAACTCGCTCAAATCCTCATTTACCCGAGTAAACTGCGGTTTTCGCTTCCTTTTTCACTTCTGAAAACCCTTCCTCGTTGAGTTTTGGGAAAGGCTCTATAGTCTCTAAAATTTCCCTTCTTTGATTTTCCATGCTATATTTTTAAAATGGAGGCTTTATGAAGAGATTGACCGCAGGTCTTATCCTGTTTTTTTTATCAGTGGCCATGAACGGACAAGAAATTTGGACTGAAGATTGGAACGGGGCGCTAGCCCAGGCTCGAAGGGAAAACAAGGACCTCCTTGTCAATTTTACCGGATCTGACTGGTGTACTTGGTGTGAACGCTTATCACGCGAGGTTTTCGATACCGCTCCCTTCAAACAACAGGCACCGAGGGATTTTATTTTAGTCAAAATTGATTTCCCACGTTCGTTGCCCCAGACACCCCAAATAAAAGCCCGCAACCGTGAGTTAGCGACAAGGTATGGTGTGGAAGGGTACCCGACGATTTTACTGTTGGATAACCAGGGGAGACCCTACGCTAGGACAGGCTATAAACAGGGCGGCCCTACAGCCTACCTTAATGAACTTGCGGCCTTCCGACAGAACAAACAAAGGGATCGGGCCTTGCTCGACCAAGCACAGAGGGCTAGCGGTTTAGAAAAAGCCCGCCTTCTCGACCAATTCTACGAGAAAATGGAAGCTACGGACAACGCCTCATTTTTCGCCGACCTGAAGGCTGAAATACTATCTCTTGATCCTCAAAACGCTGCAGGACTCCGGGGAAAATATCTTATCAAGAACGACTATGACGCCCTTCAAGCCGGACTGAACGACAATAGTGACTGGAATGCCGCACTAACGAATCTACAAGCCCTTGAGCTGAGAGCTTCCCAGGCCCGGCTGGTACCGCTCCAACAGGAAATCATGATGACCCGGGCGGCTATCCAGCTCAATGTTCTGAAGAACAACCAGGAAGGAAAAAAAATTCTTAATGCAGTCCGCACCCTTGATCCCAATACCAGCTGGGGACGTCAGATTCCGGGTCTTCTTCAGCGTTTGGGTTTATAAAAAATCTTAATATTGGGAACCAAAAGCCCTGGCCTACGACATTAAAAGCGGAGGTGCAAAGATGCACATGAAGATATTGCTTTTAATGGTTGCGGCCGGGCTTTCCGCCCAGTCCGGAATAAGTGACAGGGCGTTGGAAGCCGGGGACCTGGTACCCATGCTCGTCGCAACTGGGCCTGGAAATGGTCCGGGTGATGGTCAAGATCGTGACAATGACCCCAATTCACGCCCCGCTCTTCAGAGATTGGGTCTGACCGAAGCGCAAATCACGACTGTGACGGAAGTTTGGACACGCCGGGCACTGGCAGTTCGAACTGTTCGTGCGGACCTCGAAATCAAGCAAGCGCAGCTTGCGAGGGCACTTGTACCGGCAAACCCCGATATGAACGCCGTTCGGACCCTTCTCCGTGAGGCTGTGGATCTCGAGTACCAAATCCGGCTGAATATGATGGAAGGTGAACTCGAAGTTCGAAAAGCCGTCGGTGAAGAAATTTGGGTAAAGATGGTTCGTGGACGTGACAGGGATATGATGCCTTACATGCGCGGCGGTCCAGCTGGAGCCCCTGTTCCCGGTCCGAGGAATGATGACCGTCCAGGTAGGGGATAACGAATCCTGGACTTATGTCCGGGATTGGGTAGACCGCCATGATGAAAAGTCATGGCGGTTTTTGATGACCCGCTTTGACCCGCTTATCAGGCGGGTCTTTTCCGCTATGGGAATCCGCGGCACCGAGGACGTAGCTGATTTGCTCCAGGATTTCTGGTGGGAAATGAGCAAGAGCCTGGGGCGTTGGCGGGGTGAGACCAAATTAGCAGGTTATCTGGCGGCAATTGCCAGAAGGCGAGGAATTGACTACATACGAAAAAGAATTAATGCCAGGAAGGTAGGCCGGGTTCCTGAAATTGGCGATACCTTGGCTGATACGAAGTTTTACGGGTCTGAACCCGAAATCCTTAGCCTGCGGGAATCGCTCGACAGGTGTTTTCAGAAGTTGGAAACGGATGACCGTCTGCTGTTTTTTTACCGCGAGGTGGAAGGTTGGGACGTTCGGGAAACCGCAGCGGCATTAAACCTGGCCGAAGGAACAGTGAAAAGCCGGCTTTACCGTGTGAAGGAAAAGCTCAAGGCATGGATGAAGGAGGAGGGATACAATGGAAATGAAGTGGCCTAAATCCTGGACAAGGGAAATAGAAAAGAATATAGAATCTGAAGTTTCCTCCGGGCAGACAGATTGGGATAAAATCGTTAGGAAGAAAGCTGACCGCAAGCCTTCGTTCCAGGGATTTCTCAATAAAAAACGAGGTCTTTTCACTATTTTAGGCAGTGTTGCTGTAGCGGCAGTCATTACCTTAGGTCTTCTTGTTTTTCTTCTCGGGGGAAACCAAGACAGTTATTCACAGGAAGCCGCCGAACTTATGGCTCAAGACTCCATGTGGGGAAGCTCATGGATGGATGACCTTCTTCTAGTGACTGCAGAGGAGATCGCACTCCAACAATGAAGTCGGTTAAGTTTAAACGGTCTTGTTGAATTCTTCCCAGGCTGTCTTTACAGAGGAATGTATAGATTCGATGGCTCCCTCTGCGTCGAGTTTGAAAGCACGCAGGATGGGGTGGCTGAATTGGGCGAAGGTTTGGTATCCTTTTTCTACATTCACCATATTCACAGCAAGATAAATCAAACAGACCAGGGCCTGAAATTCTTTTCTGCTGTGATGGGGGTAGGCCTGATAGCGTATGACTTCTATAAGGAATTCCGGGAAATGCCATTTCTCGGCTATACGCGCCCCTATCTCAGCCTGGTTGGCCCCGCTGGTTAAATCCTCGAAGACATCGGCACTGATATTTCTTTCTTTACAAAATCGGGCGATCTTTCTGTGGACTTCAGGGTGGACCAAGGTTAAAACAGCCTTACCCAGGTTATAGAGTAGGCCGCTGATCTGAGCACTGCTCTGGACATCGCGGTTGAGTTTAAGATTGCGGGCTGTTTCTGCAGCGTAAAAGGAAACCTTATAAGCCTCCTTAGAAATCTCCTCTTGATCTTTAAGAAGTTTAGACAAGGCTTTTTGAGCACCGTAGGGGAAGAGCATGGTCCTCAAACCCCGGATACCAATAATCCGAACGGCTTCCTCCAGGTTGGAGATCCGTCTTCGAACGCCAGTATGCGCCGAGTTGACAAATTTTAAAAGGTCGGCAGCGAGACCAGGATCGGTGCTCATCTTTCTGGCAACTTGGTTAAGGTCCACATCTTCCTCTTCAAGCATCTTTTGGACCCGGCGGATGTTTTCAGGGAAGGGGGGCAGGCTGTCGATAACCTGGACTATCTCATCAGCGACAAGATTTATTTTTTCAAGTTTAATTTTACTGATGGGTACGGAAAGAGTAGCAACTGTTTCTGTTCCTTGGGCATCGAGATCGTAAGCAGTTTCTCCCAGCCCAAGTTTTCTCAACATCAGGATCATAATAACGATACCCAGGCCGGCCCCTTCTGAATCATCGAGAACTTCTTTAAAGGCGTCTTCCATGCTCGTGAAAACCCTGCTTCGGGCTATGCGGTCGTAAACACGTGTGAGTTCTTTGTGGTTGATGGGAACATTGTTCTTAACTTTAAGCAAGAGGACCTTGTCCTTTACTTGGAAAGAAACCTTTATGTAGTAACCCATTTTTTCCTGGAGTGCGAGGAAGTAGTCAATCTTGGAAAGGGTATCTTCTTTAAAGTTTACCATTCCTTTTTCGTACTGAATGGCTTCGTTGATATCGAGATTTTTTTCTCGAAAATAGGCTCGTTTTGTGTTGGCTTTTTTTGCATTGACAGTAAGTTCGCGTAAACAATAGATCAAATGGTCTTTGAGTTCTAACTGTCCCAATTCTTCCAAGTATAAAGTAAGGATCTCCTCAAGGTGGAGTTCCATTTCCATAGGAAGGGTGAATGTTTGCACCTCATAAACGAGTTGGCTTTTTGCAGCGTGGACGATTTTTATTTTTTCTTCTTGCTTCATACTCTCTATTGTCACCTAAAATCAATCTTTATAAGTTAAGGATAACGAAATAAAAATGAAAATCAAGGAGAGTTACTCTTTTTTTTTAGATTATTCAGTCTTTCAATAACCTGAAAACCCAAAGTGTTAATCGGATACTCACCGTTTTTATTCATAACTCCAAATTCTCTTCCCGTTAACACGAAAAGCGCCTGTCCGAGTGTTGAAACACCATAGAGGTAGAAATCTTTCTTCCCAACAGCCTCGCAAATCTCTATCTTCAGGGTAAGATGGTCAATATCGGAATAGGGAAGAATAACACCCTGACCTGCTAAACCTTTTTGTTTGCAGACGGAGTAGAATCCTTCAACTTTTTCGGTGATCCCACCGACGGATTGGATTTCACCGGCTTGGTTGATGGATCCGGAGATAGCGATATCCTGGCGCAGTGGAAAACGGCCTAGGGCGCTGATCAATGCACACGCTTCAGCCGAACTTGCACTGTCACCCTCCACCCCCCCGTAATTCTGTTCAAACGCTACACTGGCGTTCATAGAAAAACTGGAATCCCTGGCGAAGAGACTTTTAAGAAGTCCCTCGAGAATCAGTACACCCTTAGTGTGGATCCTCCCGCTCAGTCCCGCCTTGCCTTCGATATTGACTATTCCTCCGCGACCTGGTGAGGCTGCGGCAGTGATACGCAGAGGTCTCCCAAACCGGTAAAACCCCCTGTCCAGGACAGCTAGGCCGTTCACTTGTCCGATAGCCCAGCCTTCAACATTGATAAGGAGTCTGCCTCTAGCCCATTCCTCATCTATCTTTTCTTCCGGAAGTGAGAAAAGATAATGGCGTTCAGACAAGGCTCTTATAACACTTTCGGATTGGATCTCTTTAAGGCTTTCTTTCTTAGCCCAATAGGAGGATTCGGTAAGGATGTCGGCGATACGGCTAAAGAGGGTCGATATCTTTTTTCTATCTCCTGCCAGGCGATGCCCATATTCCAGGACAGAGGCCATTCCGGACAAGTGGAGTGGGAGCAGTGATTTGTGTTGAATCTGACTCTGCATAAATCGGATATATTCAGCGGCTGCATCGATAGTAGAGTCCATGACCGAATCAAATTCAGCGCTGATTTTGAATAAGCGAAGAAAGTTAGGGTCTTTTTCGGCCAGGTAATCATACGAACCTTCAGGACCTATAAGAATAACTTTAACCTGTATGGGAATACTCTGAGGTTTTATGGGGAAGGCCACCGGTCCCAAAGGTGATTGAGGTGCTTGGATATCGACGAGTCCGGTGTCCAGCACACGTAGCAAATTGGTCCAATTCTCCTCGTTTGTCAGAAGGTCCTCTGCCCGGAGTACTAGGTAGCCTCCGTAGGCCTGCACGAGTGCTCCAGCTCGTATCTGCATAAAATTGCTTCGTGTTTCACCGTTGGGCTCGACCCGTACATCTACTGTACCGAGAAGTGAAGACGGGTCACAACGTGTTTCATAAACCACGGGAGCAAGTTTCGCCTTGCTTCTGTCGAGAAGAACGTGGACACCGTAACGGATAAAACCAGGGTTTCCCCAGCTGTCTTCGAGCGGTTTGTCCGAGCTAAAGAGGAAAAGGTGGGAAAGAATATCTTTCTCTAAGGCTTGAAAATATATCCTCTGTTCGGGCTGTCGGAATCCCTTGCCGGCTCTTTTAACTTCCCTACGAATAGTTTCACCGAGGTAATTCACAGCCATCCCGTCCATATCGTCTTCTGCTTGTTCCCGCTTTACGCGAAGGTCTTCAAACAGAGATTTCATGCTCGACATGATTCTTAGATATGTTTCCCTTTTTTCCTGAAATTGGATTTGGGTAAGATTTCCGGTAACTATGAGGTTTTGGTATTCTTCCCAGCCCATGGCTTTTCCAAGGTGGAGAGGTTCCATATCGGTCTGGGCTTCACCGTCCTCATCCTGGATTTGAACGACACGAAAACCTTCTAGAGCAGCGTTACTTTCAAGGTTTGCTAAGGCCTTATTCTCGGCCTCCTCGATTTTTTTTGCTAGAGAATCCCTCAAGGACATGTAGTCACCGCCGCTGAGTTCCGTTTTAACGGCATTTTTGAGACGTTCTACGAGGTCATGAATAGCCTTTTTTAATAACGTACCCTTCCCTGCGTTCAGGGTCATAAGTTTCGGTTTTTCGGGTTCCTCGAAATTATAGACATAGACTAGGTCAAGGAGCGGTTGGGGAGGTTTGATGTCGGTAAGTATTCGTCTTACCGCTGTCATGCGGCCCGTGCCCGAAGGACCGTTCACCATGATATTGTAACCCCTGGCGTTCAGCTCCAAGCCCAGGGTCAAAGCGTGCAGAGCTCTTGGCTGGCCTATCAGCACGGAGTCGTTGGGCCTGACGTTATCGAGGGCCATACGGGCCATTTCTTGGTAATCAGCGGCGATCTGGGATTCTTTGAGTTCCATCCTTACCCTAATCCCAAGGCCATAACACTCTGGCTTTCCACTTGGACAATGCCATTTTTAGGAGTGCCGATGATTTTTGTTCCGGCGGATTCATGGTTGATATAAATACTCCAATCGCCAACCGGAAGATAGACCTCGCGACTGCTTGTATTTGCGTTGTAGATAATTAGAATTTTTTCGAAGAGGTCGCCGCCTGCATGATCCGAGAGGAGAGTCACAATGAGACGCTGTTCCCCCTGGTCGAGAAAACTCAGGTGGTTTCTTATGGCGTCGCCGGATCTGAGTCTTAACGCTGAATGCGCTTTTCTGAAACTCACGAGGCCCTTAAAATATTCAAAAACATCCATATGCTGTTCTTTAAGAATCCAATTGATGCCGTTGATGGAATCAGGGCTTCTATAACTGTTTTCTTCGCCTTTTTTATGGCGCATGAATTCTTCCCCTGCGTGAAGGAAGGGAATGCCTTGAAGGGTCATGACAATGGCTCCGGCAAACTTTTGAAGACGTTTGAGCTCGAGGAGGTTTGCATCGGGGTTTGTCAGTTGCAGTTTGTCGAAGAGCGTGTGATTATCGTGTGCTGCGAAGTAGGAGATGGTTTGGTGAGGACCGGTTGCCCAAGCTTGCTTGGCGTAAATCAATTGTCCCAGGTCCACTTGTGGGTGTTCGGTACAGGCGACCATGGCAAATTTGATGGGTTCTTCCATCCCTTCTCCGCCATTGATAAAACCTTTGATATCCCCGATGAAGACATGGCCTTTGATACTGTCTCTTGTGTCATCGCTAAAGTACGCGACTTCCCTGGTTTTTTGGGCGTTTGCTTTAAGGCATTTTTTTTCGTCGGGAAGTGAACTCAAACCACCTGTCCAACCTTCACCGAAGATTAAGAACCCTGGGTCGAGTTTTTTTAATTCCTGTACAGCCGAGTTGATGGTAATAGTATCGATCAAGGCCATAAGGTCGAAACGGAAACCCCGGATATGGAAAGTTTTGGCCCAGTGAAGAAGACTATCGATAATCATGCGTCGGACCATGGGGCGTTCTGAAGCAAGCTCGTTACCGCAGCCTGAACCGTTCGAGAAGATTTCACCGTATTTTCTATGGTAATAGTCGGGAACAAGCCTATGGTAATGAGAATTTTCTATGGAATAGGTGTGGTTGTAAACGACGTCCATCACGACGCGGATGCCTGCTTTATGGAGTTCCATAATGGCCGTGCGAAAATCTATGATTGCCTGCTCCGGGTTCTCCGGATTGCTCGAATAGGCGCCTTTGAGGGCGTTGAAATGCCTGGGATTGTACCCCCAGTTGTATTCTTCGGGGTTATAGTTGAGATCATCCGTTTCATCAAAGTCGAAGACAGGAAGAAGATGGAGATGAGTGATACCCAAATCTTTGAGGTGGTCTAAGCCGGTAGAGATCCCTGACTTTGTGCGGGTTCCTAGTTCGGAAAGGCCAAGAAACTTACCTTTATGTTGTATGTTTAAAGATGGGTTGGAAGAGAGATCACGAACATGAAGCTCGTAAATAAAAGCGTCGTTGACATGCAGGAATGGAGGCGGAGAGTCGCTATTCCAACCTTCAGGCTCGGTCTTTTCAATATCAACAAGGTAGCCCCGGCGGCCGTTCGGAGCAACGCTTATTGCGTAAGGATCGACGGCTTCGCCCCCTGGTTTTCCGCCGTAGGTGGTTTCCAAGGTGTAATAAAGTCCGGTGCAGTCCTGGGGGATGCGACCTGACCAGGCTCCCATTTTGGTTGGTGTGAGATCAAGAAGAACAAAAGGATTGGGCTCAAAGGCCGCTTTATACAATCGCGCTACCACGCGCTCGGCAAAAGGCGCCCAAAGCCGGAGAGTCAGGGCGTCTTTTTCAAGCTCAGGACCCAAAGGACCGAGGTAGGTGTAGTTCTCGATAAAACTCAATGAATCAAAGTTCCGCATGATTAAGGCTTTAGTTTAGCGACAACAGGACGAAAAGTAAAGGAAGACCATGCAAAAAAAACGACTTGAGACTACACTGTGACAATGAATCCGCGAGACTGGAACCTCTGGTTAGGGCGTTCCTTGGTAGAAATTTCATCAGGAAGGCCTCAATTCCACCTTTTTAGCACGTATAACGGCTCCATTTTACCTATACCGCCGGATATCGACGGTAAGCAGCCTATCATTCTGAATTTTAAGTCGAATCGCGAGGTTTTTGAACCCTACGCTCCTTTTCTCGGATGGATTAGGGAACTTATACCTCTGGATATCAGTCCCGAAGCCTTACTTGAGGAGGCAGGTGTCTACCATTTTCAGCGTCCGGTGTTTATACGATATTTTTGGGGAATTGAAATCGAGAGAGAAGAAGTTCTACCCTACGAGGAAAAATGGGAAAGGGACCAGTTTCAACTTTCTGTATGGAATCTTTTTTCAAGAGTCCTAGACGGTCGGTTTGCTGTTTGTGTGTTTGAAAACGCCCAGGAACTGCCTTTCTCTACACTTTCAGCCATTATATCCTGGAAGGAAAGGGATATACGCGGAAGGGTGCTTCTCCTTTTCGCCCAGGAAAAAGACGTCGAACCTCCGCACGGTCCCAGAGCGGATCTATGGTCCCGGTTTTCCGACACCATGGGTTCCTGGAAACAATACGGCATTCAGGAGGGAGTATCAAAAACGGCTGGAAGGAGCAAACGGTACAGTATGAGGGATCTCGACCTCTCCTTGAAGCATCTGCATTTCCTTCAAGATTTTTTCTGCCTCGAAGAAGCGGAGGAACTCGCCAACAGGCTCTATGGTTTTTATCTTCGCCATACTCGGGGGTTTCAGGCAAACATCCTTTTACTTCTCCTGAACTCTCTTGGGAATTTATATTACAGTATGGGCAAACCCCTACAGGCAGTCCATTTTTATGCGCATATTCTCACGCTCTTGCCGACGGTGGAATTTAGTGAAAGAAGTAGGGTTACGAGACTTATTGCACAGTGCTTTCTTATCCTAAGGGAAGACCAAAAGGCCAATGCATTAAGCTTGCGTTCCTTTGAACTCGCCCAGCAAAGCTGCGACTTGAAAACTATATTCTACTCGCTCCATGTCCGTTTGTGGGCTGAACAGCATTTGCAAACCCTATCGCCGGATGAGTGGAAAAAGGATTTTAGAAAATACCTGGAATTGGGCCAGGAACTCGACCTTTCGAACTCCCTCGCTTTTTGGCTAGTAAACCCCTACCTTATGGATTCTGTGGAGCAAATAAGCGAGGCCACTTATTACCAACAGTGGGGAATCGAACTCTGTGAAAAGTACAAAAACTTTTTTCTTCTGAGTTATGGGTATCTGAATATAGGGTATTACTGGTCCATAAAAGGAGAATACGAGAAGGTCCTGGATAGTTACCAGAAAAGTGAAGACTTAAAGAACCGAATTCACCGTTTAGAGGAATTGCCCCAAGTTTTTAATAGCCGGGGATACTTTTTAATGAGCATCGGTGATTATGAAAAAGCTCAGGACAACTTTTTAAAAGCACTATCGGGTTTGTACCGTTACAGATCGTCAGTTGAAATCGGACTCACTCTTTTTAACCTTGCCATGAATGCTTTCAACGCAGAGATTTGGGAAAGGGCGGAACAGGATTTTTCCCGTGTATTGAGTTTTATGCGCGGCTTGGATATCAGTAGTCTTATTTACCACGGCAGACGCGAGGTTTTAATCTACCTCGGATTATGTCAAGTCAACGTTGGGCATCTGACTAGGTTATTAGAAACCTGGATGAAGGTTTCCCAGGAGACGGCGAACACCGCTAACTGGGAAGAACAACTTCTCTATTCTCTCCTGCGAGCCCACGTCGTTTATCACGAGGGGGGCATTGAAATGATTCCCCAACTTTATAAAGAGGCTGAAGCCTTTCTTAATCTCCATAAAACAGACCTGCGATTCCGCGTCCCCTGGTTCTATTTCTATTATGGAAGAATCCTTGACTCAGCTGGGTACAAAACACTGGCCGAATCCACATGGAAGCAGGGGTACCTTGAAAGTTTCCAGCTTCCCAATTCACCTATACGGGCTAAGCTCCAGTCGGCTTTAAACCCTGCTAAAGGAGAAGAATTTCCTCCTTATCTTTTATCAGAGCCTGGTGAGACGGTAGAATGGATCGTCGACCTAGCACGTCAGTACAAGCAGCAGCGTGAGGTCCAAAAAAATAAGGCATCCCTCGATGTTCTTCTAAGTTTTCAGGAGCTTTTAGCCGGATTGGGAAGTTCGGATGAAATTCTTCAAGATACTGCCCGTCTGATTGAAAGGGGTTTTCTCTTCGACGGAATAGTGCTTTTTGAAAATATAGCAGGTTACCCGAAGACCTTATGGAAAAGCCTTTCACTTGAGGAGGAAGGGGTAGAGCTGTTTCGAAGGCTGTCACCGGATTTCAGGTCGCAGGGTTCCCAGTTTGTCGTACATGACCTTTCGTTACCACCATGGGACATCAAGGAACTTCATCCGTCTTTCGGGGTTGTCAGTGTAGGGGCTGATTTTTTTGGTGAATTCAGCATTCAGCTTATAGCAAGGTTCGCTTTAAACTTTACCTATTCTGTTCATGAACTGAGAATCCTTCAGCTCATGGTGACGCAGTTGGCAACAACTCTAGGCAGGAAAAGGCGTGAACAGCATTTGTTTGATGAGAACCTTATACTTCGTAAGGCTGCGCATAAGGACGTATTAACGGGATTATTCAACCGACGCGGAATCACTGAAAAAATCCACGAAGAAGTTTCGAGACTGATGCGTTACGAAAAAGGAACTTGTACAATTCTCCTAGTTGAAATACTCAATATCGAAGAGGTAAATAAGGAAGGCGGTTTTCATTCCGGTGATGCGGTGCTAAAAACCGGAGCCCTAATGCTGAACAGGATAGTACGGGCAGTGGATTCGGTTGGAAGATTGGGAGGGTCGATCTTTTGTCTGATGCTTCCGGAAACTTCGGATGAAGGTTCCATTAATCTCGTAAATAGGATTCAGGAAAAATTTATTGAAGTCTATAAACAAGCGGTTGCATCAGGTGCGTTGGTTGAGTCAACAGTGCCCCAAGTTCCTTTATCTTTATGCTTTGGCGTAGCAGAGTGGAGGGGGTTGGAGGAGAATCTTCTTGATAGGGCCTCAGCAGCATTAAAAAGCGCTTCCAAGATGGATGTTAAATTTTATATCGATAAGGGTGAAACGAGCTCTCGATAGAGCTTTTCAAGTTTTAAGGCGAGAGCCGGAGCAGTCCAGTCCTTGGCGTATTCTTTAGCTTTTCCGCTCATTGTTTCCCAATAGCTTGAATCTGAAAGTAACCTCTTAACTTGGTCTGAAAAGATGGCAGGATCGTTGATTGTGAGGTGTGCTCCATCGCCTTCCCTTAAGACTTCGGCACTGCCTCTTTCCCCAACGGCGACTACTGGAGTTCCAGTCATCAGGGATTCAAGAGTAACAAGCCCCTGGGTTTCGGTTCGGGATGGAAAAACGAAGACATCTGAATTCTTATAATAAGAAGCGATCTCCTCATGGGGCTGGTAACCTACAAATTCTAAGGAAGAAGTGAGACCGCGTTTTTCCGCATCTTCTTCCAGTTCTTTACGTGAAGGACCATCTCCGACCAAACGCAGAACGATTCCCGGAAAATCCCCAACGAGCCTTTCGAGGACATCCAGAAGGAAGAAAACATTCTTTTCGCGTGCGATGCGGCCAACATACAGAAGATGAAACGACCCCTTACCCAGCGTTCGTTTTTCGCCCGAAAAAGGTTTGGGATCAATTCCTGTTGGAATGTTCACGATGCGGGTCTTAATACCATATCCCATCAGAGTTTCCACCATGGCGATGCCGGGTGTGATGATGACATTTGCGGCCTTAAAATTTCGTTTAGTGTAATTCAGAGCGAAAATGCGGATAAACCATAGAGGCATATACGGCATATAGTGTTGGACATAAGGCTCGAAATAGGTATGGCTCGTCATAACTAAGGGGATATTGGATTCCCGGGCATAGATCTTCGCCGCCTTGGTCAGTGCAAACTCTGTATGGGAGTGGATGATGTCGGGTTTAAACTCTTGAAGTATAACGACGGCCTGGGAAATACCTTTATGCGTTGCAAGTCTGTCTTCCGGGGAAACCTTTGAAGGCCGTGCATCAACCCTCTGTATTTGTGAGGGGTCAGCGGGCTGGTTCATTTCATATTCAGGTGCTATTACAAGGACTTCGTGCCCAAGGGCAAGAAACTGTTCAAGCAGGGTTTGTACAGCCACCGTTACACCGTTTACCCTCGGCCAAAAACAGTCGGTTGTAAGAGCTACACGAAGTTTGGGTTGGTTTGGTGGGAGTTTCATTGTCTCACCTGAGTAACGGCGCCGAGTTTTGTCTTAAGTGTTCATCCGTAGCCGCGGAGGTTCTTTGAAGAGTATCAGAAACAGCCGTCTGGGCGTTTCCGCCTTGGCCTCGGACGGAAGGTGATTTCCAACTGTAAACCAGGGTACCATCTGAAGTTGAAAGGATGCGAATATGCGTGGAACCTGAAACAGTAAAGATATTAAATGTCCGCCCGTTGACTTCCATTTGCCTGGGTTCCTCCAATTCAAAACTCACGATGACAAGTTTGCCTAAGGCGCGGCGTTCAGCAAGGTTGGAAAGAACTTCTGAATCTCCATTGTACCAGGTGTCTAAGTTACCCGAAATCGAAACAGGTACGAGACTCAGACCAAGGGAACGCAGGGATGGAGCAAGTTGAGCTTCTAGAGAAACATCACGGGTCAGGTTAGTACCGGTTTTTACGAAAACAGCCAAGGCAACTCCATTTCCCGGTTGCACATAAGTGAAGTTCATTGAAACGTTTTCAAGGACGTAAGAAAACCCCTCGTCTGAAATCCTGATAAACGCTTTTACCATGGCCGTCCCGTTTGGAGCACTAAGACCGAGAACCGGAGATTCTGCTTCCCCTGAATCATTGGTGAGTACTGGACTATTAAGACGTGCAGAACCTGAAAGCATATCGAAGGAGACAGGCATATCCTGTACTATCTGCTTCCCTGTGCCTGAATTCTGAAGAAGTTGGACCCTCACAGGCTGGAATCCCGAAGAAAGAGCCTGTGATGAAGAAGTTTTCTGGGTACCGTCGGAGTTGAGCCAGGAAGCCCCGGGCGAAAGGGTGAGTTTAGAAGAAAGCAGGGTTAAGGATGACCGGGCTATTTCTTCAAGTTCCGCATGTTGTGGTTTTCCTGCACTTAAACGAAGGCAGCGAACCCAGAGTCTTGCCGCCTCGGCCACCCGGCCTTCTTTTATGGCTGCATCAGCTTGAACGAGGTAAATTTGAGGATCTTCGCTCACAGGATCCGGAGGCATGGGTGGTGTACCACCTGCACAGGAATTTAAGGATAAAATTAAAAGTGGCAATATAAAGAAAGTCATTAGGGTACGCATACACACCTCACAGGTATTGTAAGCGATAATACAAAACCCGTAAAGGCTTAAATTCCTAGTTTTTTCTTAAGTTGAAGAAAAAGTGCGTCGGCCTCGCCTTCCTGAAATTCATCCTGATTTTGGGCTACTTGTAGGAGCTGTGCAGGAATTTCCGAAAGAAAAGGTGAAGGTCGGCACTGCATATTTTCTTTTTGGGTTTTCCTTGTTAGGCAGCTGGTAAGATAGAGTTTCTTCTGGGCACGGGTTATGGCGACATAAAAAAGCCTCCGCTCCTCTTCCATGCCCTGGGCATTTTCTTCAAGGCTTCGTGCGTGGGGAAGAATACCATCTTCGACCCCGAGAAGAAAGACTATGGGGAATTCGAGGCCTTTCGCAGAATGGATGGTCATAAGGTTAACGGCCCCCTTATCTTTTTTATCGTTATCCTCGTCATGGTTTGAAAGCATCATCCTGTTCAGAAAAACCGAAAGGGAAGGAAAGTCATTCTCAGGATTCTTCTCCCAGTCGGAATAAACAGTTAAAAAATGCTCGATATTCTGGAATTTCCATTCTGCGACCTTTTCATTTTTATTTTCTTCACGGATATGTTTTTCCATTTCGATTTCTTCGACAAGTTCTTTAGCCAATTCAGCATTTTTTCGTCCAACCCCGTTACCTAGCTTCGAACGGAAAGAACCTAAAGTTTCAAGGAAGACCGAAAGTTCCGCTGCCGCTGTAGGTGGGATAGGAGAATTACCAGGGCGGGATAAAAGTCGTGCAGCCTCCCAGGCTGAAATCCCTCTGGAGCGTTTCATCTTTAGGATATTTTCAAGTACCGCTCTTCCCAACCCCCTTTTCGGCACATTTAAGATCCGAAGAAAATTCATATCGTCGGAAGGTGATGAGAGGACTCTCAGGTAGCTTGAAATGTCCTTGACTTCCTTACGCTCCATAAAACTCGTTCCACCCGTCACCGAGTAAGGTACATTTTCCCGTAAAAAGACTGTTTCCAGGTTTCGGGTAAGGCTATTGGTTCTGACAAGAACCCCGAAGTCGGAATAGGGGCGGTTCTCCCGGACAAAAAGAGTCTTAATGGTTTTTACAATAAAATCAGCTTCCTCGTTATCATCCTCTGGGTAGACTATCTCAAGCACACTTCCTACGCTTTGGGTTGTACGGAGAGCCTTGGGTTTTCTCTGAAGGTTGTTGATAATGACAGCGTTGGCGGCCGCGAGGATATTTCCCGTGGACCTGTAGTTCTGCTCGAGTTTAATCTCGGCGCGTTCCGGGAAATCTTTTTCGAATTCCTGGATGTTCCGATAGTTGGCACCGCGCCAGCTGTAGATGCTCTGATCATCATCCCCGACCACACAGAGATTTCTATGTTCGGAAGCTAGAAGCCTTACCATTTCGTACTGCCCCAGACTTGTGTCCTGAAATTCATCGACAAGGATGTATTGAAATCTCAGGCGATATTCCTCAAGAATTTCCTTGTGTGTGTCCCATAGTTCGACAGGTTTTACTATCAAGTCGTCGAAATCCAGGGCGTTATAAAGTTTCAGATGGTCATGATACTCCTGATAGAGTTTGCGGATATTTTCATCGAAACCTTCCCAGTTTCTTCGGCCAGTTTTTACTGCGCTGAAAACTCCGGCCAGCGTCTGAATCTCCCCGGGTTCAAAATCCATCCCTAGTTCGCGGGAGGCATCGCGTATTAAACTCTGCGTGTCGGTGCTGTCATAAACAGTGAGATGGGGATTGTAGCCGAGTGATTCGCCCTTTTCCCTCATGACTTGAAGTCCGAAGGAGTGGAATGTGCTGACTGTAAGGTTCGTGAGTTTTCTCCCTGTCAATTCCTTTACCCGATGTTCCATCTCACGCGCAGCTTTATTAGTGAAGGTCAGGGCAAGGATATGGTTCTGCGGAATATGGTGGTCCAACATCTGGGCGATGCGGTAGGTGATAACACGCGTCTTGCCGCTTCCGGCTCCGGCTATGATAAGCAGAGGGCCGTGGATGGTTTCCACTGCGCGCTTTTGCTCAGGGTTCAGACCTTCAAGTTTCAAGAGATTGCCTTCTGAGAGAAAGGGTTATAAGGATTTGGCCTACGATATACGTAAACATCACGGGCCAGTGGCCGAAGCTGGCGAAAGAACCGAAGATGTTATTTCCTATCATCACATCGGAAAGAAAAAGATAGGAAAAACCTAAGGCTAGGCCAAGGTTAGTTTGATTCCTTTCCAAAATAAAGTGATTCCAACCAGCGCTAGCCATCAAAGTAATAATACTTAAATAAGGGACAAGTGCCAGGTAATTAGCAAGGGTTTGCTGTCCAAGGAGAAAAAGCGACACGATTGAGAACGCAGAAAAAAGAAAAAAAACGAGGGTAAAACCTTTTCCAGTCCGAACACTGAAGAAATACAACAAATAACCCAGGGCGAAAAGCCCCATGCCGAAGAAGGTGTCTGATTGAACCAGTCTTCCCAGGACGTAATCGGCAGGGATACAAAACGCCAGACCCATACGGATAAAAAGCGTCTCCCTGTCGATACGCATCCTAGCACCTGCGAAGGTGGAAAGTAAAATCAATAAGGTGAAACCTGTTTTAACCCATTCGACCCCATGAGTTTTGGATTCAGACATAAGAATTCCGGTGATACCCAGAATTAGGGCTAAGCCTGTCATCAAATAGCGTAGGGCTAAGGATGATTTCATAAGGGATCTCCTTTTTGAATAAGTATTCCTGTAAGGTAAGACGCTTGTGGGAAACTCAGGGGAACCGGGTGGCAGGGACTCTGGCGGTATTCCTCGATCAATTGGGTTTTCACCCGCAGATCCCAGGCTGCGTAGGCCGTAGCTTGAAGAAGGTGGTCTTTTCCAAGGATCCCGGAACAAGAGAAGAGAACTAAAAGCCCGCCTTCTCGTAAAAGTTCAAGACCTTGAAGGGCCAAATCTTTATAGGCGGCCAGGGCTTTATCGATGTGCGTTTTTTTTGGGGCGAACTTGGGAGGGTCTAAAATAACCACGTCGAAAATCTCGCGTTTCTCTTTGAGAACTCGAAGGGTTTTAAACAGGTCGCCTTCCAGAAAACCGACATTTCTCGAACCCCAATGGTTCAAGTCAAGATTGATTTTAACCCTTTCGAGGGCGTCTGAAGAACCGTCGGCAAACCAGACTTCTCCGGCGCCAGCTTTCAGGGCATTGAGACCCATGCCACCGGTATGACAAAACCCGTCGAGAACCTTTGCACCTGTGCAGTGTTGAGAAATCAGGTGCCTGTTGACTCTTTGATCGATATAATGCCCGGTCTTTTGAGCATTGCCCCCCGAGTAGACAACGCCGTTTTCCAGGAAGTTCCAATCGAAAGTTTCTTTTCCAGCAAGTAGACGAATCCGTGGGATTAAGCCTTCCAGGGAACGCCCGTCGCCGTCGCTTTTTTCCCAAATTGCAGCCAAGTCAATGCCGGCTTCTTTCAGGAGAGTTCCCAGAATTTCCGCAGCTTGGACTATCCAAAAATCCGCACCGGCTGTGTCTGACTGCAAAATGAGCTGCTGGCCGAGGAGGTCGGCTATAAGCCCGGGTAAGTTATCGGCTTCACTGAATATCAGGCGTAGAGTGGCTTCGCCGCGCTGGATCTCTTGTTTTCTTCGGTAGAAAGCTTTTTCTATCCTAACTTTAAGCCACTGTCCGTCAGGAAAAGAATCCTCTTGCCACGAGCAGAGCCTCACGCGTATTTGAGAGTTGGGACTCGACTGCCCGTAAGCTATGAAAATTCCAGAATGATCACGCACACAGACGATGGATCCTGGAAGTTCTTCTTGTGCTTGAGACTCAAGAGCGCCTGAAAAAATCCAGGGGTGGCGACGGAGAGGGAGTTTTTCCGTGCCTTTTTTTAAACGAAGGGTGGGGATTTTCAAGATTTATCCGCTGTCAGTTGGACGTGCTGCCAATTTTCGCTCTGAGGAACCTGTATCCAAGCTCCAGCAAGTTCTTTCCAGAGTTTGATCAAAACGTCGGCGCTTAACTTCGCATCGTTCAGGGCTCTATGACGGGGTTCGTGCGAAGGGAGTTGCATCTCCTGAGCAAGCGCATAGAGGTCGAGCTTGTCGGTCCGCCGCCCGCTGAGACTCTGGCGAAGGAATGCAAGGGATTTGATGTCGAGCGCGGTCCCGGAAAAGGGAAAATCCATTTTAAGATTTTGATAGTTTTTTCTCAGTAAAGGTATATCGAAGTAGGTTCCCCAAACAGATAAACGGCATTGCTTGAGTTTTCCACCCGAAAGAGTATCCGCCCAGGACAGAAGGTCAACCCCAACCTGGTTCCAAGGAGGTTGATCAGCAATATCTTCAGGGCGAATCCCTGTGAGCTGGGTAATAAAGGGGGTGATTTCACCTTCAACCTTTACCAGACTCTGGAATTCACCTACAGGGTTAAGGTTTGTATCCAGGAAGACCGCACCGACATCGAGGATTTCTTCGTTTGTTTGGTACCCATTGGCATCGGTGCCGGCGGTAGCTTCGAGATCTAGGACGATAAGGGGGGTGACAAGGCGGAACACGAAACCATCATACAAAAAAACCTCCGAAACATCAACGATGCCGGAGGTTAGGAGGAGAAAAGAGGCAAACGAAGCTCCTCAAGAAATGTTACACCCTAAAACCAGATTACGCAAGAGAAAGTTTCTAGGAGCCTCTTTCAAAACTACTGAGGAGGGCATTTTCGCATCATTTCTTAACCTTTTTTCCTGGCACCGGCGGTCTTTCTCGTCGAGGTTTTCGGGGAGGCGGTTTTCTTTTCATCCCTGATTTTTGCGATGTCCTCCAGTGTAAGGCTCATGACCTCTTCCTCCGTAATATTTTTTGATAAAGATAGGTTCATCATACCCCATTTGACGTAAGGACCGAATTTTCCTTTTAGAATCTGGACCTTCCTCTTGGATTTAGGATCAACACCCAGATCCAGGAGTACTGTAACGCGTCGGGCGGATGACTTTTCTTCGGATAAAAGAAATAACGCCCGGTTCAAATCGATAGTAAAGACATTATCGTCCTTTTTTAAGGAACGGAATTCACCCTCATGGACCACATAAGGACCAAACCTGCCCGAACCCGCATTGATAGGTTTTCCAGATTCAGGATGGAGTCCCAGCTGCCTTGGAAGCGAGAGGATTGAAAGTGCAGTACCGAGCTCGATGTTTTCCGGGGTGTATTCTTTTGGGATACTTGCGGTTTTTGGCTTGAACCCTTCGCTCTTTTCACCCAACTGGAGGTGTGGACCAAAGCGTCCAAAGGCGAGCAAAACAGGTAACCCAGACACCGGATCAATACCTAATTTCCTCGGTCCTTTACTTCCTAATTCCAGCATTTCCTTGAGTTTTTCCTGGGAAAATTCAGAAGGGGGGGTCTCGGCATCGAGGTTGAAATTTTTTATCGTGCCATCCTCGGCCGTGGTTTGGATATAAGGGCCGTAACGGCTGATACGGATGGGGATATCGGGAATCTGGGGTAGGATGACCATTCGGGCTTTTTCTGGGTCAATAGTTTTATCCTGTTGCTCGGTTTTTTCTAAAAGCCCGTCAGCGTCGAGGAAAAACTGTCTAAGGTACTTGAGTTTTTCACCTTTTCCTTCCGCAATCATATCCAAATGATTTTCCATTTCGCTAGTGAACTGGTAGTCCACGAGTTCTGGGAAGGAGTTTTCCATAACCGCAGTGACACCCATACCCGTAAAACTGGGAATCAGGGCGTTGTCTTTTCGGAACACATAGCCTCGGTCTATCAGTGTCGAAATAATACTCGCGTAGGTGCTCGGACGTCCTATCCCTTCCTTTTCAAGACGCTGTACTAAGGCCGCTTCAGTAAAACGTGCTGGGGCCTTCGTCGAATGGGTATGTGCGTTGAGTTCTTTAAGGTTGGGGATGTCCCCTTCTTTGAGGTCGGGGAGAAGGGATTCCATCTCATCGAGGGCGTCTTCAGGTCTGTCTTTTCCCTCAACATAAACCCTCAGATAGCCGGGGAAAAGAATTCTTGAACCGCCTGCCAGGAAGACTGTGTTTATGTTGGAAATCCTGGCTTGGACTTGGGATCTTTTAGCTTCGGCCATCTGACTGGCGAGGGTACGTTTCCAAATCATCTCGTAGAGTGCTTTTTCCAAACCGGATAAAGATGTTTCTTCAGGCTTGAGAAAATCAGAGCCTACGGGTCTGATGGCTTCGTGGCTTTCCTGGGCACCCTTGGATTTTGCACTGTATTGCCTAGGAGCCGGGCTGAGAAATTCATCACCGTAAAGTTTCGATATTTGCCGTCGTGCGCCGTTTAGCGCTTCCTGTGAAAGGGTGGGGCTATCCGTCCTCATGTACGTGATAAAACCTTCTTCATAAAGCTTTTGGGCGACTCGGCTCGTGTCCCTTGTGCTCATCTTCAGTTTTCTGTTGGCTTCCTGTTGGAGAGTGGAGGTTATAAAAGGTGGAGGCGGCCTGTTGATAACTTCCTTCTCCTGGACGCTTTCTACCTTCCAGGGGCTCTTGGCCAGGGAGATTTCAAGTTGGCGCGCCTGGGTTTCATTGAGGAGGATCATAGCCGAACCTTCTGCTAAAGCACCGGTTTCAGGGTCGAAATCTTTTCCGCGTGCGACTTTCTTTCCGTCAACCTCCACAAGTTGGGCCTCGAACGATTCCCCCCTCGTTTCAAGCTTCGCTGCTAGGTCCCAATACTCACCTTGTTTAAAGTGGCAGCGTGCGATTTCCCTTTGGACAAGAAGCCTTAAACCCGGGCTTTGGACACGGCCGGCTGAGAGGCCGTAAGCTATTTTCTTCCAAAGCACCGGGGAAATAGTGTACCCTACAAGCCTATCGAGAATTCGCCGAGTTTCCTGCGCCTCAACAAGATCCATATCGAGGTCGCGTGTGTGGTCCAAAGCCGATAAAATGGCGGTCTTTGTAATCTCATGAAAAACCATGCGGCGAACAGGAACCTTGGGCTGGAGGATATCCTGGAGGTGCCAGGAGATACTTTCTCCTTCACGGTCTTCGTCGGTTGCGAGGTAAACGGCGGTAGCATCTTTCATTTTCTTTTTCAGTTCGTTGACTATTGCCTTTTTATCCTTGGGAATTACGTAAAGAGGAACAAACCCGGCTTCAACGTTAATACCCAAGTTCGACCATTTTTCCTTTTTGAATTCAGCCGGTATTTCCGCAGCGGTTTGAGGTAGATCACGAACATGGCCGACGCTCGCCTCTATCTGGTATTCAGCAGGGAGAAATTTTTTGAGTGTTTTTGCCTTAGTCGGGGACTCGACTATGACAAGTATCGTGTTTTTCATATCACTATAAATGTCGGAAATCGTAAAAACTTCAAGAGTCCCTCAATAAATGCCGAAAAAATATCAGAGGTAGAGGAAAATGAGGCAAGTGAGAATAACTCTTTTTTTACTGATCCTGGCCCAATTACTCGTGGCCCAGGACGCATGGAACGGACAGGCCGTCCAGGCTGAACGTGGAATTTTGCCGGAAAGCGGTCTTTTTGCGGCCGCAAACGACTTCCCGAGGAATACTTTTCTTGAGGTTTCTCTCCCAAGAACGGGTAAAACCGTGTTGGTAGAAGTCTTGAAAAGGAGTATGGAAGGCATAGAAGGGTCTGTTCTTCTCCTTTCACAAGAAGCAGCGAAATCTTTGGGCCTAGGGGAAGGAGAGAGTGCGAGAATCTCTGCAACAGTAAGCTCAGACTTAAGGGCGCTTGAAAGTACGCTCGACCTTGAAGCCCGAAACAACCCGGATCCGGAGCTGAACCCATCAGCGGTTGTAGCGACGAGACCTATTTCCATGGAAGCCGAAAGACCGGGAACCGATACCCCATGGATAAGCACACAGCCGGCAAACCCCCGCACACCTGAAACACTTCAAGTACCCGAAGTCGCAAGTTCACCTGAAACTCCGAGGGTTTCGATAAATACACCACCTGTTAATCCCAGAGTTTCAGAAATCGTCCCTCCTTCTTTACCTTCAGAAACCCAGAGACCGGCTATTACGCAGGCTCAACCCGATTTTAAAGAACCCCGTGAAGTTCCATCCAGCGTACCTTCCCCTCAAATGGGGTCAGTGAGCGACCTTCATCCCCAATTTGTCGACGTGCCGCGAAATCGACCAAGGACCCCGGAGATTGTGAAGCCAAGTTTGATCACAGATCCCAACATTCCCCTCGTAGCACCCAATCCTCCCAGGGAGGAAGTCGAACCTCAATTGGCCAGAACGTCACCATCTGCAGCGGTACCGAGAATGTCGGCTTCCAACATTCCGCTACTTGCTGCAAAACCCCCGACTGCGCCCAGGGTCTCTCCCGAAGTCGCTCACAGTCCTTCAATAACTATGAACCCCGATTCACCCCCGGCCCCTAATACCTTTCCTGAAAATCAACCAAGGGCTGTAAGTCCCATGGCTATGATTCCTGTTGATAGTACAGGTTTTGCTCTTTTACCCCAGGTTCGGGATAGTGTAATAGTTTCACCAGCTTCAAGAATACCAGAAAACCCCAGGGTAGC
>DYOB01000032.1 GCA_020720765.1 Borreliella garinii
CCTCGCTTTTTTCATCGCTATCGGTTCGGTGTTCCCGGGCAAAATCCAGGGCGCGGTGTTTTAGCTCGGCTGGAGTATATATTGTCAACAGAATCTCCTAAAAAATGAAGGATATGGCCTGAACTATCCCCACATCTGTTCTAACCTTTTTCAGGCTTCTTGTCCAATCCGATTAAACCACTTTCCAATCGAAAGCCTCCGCATCGCTTCCCGATTTCAGCTAAGACTGTTAAATAGCACAAAAACGACCGAGATAGTAATATATAGCACACCAAGGGTTGACTTGGTAACAGTTATGAACTAACGTTGTATTATTCATATACCTTCATTTGTTGGTATTTAGCGTCAGATTGGGGACCAAAATGAACAAAGAGATATATATAGGGAGCGACTTCTTGTTTGCTCGACCTTCATTTTTTGAAGGTGTAGCACGACTTGTCGACTTTTCAGGTGCCTTAAATCAATATAATTTTTCAAAAAATGGGGCCGAAGCAGATAGGAGGGCCTTCGAACACGATGCAGCGACGCTCAAAGAAGATTACAGGAAAGCCTTCACTGGTCTCACAAAGAAATTTGTCCGAAAACCGTCTAGATAACCAGGGTAAACCTCAGAATAACGCAGGAATTAGGGTTACTAGTAGCTATTACTCTGGCTTGGTTCCTCCTGCTAGCGAAATGCGCGGATATGGAGATATTTACCCCGATGCTCCAAAGCGTTTTATGGACAATGCAGAGATTCAGATCAAACACAGGATAAATATTGAAGAAAGATCCGTAAAAGGTAATGAGTTTAGATCCAATACAGGATTGTTCCTGGGTTTTCTTGCGATGGTAGTTTTATCTGCCTTTGGTGGCCTACTTGTATGGAATGGTAAGGATATTCAAGGATTTTCTATTTTAATAGGCACTATTACCCCGCTAGTCGTAAATTTCTTTAACCAAAAGAAGAAACGTGATAAAGAACTCGAAGATAAACGCTAGACAACCTTCCACCCAGCTGATTCAGCGGCTTTTCTCAACCTCGACAGAGTTTCGGGGCTTTGGTGAAGGTATCGGGCTGTCATGGCGTCAGAGTTGTGGCCTAGAAGCCGTTGAACGTCGGCTACTGCGGCTCCCTGACCTATCAGCCTGGTGTTATAGGTATGCCTAAGGGAGTGGAAGGTTATTGGATGCCCTTGGCTGTCACTCCGTATCCCAGACGTGGTTAAGGCACGTTCGAAGGCCTGAGCGATACTTGCTGGTTTTCCCGGTTCGGCGCCTCCAGAGGGCGTAATGATGTATCCACTCCGCCATGGTACCGCGGCCTCCAATACAGCACGAAGGTCGGCAGATATGAATGCCCAGCGAGAACGGCCAGTCTTGCCACCTTCTCGAACATTTCCCAGGGTATCAACGCTATGTTTTATGATAGCCCACCCGTCGGGCCTAATATCCTCCCAAGTGAGTGCTGCTACTTCACCGCGACGAAGTCCTGTACAAAGTGAAAGGTGTGCTCCTGCTTGCCAAAATGTAGATCCCCATGCGGTGGATAATGGTCCGAAAAGGGCCCCTACGGCATCGGACTCAAGAATTCCGCGTTCAGTTGAGGTAGTCCTTCCGGGTAAACGGGCGGCCGGCGCTGGATTCTCCTTCAAGTACCCATGTCGGAGCATCTCAGCACAAACTATACCCAGGAGCTTCTTATCCTCTTGTAAGGAGCGGTGACTCCTTCCGGCTTGGTATGCACCTAGGAAGTAATCCTCAATGAGGCCAGAGGTTAAGTTGGAAAGGGTACAGTCAAAAGCATCTCCCAGGACTCTTACCCTGCTTGACCACTCTTTCACGAGTTTTGGAGAGTAAGGACGCCCGATACTGTCACGCCAGGCGAAATAATCGGTGAGTATCTTCGGTGCAAGGTCTGGAAACACACCCATGCCGGCAGCTGCCTCTTCCTCCTTGACCAGGTCGCCATGTAGCCAGGTTTCTACTCTTTCGATGGCCTTGTATTTCAGCTTTTCCCCCGTGGATCGGTAGACGTACCCTGTAGATGTTGCCACCTTTGCATACCAGAAAGGAGAAATTTTCCTCTTGAAAACCCAGTAAGGCTGCCGACGACGGAGCCGTAAATCTGACCTCATTTTTATCCTCTCGACCGAAAAAGCCTACACCCGAACGTTTTCCAGGTCAAGACGCCTTTTTTATTTTGGTGGCAATTTGGTGGCAGTAACAACAAAAAAAGAAAACCGCCCGAAGGCGGTAGGCTTAATTCATTTTATGGAAATGATTTATGAATGGGCGCTGAGGGACTTGAACCCCCGACATCCTGCTTGTAAGGCAGGCGCTCTAACCAACTGAGCTAAGCGCCCTTGAATTGAGAATCAGGGTACCTGGATCAATCGTTTTCGTCAAGAAGCCGGGTACCAGAAAATCACCACGAAAATCGTCGAGGATCTCCAGACCGCTCGCCCTATCCCATACCTGGTCCAATGAGGTCCATCAAGAACCCGCTTATGCCCGGGACTGTTAAGCCAGGACCTGAAAACCTCCACCGCATTACCTGCCAATCCTAGTATTTCCCCTGCTGTCCCGATTCCCATCACAGAGGCCCTGTGCTCCGGACCGCGATGAAATTCATCCCGATGGGTTAAATACCCTAATTGGGCGAGTTTTCGAGCATACTCTGTAGCGCTTTGAGATAGCCTGTCTGAAAGACCGAGCCGAACAAACCCCAAAGCCGTTCGGTGTTCCTGGATAAGAGTTTCAAGGGTTTGTTCTTGAGCAGGGAGAGCCGTTAGGATCAATCCAAAAACCAGAAGGAAGTACCTTTTCACCTTTTTATCATACCACAAGGTCTGCCACGGCGCCACTTGATTATCCTTGCCGCTAGGGGTAACTTGGTTTCCGTGATCATCCACGGCATTTGCTCGCGCCTCCACCTGCCCGAATACGGTATTGAAATACCGATGAAAGACACCAGGGTGGAAAAAATCCTTTCACACTTGCACAACACAGTTGGACCGGGCTGCGAAAATTATCTTGAGTATTACCATTGCCAGCCTGCCCCAAGGGAAGACCTTGAAAACGTTCATTCCACTGAGTATGTTTCCAACCTCTACAGCAAGGGTTTGGATGAGGAAATTATCCATACCTATGAGTTGCGGGATGCCTTGGGTCAATGGCACCGCTACAACCCCGCCGCCGCGACGCGGCCTTTCACCGAACTTTTCCACACCATTTTATGCCAGGTTGAAACCACCGAACACGCTTGCCGCCTAGCCCTGGAAAAAGGCTGGTCATTTTTTCTCGGCGGTGGTGCCCATCACGCTATGAGGGACCACGGGAGCGGATTCTGCCTTCTGAATGATATTGTCATCGCCATAAAAAAGATGCAGGCCGAAAAAAAAGCGGGCTTGATTTGGGTCATAGACACCGACGCCCACAAAGGCGATGGGACAGCGGCACTTACGGATGGCGACCCGGATATCCGGACCTTAAGTATCCATATGGCCCGGGGCTGGCCGCTCGACGAACCCTCGAACCCTGAACGCGCCCTGTGTTTGATACCTTCAGACATTGATATCCCCGTCGAAACCGGCGAGGAGAATCAGTACCTTACTCAACTCGCCGCAGGTCTAGACGCTTTGGGACAATGGGGCCAACCCGACCTTGCCGTCATTGTCGCGGGCAGCGACCCCTTTGAGGAAGACGAACTACCCAGCACCAGTCTCTTGAAACTGGATTTACAGACCATGCTGGAAAGGGAACACCTGGTCTTCAATTTTCTTGAATCCAGAAATATCCCCCAGGCCTGGCTGATGGCCGGTGGTTACGGGGAAAATGCGTGGAAGGTGCCCGGCATGTTTCTTGAAAATCTTTTAAAGAAGGTCCAGCCTTGAACCCGCCCATGCCCAAACACGGAATTTTTCTCGAGAGTTTTCCTTGGACGGCTCAAGGCCAGGGAGATCGAAATCTTGTCATACTTGATGGGCTTCGAGTCGAGAACGTACCCCACACGGGTCTCTCGCTCCAGGGAATCGCCGATGCGCTTCACCCGCTGGCCACCTGCCGAAAAGTCTGGACCCTTGGCTTGGGTGCCGGGCTTACAGAAGGTTCGACAATAAGCGCGCTCGCCCAGTCAATTGAACCCGCCCTTGAATCCCTGATACCCGGCACGAAGATCCTGATGGCCAGCGGCCACGGTGGAGCCTTAGCTCTGGAAATTGCCGCCAGGCGACCGGATTTGGTCCACGCCCTCATTCTTATCAGCACGGGTCCGAAGCTCAGCGATACAGGGAGGGAGATTTATAAAAAGCTCATAGCCCTGGCAAGCCGCCTTCGCTGGGATGACGTTCACGCACTGCTGGCGGAGACCCTATTTTCCCATAAGGCCGGCGCTATTCTCGGAGCACTCCTTGCAAGAATTTTTTCAGGCGACCTTGGTAAGCCTGCATCGGCCTGGGATTTTCTCGTCAGTGTCCAGGCGGAACTTGCTTGGGATGGTATGAACCTCATTAAAAAAATAACCTGCCCGGTCCTTGTACTCAGCGGCGAGAAAGACAGACTCTATAATAGCGTGGAAATCCTTCGGGCTTGGGAGAATCATCCTACGTGCGAGGTCGAAATTTGGAAGGGAAGGCCCCACGCCCTATTGAAAACCGATAGGGATAAATTGACCGACCGCTTGATAGCGTTCATGGAAAAGGTAGAACCCGCGCTTATTTGTCCGCTTGCTTAAAACCCTTCGCTATCCTGGAAGGTTCATCGGGCAAGCGTTTAACCCTGGGGAGTTCCCACCGCAAAGACAATCCCGCCAACCTCAACCCTAGTGCAGATACAAACCCAAGCGTCAGAGAGAGGTATTCCGAAGCTCCCAGGTAGAGGCTTAAATAAAGGGTAAAAGCACCCAGTGCAGCGGCGGTTGCATAAACTTCCCGTATGAGAATAGCCGGTAATTCCCGAACGAGAAGGTCGCGGATCACCCCGCCGCCGACTGCCGTCAGTACACCAAGGAATACTACACCGATGGGGCCGTACCCCGCGTGGGATGCGATAAGGGCCCCTTGAACACTGAAAACTGCAAGGCCTGCCGCATCGATGATTTTCACTAAAAACCAGAAGCGCGCAATTCTGGCACCCCAAAAGATGGTCACCAGAGCGGCTACAGCGCAGATAAAAAAATACGTTTCATTCTGGAAGGCCAGAGGCGGGTTTTGGTCTAGGATCAGGTCGCGTAAAATGCCGCCGCCAAGCCCTGTGAAAATGGCCAGGATAAGAACGCCAAGAATATCCAACTCGTACTTCAGCGCGCGGAAGGCTCCCATTAAGGCGAAGATAAAAGTCCCCGTATAATCCAGAAAAACCAGGGGATTCATGGGAGGGGTTGGGCTCGAATTCCGATATGGTTCACAACTGCACGCTCGCCGCCGTTGAATCGATTGTCCCAAGGGGAATTGAGCAGTGCAGGAATTCCGTCTTTACCTTGGACAACGAGTGTGGAAGAACCACCGCCATCGAGGTTCAAGGCTTCCTGGGCTCCGGCGAAAAGGAGGAGCTGGCCGAGATCGCGCAAACCAATTCCACGGCTATGTGTCTGGCGCCCATCCGCAACGGCAAGGAATAATTTCTGACGGCCGGATGCTACACTGAATCCTAGAGCCGTCCTGGGGTGGATATCATCATCCCTTGTGACAAGGTTTCCTTCCTTCAGAATTCGGACACCGCCTCCGATTCCCCACAGAAGCTCCGGGATTGCGTCACCTGCGTCATAGATGGCAGGTTCACCGTTTTGGGAAATTCCGAAGGAGGAAAAGGTGGGGTGCGGGGGGCTTAACTCTTTCCCGTTTACAACCCAGAGACCGAGTGATTTAACAAGATCTCCGGAGCCGCTTTTCTGGTAAAAGGAAGCGTTGACAGCAATCTGAACCCCGGTTGATCGTGCAAAGGCCGAGGTCGTGACTGGTTGAATCCAACCGTTTTCCAGAGTTCCCGGGTCGGTTAAGAGGATTTCTGTATCGTTAAAAGGGTCAATGCGCAGAATATAAATACGTGCAGGAAAGTCTGTAACATGGACAACTCGAATATCTACACCTACGAAAAGAGGCTCCCACTCCGAGGATTCCCAAGCTGACTCGAGTGCCTCCGCGGGCATTCTCCCCTGGCTAGGTAATGAAGCGCAGGTCGTGAGGGAAAATAAAAGTAAGGGTACGGCAAAAAACCTCATACCTTTATTATACGGCTATTTTTGGAAAAATCTGAACCCCCGGACTCAACGGGCTTTCCAGTACCACCGCAGGTTTCCTTACTTCTAAACCCACTTTTTCGCCTTCCTTGAAATCTGCGTTCCAGTCGGTATGGACAAGGATTTCCTGACCTTCGTACTCAAGCCGCCATGTCACATCGTGTCCACGGAACTCACGGGATTTAACAAGAAACGGTCCGTCTTTTTTCAGGCTCAAGTGTTCTGGACGGAGCATTACGGTCACTGGTCCTTCAGCCTCTTGGGCTAGAGGCACCTCCCCCCAAAACAGGTTGGCTTCCCTTCCATGACCCTCTGCTTGGAAGATATTGGCCCTGCCGAGAAAACTTGCGGCAAAAGCTGTATTCGGAAAACTATAAACTTCTTCCGGTTTACCTTGCTGGATGATTTTACCCCCGTCCATCACTACCAAATGATCCGCAAGAGAGAATGCTTCTTCCTGGTCATGCGTCACAAGGACTGCTGACGTCTGAGTCTCTTTCAGCAACTTTTTAACATCTCGCCGGAGAGAGTCTCTCAAGGGTGCGTCCAGGCGGCTAAAGGGTTCATCTAAAAGTAGCACCACCGGACTTGCGGCTAAGCTGCGGAGAATGGCCCCGCGCTGACGTTCACCGCCTGAGAGTTGATGAGGAAAACGATCAGCCAATTCCTGCATACCCCCCAAAACCAAAAGCTGGTCTGCGCTCAGGCTAAAACCGGAAGGGCACGATTCCCGTGCCCATTCTATCTGCCGCCTAAGCGTCATCCCGGGGAAGAGGCTGTCTTCCTGAAACACGAGGCCTATACGTCGTTTTTCCGGAGCTATCCGGGTCGTATCTTGCCCGTTTAAAGATACGGTTCCCTCATCCGGCTGTACCAAACCTGCTAGGAGTCTCAACAAGGTTGTTTTTCCGCACCCGCTAGGCCCGAGTATAACAGTGAAGGTATTTGGCGGGAGCCGTAAACTGACACCATTAACGGCAGTGGTCGAGGCTTTACGAAAGGTTTTTTTTAGATTTTGAAACTCAAATGTCACGCCGTCCTCCCAGACTTTCCAGCGGTCCACCCTAAGATACCGCCGATAATGACGAGCACTAACGCGTACGGGGCCGCCCCCGCATAATCCGATTCTACAGTACGTCCGAAAACCGCAACGGGTAGGGTATTTGTCCCCAAAGGACTCAAAAGAAGCGTCATGGGCAATTCCCGCATGACCCATCCCATGCTGAGTACAAAACTCCCGAGCAAGGCGGACTTCAAACCCGGAAGCACCACACGAACGAACGATTGCAACCTGGATTTACCCAAGAGGACTGCGCTCTCGTGCCAGGACGGGGAATGGGAACCCAATGCTGTGCGGATTGGTCCCGCCGCAAGGGCTACAGCCGAGACGCCGAGCGCAAGGACGAAGCCTGCACCGGTCTGATAGAGCCAGGGAAGAAAGCCCAGAAATACTAGCACCCATCCTAAGCCGAGGGCCGTACCGGGAACGGCACCTGGAAAAAGCGCCGCTTGATAGGGAAGAGAAGAAAAAGGGTATAAACGCCGTTGACGAACCAAAACCATACCCAGAGCCGTCACGGTTCCCAAAAGACCTGCGGCGGCGCCATACGACAAACTTCCCAATAGAGCGCTTATCAAAGTGTTGTATTTGAAAAAGTTTTCCCAGACTCCAGGCAGGGGAAGCCAATACGACAAAGAGGCGGCTGGAATGAGAAAACTCGGTGCCAGGAAGATAACGAGAAGAATCCAAGCTTTTTTAGCGGACATCACTATCCTATAGGAATTTTCACCTTCATGTTTTCCAAGACGTGCACGCACAGAGCTACGCCCGAAAACAGATCCCGCAGTTAATAACAATCCCGCAAGCACCATGGAAAAAAGGCTGAGTACCGAGGCTGAAGTGGGATCAAAGGAAGCTATGATTTCAACGTAAATGGCCGAAGCCAGAACATCGACCCCGAATAAATAGGGAACCCCGAAATCGCTGAGAACGTAAAGACTCAGAAAAATCCACCCTGAAAGGAAAGCCGGCCTGAGCTGGGGAAGCACCACTTTCCAAAATCTCTGATACCGGTCTTTACCAAGGAGCATTGCCGATTCTTCAAACCTGGGATCGGTTGATAAAAAACCCTGCCTGAGGTTCCAAGCCAGCAAAGGAAAGGAATAAAGCGTCATTGCCAAAGCCGCCCACAATACTCCCCTGGGTTGGCCATTGATGCCTGGAAGGCTTAAGAAGCTCCAAGCGCTGATGTAACCAGGTAAACCCATGGGCAGTGTTATAAGCCCCAAAGCAACCCGTTTCCCCGCGAATTCCCTTCGGGAGGTCAGCCAAGCTAAAGGTAGGGCTAGGACAGTAGAAAAGATGAGAACCAAGGCTGTCAGCGAAAGACTGGAGAGAAGGAGCTCGCCGACCCTCGGCCGTAGAAAAAGTTCGCCCCAGCCAGCCAGCTGGCGCTGAAAAGCACGGAAAATCAAGGCTCCCACGGGCAAAGAAAAGAGAACGGCCGGTAGTGCAACTGCCCCGAAAAAACCGGCTGCTCTCAATCCCTCATTACGGTTCAAAGCAGGCCGGCATCCTTTAAAAGATTTAGGGTCTCATCGGCATCATCCAGGGCATTCCAATCAAACGACGGCGCCGCTCTGCGGTATTCAGGTAAATTGGGCGCACCTGCCGGCATAAGGATACCCTGGATTACAGGGTATTCGAAGGTTTCTTTTACAAAGTACTCCTGCGCCGCTCTTGATAGCATATAGTTCAGAAAGCGTTCTGCCGCAAGCGTATTTTTCGAAGTCCGGAGGATCCCTGCTCCGCTAACATTCATGAGGTTACCTGCATCACCGCTGCGGAAAGGCACCTGTTGAACGGGAAAACTTGGATTTTTTGAAAGCTCCCGGAGAAGGTAGTAATGGTTGACTAAAGCCACATCGATCTCGCCGGCTGCTATGGCTGCCAGCTGGGCGCTGTTATTGGGGAAACTCCTAGCTCCGTTGGCCTTGAACGCCTTCAACCACGCAAGAGTCCTATCCCTGCCCCAAATTTGATTGAGAGCTGATACAGAGAGTTGAAAACTTGCGTTGGGCGCACTGAACCCCACACGGTTGCGGAAAGCGGGGGTTAGAAGATCGTCCAGGCCCAAGCCTCCGGCGGCCCTTCCGGCACGGTCAGGGCTAAAAGCAAGGACACGGGCCCTGCCGGAAAAAGGAACCCATGTCCTTGTTGAAGGTAAAAGATCGGGTTCAATGGCCTCGAACAGAGTTTCCGGAAGGGCTTTTAAGACTCCGGCGGCATGAAGTCCGCCAAGAGAACCCACATCTTGGGCCCAAAAGATATCCGCGGGACTTCTATTCCCCTCCTCCAGAATCAGCCGGGCTAACTCCGGCGTTCCGGCGTACCGCACCTGAACGACAATCCCGGTGTCCTTCATGAACCTTTCTACGAGAGGTCCAACCAAGGATTCCCCCCGTCCGGAATAGACAACCAAGGCTTGATTTTCTGCCTGGGCAGAACCCCAAAGGTTACCGCTCAAAAGCATATTCAAAAAGATGCCGGTCAAAAGAAATTTACTCATGGGTTGGAATATGGCCGAGCGGGGCGATGTTTGTCAATAACCGACTATTTTAGTCGGTTATATATTTGCCCTACTGCCTTGATAAAATCCTGTACGTTCTGGACACGGAATCACCGCTTTCGTTGACCACGGTGAGGGTATGCGGTCCTTGTTCCGGGCGTATTTCCATCTGATGGGGACTTTCCGTTTGCCCTATATAGTCGCCGTCCAGGTGCCAAAACAGGATTCCTTTAAAGGAATTTACAGCCTGAACGACAAGTTTTCCGGGTGTCCCGTCCAGCTCCACGGGTATGAAAATCCGGGTATTGTCCTGCGGATACACGATGGAAACCCGTCCCTCCTGGGCTTTTAGTATTTCCGGGTGAAGCGGTGGCAAGGGTTGGTATTCGGCATGGTGGGTTTTATAATACCACTCCATAGTCGGCGGAAGGACAAACCATTTTCTAGGTGTTAATTCGGAGGCCGCGCTGAATCGGCTGTCCGAAACGCGCCCCAGAGGGTCCAAATGAACAAGCCTTGAGTAGGGATCCAGCGGTGTGGCGGGACCCCCTGCCGGAAAGAGTTCCTCGACCACCCTCGGTGTTTCAACCCCGGCGGTATAGCCCGAATCCGTGCTCACCTGACGCTTTTCCAGGGCTCCGACAGGGGTTTCAAACCAGCCTGTATCTCCTGCAAGTCGAAAGAGATCGAAAAGCAATGGAGCCGCCGCCATAGTCCCTTCCAGGCTTGGACGGCCTTCTCCGCTTGCGTTTCCAGCCCATGTCATAATGGTGTACTCTGGGGTCATTCCGACAGCCCAGGCGTCCCTCCATCCTTGGCTCGTCCCCGTTTTCCAAGCAATTTTCCTGCCGTCGGCGTAGAGTGTCCAAGCCCGGTCTTCCCCCGGTCTGATAGTGAGCGAAAGTGCCCGTAGAGTGAGCCATGCAGCTCCCCTGCTTAGTCCGGGTAGGGGAAAAGCCCCGGCTTGATCGGCCGGCATAGCCGTCCTTGCGAGACCAGCGAACATCGAAGAGAGTTCGAACATCGTGGCTTCACCCCCGCCGATGATCAAAGGAAGACCATAAAGCTCGGCTGGCCTGAAAAGCGTGGTCATGCCCCATTCTTTGAGCTTGTCGTAAAACCGATTAAGACCGACTTTTTGGAGAAGCCAGACAGCAGGGATATTTCTGCTGCGTGCTAATGCCAGGTCGGCAGGTACGGCCCCCTCGTACTGTTTGTTGTGGTTTTCAGGGTAGAAGTTGCCCCACCGCAGGGGAATATCCGGAAGAAGTTGCCGCGGCGCAATAATTCCGCTGTCGACCGCGAATGCATATAAAAAGGGCTTAAGTAAACTTCCGGTGCTTCTGGGCGCCTGGATCAAATCCACCCTGCGTTCCAGGGAGGGTTCGGGGGAATCCGGGCCATTCCCGACATAGGCTAGAATATCCCCGCTTGCAGTTTCCCTGATGATGGCAGCCATATTGTGGACCTCATCCCCCGCTAAAAATTCAAGCCGTCTTTCCAGGGCCCTCACGGCTTCCCTCTGGAGGTCGAGCCTAAGGGTGCTCTGCAAACGTCCTCCCTGCCCGTATTTTTGACTCCAGGTTTCCAGGTAGTGGGGGGCAAACCGGGGTAGAGGCTTGGGAGCAAAAGGCAGAGGTTCTTTTTTTAAGAGTTCCAAATCGTCATGGGTAAAGTGGCCCCGCTGATAGAGCTTTTCAAGAAGCCTGTTCCGCTTGGCCATCAGTTCGTCTGTATTTCTATCGAGCCGGATCAAACTTGGGCTATTGGGCAGGACTGCAAGCATCGCCGACTCGGCCCAGCCTAAGTTTCCAGGATTACGTCCAAAGTACCTCCAGCTCGCCGCCTCGATACCCACAACGTTCCCGCCCATGGGTGCGTGTTCAAGATAGAGTCCCAGGATCTCGTCTTTAGAATAGTGCCACTCCAAACTTACCGCGCGCAGTAATTCCCAGGCTTTTTCCCAGAGCGTTCTAGGCGGATTATTTCTACTGAGCCTGACTATCTGCATGGTTAAGGTCGAGCCGCCGCTTGTGACCCTTCCTGCTTCCAGGTTGGTTAAAAAAGCGCGGATCAGGGAAGGAAAAGAAAACCCGAAGTGCCTTTCAAAACCCTCATCCTCGAAGGTCATAGCCGCTGCCTTAATGCGTGGAGGAACACTTTCTAAAGGGGGGAAACGCCAGTGGCCGTCTTCTGCCGTTTTAGCACTCAGCAGAACCCCTTGGGCATCCTCGAGCACGGTTGAATTACCCGTGAGAAATAAGGGTTCCGGTGTGAGTAACCAGAGGAAGAGCCAAAACAAACCCCAACCCGACACCGCTGGTATTAGCAGGCCGGGACGGGGTCTCCTCCAACTCACCGGGGGCGTGGAACCGTCGCCGGAGCCGCTACCCTGCCGACGTTCACCCAGCGTCCGGGAATAACCGCTTGAACCGCAGGGTCGTACATCGGTCCGACATAGAGTGCGGGAAGATAAAACCTTCCCCCGTAGGCCGTGGTGGCTCGGAAGGTCATCGTTTTTCCTTGGCGTGCGTCGAGGGTGAAGAAACTATCCACACGGTCATCCCTGTAGTCTTCGTAGTCTACACCGGAGTTTGTTCGCCCCCCGCTCATTCGGGGGTTACTGATTTCCCAGCCGGCCGGTGCGTACCAGGAAAGTGCAACGTTCTCGAGTTTGTTCTGGGACATATTCCTCAATTCGACAGTGATGATAACATCCGTACCCAGTTCAAGCTGTTCGGTTTGAAGGATTCCCCCCTCGGGTGTGTTATAACGGACCACAGCGGCGATACCCTGGGTTACCGAGGGTTCTTCACCCATCCGGGGCTGGCCTTCGAGAATAAACCGTGCGTAAAGAGGTGCATCCACGGTGCTGTTGAGGACCAATTGACCGGGCCCGGTGCCTGGCGGCAGAACTATCTGCATAAGGAGTTTTTCAGTGCTTCTAAATGTCACAGGATTTCCACCGCGCCAGGAATAGGAGCCCTCCATACCCGAAGCGCCGCCCACCTTCATAGAAAACCTTGAAATGCTTACCAGGGCGTACGCTATCGCCTGAGTATTGTGGTATTCGCTGGAAATCAGAAGGTTGGCGACTTCCCTGGCAAGGACTCCTGCCCTATCGAGATCGTTCATTTCCGTCAGAGCTTCAAGGATTATAGCCTTGTCCCGAAGTGTGGAACCAAAATTGTCACCCGTGGATTTGTAAACGGGGACAACGAGCGACGCTCTCGCTGCAAGTGCCGTGGCGGCTTGGGTTTCCCCTGCAAGTTTATAAGCAACTGCGAGTTGAAGCTGGGACACCCCGTCGAGGCTCTGTTCCCGCAACCTATTCATTGCTCCAATATCCGGTTTGCCGGAACGTGAGAGGGTGTAGAGCCTGTACGCCTGGGCAGCCAGGGAATAGTTATTGTTTTTTGAAAAAGTGGACGCGACCTCGGCCTGGTATGCCGACCACTTGCTGATCATCTCCGGGGGGACAAAGAAGCCAGCATTTTTAGCCTCAAGAAGGAAATGCCCCACGTAGGATGAAGCCCAGTCGTTAATCGCATTGGCACCCGGCCAGTAAAGAAAGCCGCCGGATACTGCCTGGTAGCTTCTCAGCCTGTCGATAGCTGCTGTGATATTCGTTTGAATCCTGGCTCGGTCGTCGCTACTGATATCCATGATTTTATCGAGGTAAACCTGGGGAAACACGCTGCTCGTAATCTGTTCAACGCAACCGTAGGGATACCGTATCAAATAGGCAAGGCGCCGTGAAAGATCCATGGGGATAAGCCTGCTGATCTCAAGCGTCAATTTCCCTGTCCCAGGCATGCCTATGGGTGTAAGCGTTTCAGTCAAACTCTGGCGCGCTGCAAGTGTCCTGGACGTAACCTGAAATACCGGCTGGGTTGGCAGACGTGTCTGCATATTGATGACGTGTTCAGACCTGAATGTCGAAGCAACAGCGGTGGCTTTTGCCTGGATGGTTCCCACGGTCTCGGAGGCTTTTATCTTGAACCGCACCGTCTGTTCGCCGGGAGCAGGAAAGCGGATAAGCTGGGCCGCCGGTCCTACCGCTGTTGCAGCCCCTGTCAGTTGAACGGTCACATTGACATTGGTTGCGCCGGTACCGGTCCAAAACACCGTCACAGGGTAGTCACTTTCTTCCCCGGGCCCCAAGACGCGCGGGAGGGTTGCCTGAACCATAAGTTCCTTTTTCACCGTCACGGTCTTTTCAGCCTTGCCGAACGCGGTCCCACGGGACGCACCGACCACCATCAGGCGGACGGCCCCGACGTACATGGGCAATTCTATTTCATGAGTATTGCGGGCACCGGCTGCGAGTTCTGCCGGCCCTACATAACGGACAACGGGCGGGTACCGGCCCAGACGGCTTGCGGCACCTTCCTCGATATCGCCCGAACCGCCTATCCGTATCATATTCTGAATACGTCCGGCGTACGCCCCCGCGATAAAATCATAGAAGTCGAAGCTTCTGAGCCTGCTCGCCTCGCGCCGGTAAAACGTATCCCAGGGGTTAGGGGTCTTGAAACCAGTAAGACCCAAAAGGCCCTCGTCCACAAGAGCAAGGGTATACGTCATGGGTCTTCCACTGGCTTCGGACACCACGATCCTCTGGGTGCTTTGAGGTTCAAAGGTATCCAAACTGCTGATAACAGGTGTGATACGCGAACCGGGGTCGTTGATATTGATAGGGATAATACCGTAGAGTCGGATAGGTCTGTCGTTGGCCCTTTGTGCGTAGGGCTGCACCAGGCTCACGTGGGCGAAAACATTAGGGGCCATTCCCGCCTCGGCGCGGAATTTCCACAAGGTCGTTCCCGCTGTGGTTTCAAGCCATTCGCCCTTTAAGACCTTGCCCCCGCTTTCTACAACAGCCAGCGCCCTTGAGCCCGCCGCAGAGGGAAAACTCACTGTGATCGTTTCTCCGGGTGCATAGGTGGCTTTATCGGCTCCAAGGACGAGCATCGCTGCTCCATCCGAACCTTCCGCCGCCCTGCCCGCCCAGTTGGGCCAATCGATATAAAAGACCTTACCGGAACTGTGACCGCTTTCGAGGTCCGTAGTTCGGACAAAAAACCGACCCCATTCCGGATAATTGACACGGAGTGTCCACTCCCCGCGGCCGTTCACAAGGTTCACCGTCTGGTTCTGGACCGCGCGCATGGAGTTTCTGGACTCGAAATCCGCACCGCCGCTGCTTCCGCCTTCCCACCACCAGCGCCAGCCAAGTTTAAACAATTCCACCTTAACACGGTGGTTCCCGGCCAGGGCTCCAACCGGTGTTAGTGCGATAAGACGCACCTTATGGTCGGTATCGGTCAAAAGCATTCCGCGCGCCGCGTCTCCCGGTGGAAGTTGTACGCCGACGTAGGAATTGTAGGCATCAAAATCTGCAGAAATGGATTCTGTACTGAAAGCGCCGCTGGGTTCGTAGATACGCACTTTTAGATTTGCCGACAGCTTTCCCGGGGGTTCCAAATTATCAGGAAAATCCGCACTGATTTGTGCCCGCCCGGTGGCATCCAAAGCCCCTTTCCACAGCTGGGTTTCTGTAAAAGAAAAACTTCTCAGAGGGTCGTCAAAGGAAAATTCTGAAAAGCCCTGGAAAGCCGTGGGTTTTGCCGTGAGGTTCAAGGCGATGTCGGCGTTCAGGTTAGTGGCTGGCGCGCCATGCAACCAGGATCCTGTGAGACTGAAATTCTGGAGACCCGATGCGAGTGCTTTTCCCAGGCTGAGTTCGGATTTGAGCCGGTTGGGTACGACGGTTTCTACTTTAACGGGGTAAGAAAAGCGCCTTCCTCCCGCTGTGATATTAGCAACCCAGTTCCCTGTCGGGCTTTCAGTTTGTGTGGCCACGGGGAAATGGTAAAAACCATCCCTCCCCTGGGTGACGACCGAACGGGTAAAACGGCTTCCATTAGGGTCGATAAGTTCGAGAACTACCGGGTGTCCCTGAGGAAGGGTTTTCATGGGATCCAGAAGGATAAACGTAAGGTAAATCGTGTCACCTGGGCGCCAAACACCGCGCTCCCCGTAAATAAAGCCCTTGAGCCCGCTTTCCGCCTGATCACCTTTCACGTCGAAATGGCTGATGGAGAGTGCGGAACCATCGTTCACCCTAAGGTAACTCTTCCGTCCGCCGTGGGTAGCTACGACAAAGGCAGGGTCGATCTCGCCCGCCTTCCAGGTAAAGTTACCCTGGGGGTTTGTCGGCCCTTCGGTGATTTTTTGACCTTGATAATCGAAAATTTGAATTTGGGCTCCGGTCAGCGGAACGGTGGTTCGAATATCGGTGGCCCAGACGCTGATATTCTTATCCTCACCGCGTTTTACTAAAAGCCCGATATGGCTGATCAAAACGTTGCGGTTAATACTGATATCGTGGTTATACGTTTTTACATAGAAAACAGGGTGGGAAGGGTTCTCTCTGTTGTTGGAAATTTCCTCCCAGTCGTAGCCTTCGCCATAATAGTCCCAGTAGCTGGACTCTTCACCGGAGCTTAACCTCGGAAAGAGGGTGTCTGCGGTAATTTTAGAGAGGTCGTACCCGCCTGTAAAGGGGTATTCGACATGGTTGGGTAAAAAACTCACTCTGAGATGGAACATGCCGCCGGGAAATTTTTGAAGAAGGGGGCGAAGATCCAAAACGTGTTCCAGCTCCTTATCGACATCGGCCATTGTAAACGGAAGGGCGACTGCAGAGCGCCACACCGGCCGGCCGACACGGATCAGTTCACGCGCCCCGTCGAGGCGGTTGACCTGGAGAAACTGCGTGACGTTATCTTCAAAAATCTGGATGGCTTCTACAACCACCCCGCGGAGGTTGATAGTTTTTATGGGGAGAACCGCGTCGGTATCCGGAGGGATGATAACACCCTTTGTCGTCCAGGCAACCGAAGGCAGGCGCCTGGCTCTGGAAACCGTTCCTTCAGCGATCAGGGCGAGATTTTTGTTCTCGATGCTTCTCAGGGTTGGCTCTACTGTAAAGGCCACTGTTTCAGGCCAGGGTTCGGGGCTGAAAACCTGGATCACACCGCCGTTTACGCTCGTTGTAACCGAAGCGCCATCCACATTGACCAAGCCCTGAATTTTCTGGGAGGGGTCAATGGGCTGGCTGAAGGAAAGGGTCAGCGCTCCGTTCCAAGACTCTATCTTGTACCCCAAAAAGGTAAAATCATGAACGCCAGGTATAGAAATCGACTTCTGACCGCTGAGTTTGCCGCCTAGAGCGGAAGAGTTCCAGGAAAGGATAAGGTTTTCGACCGAGGCCTGGGGTTTAAGCTCGGGAAAGGTCAGAATATGCCTGTTCGAAGGGCCCTCTGTGATTTCCATCCTCAGTTCTTCGCCTTTTAAGGTCGCGTAGACGGCTTTGAGGACATCGGCACCGGTTTCCCTGTCGGCCGAGTTGATGACAACTTCGAGGCTGTAACCGTCCGCCCGGCGCTTTAAGAGTCCTGGCTCCACTAAAAGGTCGGGACGAGGGGTTTGTAGGGAAAATCCAAAAAGAGGCGCTTCGAGGCCGATAAGATCCGGACGGAAAACCACCGAATACTGGGTATCGGGTGCCAATCCATTTTCAGGAAGGAAATCGAGGGTTCTGGCGTCACGCCATAATGTTTTCCCTGTTATGCCGGGGGAAGTCTCAAAAGGAGAAACAGCAAGTTCACGCCCCGCTTCAGCCCCGGGGACGGCATGGTTGAAAACGATGGTGATCGGGTCGTGTCTGCTCACACTTCCCGAACTGATTTGAGAAATCAAATCCGAGTCCGGCGGCGCCAAAAGGGACGGTCCGCACGATAGGGCAAAAAGCACCCATACCGGTATTAAAACCTTACTTATCGTTTTCATAACTGATTCTCCCTTCAATGAGTTTACACCACCTGAGGTCAGTATTCAACTTTCAACATTTCACTTATCTTATTATCATGTCCCGATACCTTATTCTTTCTGATATCCACGCCAACCTCGAAGCCCTGGAAGCCGTTTTAGAAAAGACCAGGGGCCGATGGGATTCTGTTCTCGTTTTGGGGGATTCGGTGGACTATGGCCCAGATCCCGATTCTGTCGTCGAACTTCTCCAGAATATTGGTGCCACTGCCATTTTGGGGAATCACGACGCTGTGATGATAGACCGCTATGATTTCCACGAGTTTCGTGAAGCAATATTACCCGTCGTGCTTTGGACCAAAAATAATATATCCCCCAAGACTCGCTCGTATTTGGAAGGTCTGCCCCTGACCTTAAAGGTCGAATCCGGGCTTTTTGTGCATGCGAACACCCAAAACCCCCTGGCCGGCTATATTCTCACAAATCTCAATGCACGAACCCAATTTCAAGCGACGGACGAAGCTCTCGTCTTTTTCGGCCATACCCATTTTTGTATCGTGTATAAAGAGGACGAGAGAGGGCTTCTCACTTCCTTTACACCTCAAGATGGAGAAATGTTAAATATTCGGAAGGGCCGTTTCCTCGTAAACCCCGGCAGCGTCGGACAGCCGAGAAACCACGACCCGAGGGCATTCTACGTTATCTGGGATACACAGGAGAATTCGATTGAATTTTATAGGACACCCTATCCCTTCGAGAAAACACAAGAAAAAATGCGGCGGTTGGGATTTCCCAGCGAGCTGGTTCAAAGATTGACCCATGGGGTTTGACAGTTTTTCCTAAAGCGGCCATACTTTGATATGGAGGCGGCGGATGAAAAAAAACAAGCTTATTTGGGTTGTTATTGCATTGATCCTTTCCTGCGAAGGAAAGGCACCGGAGTATTCAAATACCGAACAAAGTGAATACGTGCCTTCCAGCGGTTCTTTGCTTGAAGGATTGCCGCCGGAACTGGAAACCCTGAAACTGGAGCTGGAGCCCCGCGCTTACCGGGGCGGGCAAACCCTTTCTATCCCCCGAAGCCTCCAAGACGAGCCTTTTACCGTTCGTGAGCTCGTCATTCCACCAGAAGCGCACGAGTACGGGGTGGTTGCGTACCGTCAAGCAAAACTGTACCCGGACATTTTCGGACCGCAAAGGAACCAGGTTTTACGGAGTGTAGAAGAGCCCGAGTTGGAATTCATACGTGGCAATCCCCTGGCGAATTTACCGATGGGGACAGTATTGCCTCTGATGGAGAAAATCGTCAATCCCGATCCACCAAAAGAACTTTACAGCGATGGCTTTCCTTTTGAAGACCAGGTCAACTATTTTTACCGAACCGAATATATGGGACAAAAAGGTATCGTCTTCGGCGCGGATTTGGAGGGTGCCAACGCTGGCGGAAGCTATTATACAAATATGGACAGATCTCAAGCAACCGCTATGGGGTATTACTACGCTCGCCCGTCTGTCGAAAAAGAGTTTTCTCCTGTTTGGAGCTTGAGTGTTCTCGACTCCCAACTTGTAGAGAAACTTAAAAACGATCGCCTGGCATTCAGTAAGAACACTGCCGGAGAAATGAATGAATGGATAGGAGAGCCAGAATATATTTTAGATGATTTTCTCAGTTACTATCAAGCCGCGGCTTTGCAAAAAAATGCGCGTGTCTTTTATTCCACCGATGTCTTTGTCCATACCTTGCACAAGCTCTTTGATAAAGCTCTGTCGCAAATTGAATCCCATGTCCTGCTTCCTTTAACCAAGGGGCTCATCGCAGGGTTGCAGGAGAAAATCCGCCCGTCCATTGGTTTGGACTCACCCACGGGCAAAGCCGCGCTTCTGGCTTGGCAGTATTTAAAGGTGGCGGAATTCCTGGCTGTTTTGGCGCCCGATCTTAATACCGGAGTGGAGGAGAACCAGACAGCGGAGCCGGACTGGAAAACCGAATTACAGGGGTATCTTGCACGCGAGGACTTGGGCGTGGAAGAAAGCCAAAGCCAACTGCTGGCTGAAGAGATTGGGCTTGTTATGGGCGCCGGCGGGCCAGCCGAGTCGGCACTTTTCGGATATACCGAGGATTACACCCAGTACAATCCCCGGGGGCACTACACCGAATCCGCCCGGCTTAAAGCGTACTTCCGCACCATGATGTACTTGTCGCGTTTAAACTTTTTCCTGGAAACCTCCACCCCCGCGGCCGCCGAGCAAACCTTGAAGCACGGACCGTCGGCACTCCTGCTCGCCAAAACTATCCTTGCCGACGCCGAACTTTCCAACCTCTGGGGCAGGGTCTTCGACCCCATCAGCTTTCTCATCGGCGAAAGCGACGATATCACCCTTCGGACGCTTCGAGCCGCGGAACCCAATTTGGAAAACTTGGATTTGGATGCGGTCCTGGCCGATGGCGGGTTGGCTTACTTTTCCGCGCTCTCCTCAAAGCTCCCTGCACCCAAAATACAGGGCATGAGTGTTTACAATAATTCAGCGGCCGCACCCGACCCAAGCCAGGGAGACGGCTTGGGCGAACAGCCCAAGGGGTGGCGACTTTTCGGACAACGCTTTGTGCCGGACTCTTTTTGGATGGATATGCTGACCTTTGCGGTCCAACCAACACAAGAACCGGGCAACTACCGCCCCATGCCCGAAGGTTTGGACGTCGCGGCTGTTTTGGGTTCCGATTTGGCCTTTCGCCTCCAAGAACCCGAGCGCGCCGGGTTTCCCACCTACGCCCGGCTTTTTCCCCAGGTACGGGAGGAATACAAAAACAGAAACACGGAGACGTGGAACAGAACTTTCTATAACCGGTATTTGGACATTGTCGGGTCCATGCTGGAGTTTGGAAAAGACCCCGGCCTGTATTACACCACAAGCCCTTTATGGGAAATCCGCAGTCTCCAGTCGGGGTTGGGAGCCTGGGCGGAATTGAGGCACGATACTCTGCTTTATAGTAAAAGTAGTAATTCTGAAAATGGTTCAGGCGGAGATGGTCTTACCTGGCGGACAGAACCTCCGCCCAAAGAAGTTCCATTGGTTGAACCGAATTTGCCTTTCTTTTACAGAATGTCCGAGACGGTGAAAACTCTGCTGGAAGGCCTGCAGCGGCACCGGGTTCTCACAGAAGAAGCCCTCGGTCGTTTCTCACTGTTTTACTCCATTCTCAACAAGGTGACAGCGATTGTAGAAATTCAAGCGCGCAATGTTCGGCTGGGCGATGAAGATTACGCCTACTTTAGAAACCTGCCGAGGAATCTTTGGAGGTGTATTGTCCCTTACGGAAACTGGGTGGCCGACCCTGACAAATTTAAGATCGCGGTCATTGCCGATGTGCATACCGACAACGACGCGGGCCAGGCTCTGGAAGTAGGCATCGGAAAACCCGTCGAGATGTGGGTGGCTGTCAACGATGGCTGGGCCGGCAAGCGCATTATGGTGGGTTACGTTTTTAGCTATTACGAGTTCGCGCAGCCCATGAACGACAGGCTAACCGACGAAAAATGGAGGGCCTTTATTTACAGCGACGCCTCCCGCGAGGAACACGAGCGCCGCCGGCCCGAATGGCTGCGCGGTACCATGCCTTGATAAGGCTCTGGAGTGCTGCCCTGTTTTTAGGCCTGGCGGCCTGCAGCGGCAGCACCCGTTTCCACCCGAGTCAAACCTACCTCAACAGCGCTGACAACGCACTTGTTTCAAAGGCTTTCGCAAATGATCCCGGCTGGCAGGATTTCTCAAATAACTTTACCCCTAGGGCTGGAATCGTTAGCCACCACCTCTTAGCACACAAGGAGATTAATGCCTTTTTTAAGGCACTTTCAGAACGAGTGCGGCCTTCTGTCTTTATTGTGGTGACACCCAACCACTTCCTCCAGGGCAAAGCTCGTATTTCCTTGAGCCCCTTTCCCTGGCGGAACTATGGCGGGACGGTTGAAACAGACGCATCGATTTATCAACGATTGCTTGCCGCAGGGGGAGAGGAAGATACCCATGCTTTTGACGGGGAGCATGGGATTGGCGCCTTGGTACCTTACATTGAGAAATTTTTCCCTGGTGCCAGAATGGTAGCGGTTTCTTTGCGGCAATCCCAATGGGACCGGGCACGGGTGTTGGCCATGGGGCGCGAGGTGGGGAACATTCTGAAGCAGAGACAGGATGTTTTCCTTTTGCTTTCGGCGGATTTCAGCCATTACGCCGACCCCGAAACGACGCGGGCGCGAGATCTAATTAGCTATCAAGCACTACTAACTAAGGATTTCTCGCTTTTTCAAGAGAATTTCACCGACAACAGGGTCGGGTTTACTTTGCTTATGGCCGCTGAATCCACTGTTGGATTTTTAGTTCCGCACATTGCTTTAAATACAGACGGCCATACAATAGCTGGCGCCACCGAAGATATCACTTCTTATTTTTTTGCCTATTACGCTCTCTCAAACTTACCCGATTGAAACCGAGAAATCTGTTTTAGCTGAATGTCTCCTCGACAAGTTCTTTTCCCATTTTCAAAATGCCGTCATCTGAACACGCAAAAATCACCGTTTGAGGAGTATCGTTTCCGAAAAGAAAATCTGCAACCGTAGAAAAAGCACTGCGAAGTTCATCGGCGTTAGAAGGAGCGTCTACAGCCGCTGTTTTCCATCCGGAAGTTTTGGCCTTTCCCAGACCGCTTTTAAGAGTTTCCTCAAGTGAAGCCTTATCAAAGGTTAAAACACCATCCGTACCTGCACCAGCGGCCGTACCTTTTGTCACATCAATGCGATTACCCATACCACCTCCATCACCCT
>DYOB01000033.1 GCA_020720765.1 Borreliella garinii
GTGCATCCCGGCTCCCCGGTCCTGTGTCAAAATCTCAAGCGCAACAGGCTCCTAGCGATACTTGCTGGTTTTCCCGGTTCGGCGCCTCCAGAGGGTGTAATGATGTATCCACTCCGCCATGGTACAGCGGCTTCCAATACAGCACGAAGGTCGGCAGATATGAATGCCCAGCGAGAACGGCCAGTCTTGCCACCTTCTCGAACATTTCCCAGGGTATCAACGCTATGTTTTATGATAGCCCACCCGTCGGGCCTAATATCCTCCCAAGTGAGTGCTGCTACTTCACCGCGACGAAGTCCTGTACAAAGTGAAAGGTATGCTCCTACCTGCCAAAATCTAGATCCGCATGCGGTAGATAATGGCCCGAAAAGGGCCCCTACGGCATCGGACTCAAGAATTCCACGTTCAGTTGAGGTTGCCTTTCCGGGTAAACGGGCGGCCGGCGCTGGATTCTCCTTCAAGTGCCCATGTCGGAGCATCTCAGCACAAACTATAACCAGGAGCTTCTTATCCTCTTGAAAGGAGCGGTGACTCCTTCCGCCTTGACCAGGTCGCCATGTAGCCAGGTTTCTACTCTTTCGATAGCCTTGTATTTGAGCTTTTCCCCCGTGGATCGGTAGACGTACCCTGTAGAAGTTGCCACCTTTGCATACCAGAAAGGAGAAATTTTCCTCTTGAAAACCCAATAAGGCTGCCGACGACGTAGCCGTAAATCTGACCTCATTTTTATCCTCTCGACCGAAAAAGCCTACACCCGAACGTTTTCCAGGTCAAGACACCTTTTTTATTTTGGTGGCAATCTGGTGGCAGTAACAACAAAAAAAGAAAACCGCCCGAAGGCGGTAGACTTAATTCATTTTATGGAAATGATTTATTCATGGGCTCTACTGGATTCGAACCAGTGACCTCCTGCGTGTGAAGCAGGCGCTCTAACCAACTGAGCTAAGAGCCCTCTAAATAATTCTATCAAAAACCTGTGGCGGATTCAAGGGGAAAGTAGTATATTTCATCTATGAACGAATCAGCCCCGCTTCATCTTCATAAAACCTTCGAGGCTGGTCCTGAAACAGTCTGTGAGGTCCATTTGGACCAGAAGGCTGAAGTCTACCTCATGGACCTTAAAAATTATAACGCCTATTTGAAATACGAGGAGTTCTCGGCTTTTGGAGGCCCTTGCGAGGTGAGCCCGGCACGGCTTCGTCCCGATAAAACCGGAGAATGGCACCTTGTCATCCAGCAGGATGAAAAATCAGGTTCCGAACTGACGGTCCGAGTTCAAATGATCTCTGAAAAATCGGCTCAATCCGGACAACCCAAAGCGAAACCCGCACGGGGAAGGAAAACTAAACAGGGCCCCCTCCCTGAAATGAAACTCGATATTCTGGGCGGATCGAGTTTTGTGATCCAGGTGGATAAGGTCCGAAAGATGTTTAACAAGTCCGAAATGAACTCCATAATCCACATGGTGACGCGGGGGAAAAATCCCCTTGCGCGCCGGAGACTCCTGTTTTCATTTTTTGAAAAAGAACGCCAGGATTTTATCACGGAAAACGGTATCACCGACGACGAGTCCCCGCTGATGAATCCCTTGGTTGATCTAATAATTAATACATTTACTCCAACACCGCCCTGATTCGCCGCACACCCGCAGAACTCGCCTCTTCTTTTTGAATCTTGAAATGGCCGAGTTCTTTTGTGTTAGTGACGTGGGGTCCTCCGCAGACTTCCATGGAGAAATCACCTATGCGATAAACTTTTACCGAATCCTCGTATTTATCCCCGAAAAGGGCCATCGCCCCCAATCCTTTCGCTTCGTTGATATTCATCACAGAAAAACTTACCTCGTGTGAATTCTGAATCTGTTCGTTGACTATGTCCTCAACTTTTTTCACCTCTTCGTCGGTCATCTTTGCCGTGTGGCTAAAGTCGAAACGAAGCCTCTCGGGGGTGATGTTGCTGCCCTTCTGGCGGGCGTTGGCACCGAGGACCATCTGAAGGGCCTTATGGAGGAGGTGGGTCGCGGTGTGGAGGCGAGTCGTCATTTCGCTATGGTCAGCAAGTCCGCCCTTAAAGGTTTTATCCGCTCCGGCTTTCGAGACTTCCTGGTGCTTTAAGAAGGCTTCATCGAAGCCCGGGCGGTCTATGGTCAAACCATTTTCCTGCGCCAGTTCTTCGGTTATCTCAATCGGGAAACCGTAGGTATCGTAGAGTTTAAACGCCAGCCTGCCGGAAAGTTCTTTCTTGGGATTTTTTAGTAGTCCGGGGAGAATTTTTTCAAACTCTTTCTCACCGTGTTCGAGGGTTTTTAAAAAACGTTCCTCTTCACGGGTAAGCTCTTCAAAAATCATTTCCTTCCTGTTGGAAACCTCGGGGTAGATATCCTTGTAGATTTCCAGAATCGCCGCGGCTGGCACCTTGAGAAAGTTTTCGTTGAGTCCGAGTTTCCTTCCGTGCCTGACGGCCCTCCGGATTAGTCTTCTGAGGACATAACCCTGTCCCAGGTTTGAAGGCTGTACCCCTAGGTCGTCCCCCAGGATGAAACACGCTGTCTTCACATGGTCGCAGATGATCCGCATGCTCGTATCCCGAGCCGGGTCGTTGCCGTAGGTGTCGCCGCTGAGTTCACCCAAGACTTTTAGAATGGGCTGGAAGAGTTCGGTTTCATAGACACTCTTTTTACCTTGAAGGATGGTGGAGGTCCGTTCCACCCCCATGCCCGTGTCCACATTCGGTTTTGCTAAAGGTGAATACGTTCCGTCGGCAAGTTTATTGTACTGCATAAAAACATCGTTCCAGATCTCCAGCCATTTTCCACAGCCGCAGGATGGTCCTTCGCAGGCTTCCCCCTTCGGGCAATCACGGCCTGTGTCATAAAACATCTCGGTATCTGGTCCACACGGCCCCGTGGTCCCGGCCGGCCCCCACCAGTTGTGCTCGCGGCTGAGGTAGCTGATGCGGTTCCCCGGTATGCCTAGAGTGGTCCAAATGGTAGCGCTCTCTTCGTCCCGCGGAATGCCTTCTTCACCGGAAAATACCGTCACCCAGAGTTTTGAGGGGTCGATGCCCAGCCAGTTCTTACTTGTCAGAAACTCGTATGACCACGTGATTGCTTCTTGTTTGAAATAATCTCCGAGGCTCCAGTTGCCAAGCATTTCGAAAAAAGTCAGGTGGCTGTGATCACCGACACTCTCGATATCCCCTGTGCGGACGCATTTTTGTACGTCTGCCAGTCGGGTCCCTAAAGGGTGTTTCTCGCCGAGGAGGTAGGGTACCAATGGTTGCATTCCGGCTGTATTAAAAAGTACTGTGGGATCATTTTCAGGAATTAGGCTTTTGCCGCTGATTTCCGCATGCCCCTTAGAGACAAAGAATTCAACATATTTTTTTCTGAGGTCGCTGGCTTTCATCCTCGCATCATAGATAAGAAACAAGGGAAAATCAATCGAGCCACTTTCAAACTTACTGCGGAGGGGTTATCAGTTCGCAAAAAACTCGTTCAAATCCTCATTTACTTGAGTAAACTCCGGTTTTCGCATCGTTTTTCACTTCTGAAACCCCATCCTCGTTGAATTTTGAAAGAGGCTCAATCATTGTGTTATTAAAACCCTTCCAACTCTGTTAAACTCCCGTCGTCAAAATCCTGGAAATAGTACACGACAACCCCTGTCTTGCTCACTTTGATTTCAGCGTGGCGGCTCTTGAGAAACTTTTCGAGTTCATTTTTAACGATATCCATGGAATAGTTGGTATCTGCTGCGACGAGAGCCGGGGTCACCCTCCCCTTATGGCGCATCGCCGTTCTCAGAATAGCCTTTTCAAGGGTTTCACTAGGTACTGGCGGATCGAAATCTTCGTAGCGGTATCCAGCCTCCCATGCGTTTGCCATCCTCACCTGCTTGGTTAAAGTTATAAAGTCATGTACGGCTCCAACTAGGAAAAGACCCCCTGTGAAAAACCAGAGAACTCCCGTACCCACCTTGTTTAAATACATACGGTGAAACCCTAGGGTACCAAAACCACCGACAAACCAGAGTAGGTAGGCAACCCCGACTTTATATTTTGAGTTAGACATAATCTTCATCCTCTTCTAAATAGCGCATTTCTCCATCCTTGAGGGCTTCACGGATTTTTACAAGAAATTCTCTGAGCGCTGCCTGGCTTTCGATTTTTGAGGCGGGGCCTGAAAGCTGAATTTCTTCGTTGACCAAAAGCCTTCTTCTTTCGCTGATATTTTTTAAAATTTTCTCACCGCTTTCCGGGGGGAGGGCTTGAACCAAGAGGGCAATGTCTTCATCCTCCACGTTCCGCATAAAAATTTCCAGATCCAAGTCGCGGATTTGAAGGATCCTTTCCTGGGTGAAAAGTCTGTTTCTCAGAGTCCTTGCCAAATCCGGGTCCGAGTCTTCAAGTTCGGAAAGCAGAACTTCAGAATCCATGGGACTCAGGAATTTTAAAATATCGCCCAGCCTTGCCTTGCCGTCCATCTCTGTGGTTTCATCCATGGAAATAGCCTTAGCCTTCTCTTTTATCGCTTCTTCGACTTTCTGGATAACGTCCCTGCTGATCCGTTCCATCTTAGCCATCCGGTGGATGACGCTCACCTTTTGTTCCTCCGACAGGCCCTGGACGTACGAGGCTGCGACCTGAGGTTCAAGGTGCGGAAGGACCATAGTGATCACGAGAACAGATTCACCGCCGAGGATGAGTTTTAGCTGATGGGCCTGGTAGTCGCTTAAAAAGTCGAAAGGTTTTTTCCTCACCCCGGGGACTGCCTTTTCCATCATTTTTTTAGCTTTCTCAGCGCCAAAAGCCTTTTCAAGAATGTCCGCCGCTGCCTTTTTTCCGCCTTTTGACAGCTCGGGGACCTTGGCTGCCATGTAACCAAACTCCTTCAGAAGGGCCTCGGCTTCAACCCTTTCCACACCAGGGAGTTTCTGGATAGCACGGGTTAAAGCCTGAACCTCTTCCGGAGGCAGGTGTTTCAAAACCTTTGCCGCTTCATCCTTCCCTAAAAGCAGGAGAAATTTGGCAACCTTTCTCAAACTACCCTCACCTCTGAGCTTTCCGGAGGATAACAGACCGTGTTCAGGGGAATTGTTTTCTGCTTTAGGGGTAATCGGGGCCGCCGGAGGTTCTACTACTTTTTCAAATTGGGAAAACTTAGGGGTTGTAACGGCTGGAGCGGGGTCTGAGTTTGCCTTTTTATAGGCGTCAATTCCTCTTTTTGTATTATCCACCCCTTCATTGTAAGCGGATTTAAGTTTTTCGCCAACTTCTCTTGACAATCTTTCTTTCGACGGGTAAAGTCTCTCTTACGCCGCTGTAGCTCAGTCGGTAGAGCAAAGGACTGAAAATCCTTGTGTCATGAGTTCGATTCTCATTGGCGGCATAGGCAGATACATGACAGATTCCTGGCGGGGGGCACCCCGAAAACCTAAAATTCCACCCCGCGTTTTTTCCGCCCCACTACCGGGCGGATGGTGCCAGGCCCTTGAAAAAATGATTCTCAGTCCCAGCGGCTGGAGAAAGGTTTTTTCAGAAAGTGAAAACTCAGATTCAACCACACTTTCCGTACACGATCTTCAGATGACAGCCGGTGCAGGTTGGCTTTTTGCCCAAACCTTGAAAGAGCATACCGTAGGGAAACTAGGCGAAATCGCAGTAAGCACAGACAGCAGGCCCACGAGTCCACTGCTTGCCGAAGCCATGATAAGGGGAATTACAGCTGCGGGTGTTCTAGTACGGTTTCTCGGGGTTTTACCCATACCCCAACTCACAGCCCACGTTCAGTTGCAGGAATCGGTCTCGGGTTTCGCTTACATCACAGCAAGCCACAATCCGAAAGGCCACAACGGTTTCAAGTTCGGGTTCGGTGACGGGAAAGTTCTCCACCCCCAGTACGCCTTAACTCTGATCGAACAGTTCCGGGCCCTAAGTAAAAATATCAAACTCCAAAATCAAATCTTGGCACAATTGGAAAGGCAGAACCTTGACCATATTGTCAGAATTTATAAGGAAATCCCTTTTTTCCGCAACCAGAGCATGGACGATTACGAAAAGATTTTTCACAGTATTGTGGATGGGGTTAAAACCTCCGAACAAATTGAGACACCCTTGAAACTCTTAAAAACTGAATTAAAGGCGACCGGAATAGGAATAGTCTGCGACATGAACGGAAGCGCCCGCAGTGTCAGTATTGATAAAGAAATATTGACGCAGCTGGGCATCAAAACCTACTTTTTTAACGATAAACCCGGCGCCTTCGTCCATGAAATCCTACCGGAAGGCGAAGCATTGAACGATTGTGCCAGAGAACTCTCCTCACGCGTCTCAAAAGGTTTTCTTTTGGGCTACGTGCCCGACTGCGACGGCGATAGGGGCAATATTGTCACCGCCGACGGTCTGAACGGTACTGTACGCACCTTGGAATCCCAAGAAATTTTCTCGCTTTGTGTTCTATCTGAACTTTGCGGACTCGTTTATTCGGGTCAGCTCACCTATGACGAAGAAGGATTTCCCGACCAGCGGGTCGCCGTCGTCGTGAACGATCCCACAAGTCTGCGCATAGACCGCTTGGCCGAAATTTTCCGGGTGCCTGTTTTCAGGGCTGAAGTCGGCGAGGCAAATGTCATCAGCCTGGCAGACCAACTCCGTGAAGAAGGCTGGTATATCAGGATCCTCGGAGAAGGTAGCAATGGCGGCAATATTACCTACCCTGGGACGGTCCGCGACCCCTTGAGTACCTTGGCATCCCTGCTCAAACTTCTCTACCAACCACAACTTTTTAAAATCTATTGTGAAAGAGCGGGTTTGATGACAGTTTTCCCGTCGCCCATAACCCTGAGTCTCATCCTTTCATCATTGCCGGCTTTCACAACCACCCCGGTCGGCTCTCCCCGTGCGTTGCTCAATATTCCCCCGCTTCCACAAAGCAGGGTTAAAGCTCTTTTCGAAACACTTTTTATAACGCACGGATGGAACGACCAGAAAGCTTTTCTCGCCCAGGAACTGGGTGTCTACGCCTGGGAAGAAATCAATTATGAAGGCCCCGAAGAAAAACGGGGTTACGGACCTCCTTTCCGAAGTGGAAAAGAGAGCGGGGGTCTAAAGATTTCACTTAAAGATAAAGCAGGGAAAAGTGTAGGCTTTCTCTGGATGAGGGGAAGCGGAACAGAACCTGTTTTCAGGATTATGGCCGATATCCAAGGGAACACCCCCTTTCACGAAGAGTTCCTTATGAACTGGCTGACAGGCATGCTTAAAAAGATTTTTTAATCCTTCTCTTCACAACGGCCTTCACTGTAGAATTCGCATTCCTCGCATATACAATAAGTCTGGTCCATCCATTCAAACACTTTCTCGGCGTTGAACTTGTTTTCACCGAGAAACGCTAGGTTGGACTTTTCCAACAACTTAAGATCCTTCACCGGGTGGGTCGGCACCGCGACACAGGCCATGCCTGCATCAAGGGCAGCTTGAATGCCTCTCTCCGAATCTTCCATTACAAGACAGTTTCCAGGCTCAACTCCCAGCCTAGCAGCAGCCTCAAGAAAAATATCTGGAAAGGGTTTGCCCCGGGGAACGTCATCTGCGCTGAGGATGACTGAAAACACCGGACGTAAGCTTATTGAGTCTAACGTCGCCTCAATGACCCTTCTGCTGGAACCGCTTGCTACAGCGAGATTCATCCCCTGAAGGCGCAAAGCCTTGATTAACTTCACTATTTCGGGAAATGCTTTGATCCGCCCTTTTGCGGTGTCGAGATAAGCGTCGTCTTTTTTCTCCGCCAGTTCGTCTAAAGTTTCTCCGAGGTTTAGCCTTTCTTTGACTAGCGCCGCAAAAGCCCGCCCGCCCATTCCGATAAAGCCATTCCATTCTTCCTGGTTGAACAGTATTCCCAAATTTTTTGTAAACTGTGTGTCGCTTTCAAACCATAGCGGTTCACTGTCGACAATGGTCCCATCAAGATCAAAGATAACTGCTTCAAGCCGGCGTCTCATGTTCAGGCTTTCTCCCTTGCTTTCTGGGTCTCTTCTGCCTTTCTGCTGATTCTGTTCCAAGCTGAAGACAGCCCCATGGCTTTACGTACTTCCTTCATCGTTTCCCTGGCGGTTTCCCGCAGGGCATTGGTACCGTTGTATAAAACCTCATCGATATACCCTTTGCGGGACTCGAACTCATTACGTCTCTGCCTGATAGGCTCCAGGAAGGAGTTCAAGGCTTTCGCAAGTTTATCCTTAACCTCCACGTCTCCGACCTTTCCCTGTCGATAACGTTCCTTCAGGTCTTCCACCTCAGCTTTATCAGTATTAAAAATGTCGTGGTAGATAAATACGGGATTTCCTTCAACCGTGCCGGGAATGTCGGCGCTTGTACGCTTAGGATCTGTGTACATCGAACGGACCTTTTTCTCGACACTCTTGGCGTCATCGCTTAAAAGGATGGCATTGCCAAGACTCTTGCTCATTTTAGCCTGGCCGTCGGTCCCCACAAGTGTCGGAACTTCACCTACAAGCACATCAGGGATGGGAAAAACATCACCGTAGAGAAAGTTAAAACGCTTAGCTATCTCCCTGGTGATCTCCACGTGGGCCACGTTATCCTTACCCACTGGTACAAGGTTAGCCCTGGGTAAGAGAATATCCGCAGCTTGAAGGACGGGGTACCCCAGAAGACCGAAGGGCATCTCCTCGAGATGGGCGTTATGCGCCATTTCCTTTAAACTCGGGGTCCTGGTCAGCCTGGGTACCGTGATCATATTTTCAAAAATCAGGTTGAGTTCGTAGGTTTCCATAACGGCGCTCTGAAGGAAGATCTGGGATTTCTCAGGGTCTATGCCGCATGAAAGGTAGTCGAGCGTCATATCCCTGGCGTTGTCGGCGATTTCTTCTATGCTTGCCTTATCGGGTTTCGTGGTCAGCATGTGAAGGTCTGCTATGATAAAAAAGCATTGGTACTGTTCCTGCAGCCTTACCCGGTTCGCTATGGAACCGACGTAGTGTCCAAGATGAAGGCGTCCCGTGGGCCTGTCCCCGGTGAGAATACGTTTTTGTTCCATGAAAGAATAGTAATAAGGTAAACGAGCTTATTCAAGGGCTTCCAGTAAGGGTGATGACGGCTTCTTCGGGGTAAATCTGCTCTCCAAAATAGGCCCGGGAGGGATTTTGGATAAGGCTGAACCGAAACCGTCCGGGACCGGCCCCCGTCACCCTGATGGGCTGGACCCTCCTGAACCCCAAATCGGTGTAATAAGTTTCGTCGTACATGGAAATTCTTATCACGGTTCCAGAGGTGGGAATTGTACGGTTTATAGGAATAAAGAATCTGTAATAGAGCTTGCCCCCGCTGAGCCGTGTTTCAAATGCAGAAACTGTTGTAATGGGAATGACCCTGTCATCCTGCCAGATATAACAAAAGTATTGATAGTTCGCCAGGTTTTGAAAATAACCATCGCGTATTTTTCTAGTACTTGCGTCTGAAAACCTTCCGTTTGCACCTGCAGGGGCGTCGGCGAGGACCATGGCAGTCATCATGTCGTCAAAGGTCCATTCTGCCCAGAAACCCTTCACAGTATTCCCCTCGACTACGAGCTCCAGACCCGAGTCCACCCAGATGTGGGGATGGGAAAACACAGGGGCCGCAATAAAAACAAAAGCCATAAATAAACAAGATTTCACGATTTTCAGTATAAAACTATTGGGCCTAACGCTCAAGGGGCAAAGCAGGGAAACGGAATCTAGGGACAAGAGGCACCTCCACGATATGGACATAGTGGTCAGGGAACCTTACTGATAAGGAATCCAAGCTAGTCTGCCTGGCCGCTGTGCCATCAGTTTCAAAGACGGCGGATACTGTCCTTCCACTTTCTGACCAAACAAGTAGTACGGCAGTATGCCTGTGTTGAAGCAAGACTGGATCTGAGGGTGTCGGCTGAAAGTCGCCATTGACCGAAAGAAGAAAAAGTTTTGCGGGTCTCGCAACGGATAACCAAGCTGCTATAGGAGCGAGTTTCTGCAGCGGATAGCCGCGGTTGGGGACGTAACGCACGAAAGGATAATCGTTTACATCCCCGTCTGTCCAGTTGGGCTCGCCGCCGATCTCCACCCTCCGGACCTCGCGCGCCAGGGCCCTGGTCCAGTCAAGGCCAAAAAACGGGTCCCGGGTGTCTTCCAGGGAATGCGAATAAGCATTTCCCCTGACTTCGAAGGGCTTTTCAAGAAGTCTTTCATCAAGAGGTAAAAAACGCCGGGCGTGGGCGTAGAAAACCGCATCGGTAAACCACTTTGTCAGCCCCGAACAGTTAAATCCTGGCGACCTGAGAATATCGCCAGTGGCAATCTTCCGCCAAACGCCCCTTTCATCCAGCGCACCATCAGGGGCTTCGGGAAAACCCCTGCCCAGAATTCTTCCTGCCTGAATTGCCATTTCCATGGAATTTCTTCCTTGACCACCGTCGTCGGGAAAGACAATATTCCACGCGACAAGTTTCTCGGTCATTGCAACAATTTCTGAAAGAGGCGCTGTTAAAAGAGTCGAAGTTTCCATCAGGATAGGCACCCGAGAAGCTATGCGTTCTCCTTCCAGAAATACCTCGGCACGGTAAACCGATCTCTCGGGGGTTAAAAGCATATAGGAAAAAGGACTGCTTCCCAGAAAAATTTTAACATTTTTCATCCTGCCCAAGTCCCGGGAAAAGGTTATAATCCAGGTACCAGCAAGGGTCGGATCGTAACCCCTGGGACCCCGAGGTATCCAGGTGAAGGTGTAGTCGTTGTCTCCATCCCTCACAAATTCCAGAAGATGCGTGGGGTCCGAAGGCCTTTGCGGAGGCAAGACTTCGCTATAGTTCACTGGAAGCCGGTTTATAGGCGCAAGCATGATCTCGAGTTTTTCCACCCTTCTGCGGTCGTGTTCGGGAGGAAGCGGCATACTTGTTTGAGCCCCAACTGTGGAAAGGGCAAGAAAAAAGAGATGGAAAATGAAGAAAATTCTCACACTCACCTTTTATTTATCGGACGATGAGCCCCGAATTTGCAGTTCCATGGGAATCTCTTTAAAACCGAGGTCTTTCCGTATTCGGTTTTTGATATATTCGCCGTAACTGCCGGGAAAATCTTCGGGGCGGTTCACAAATAAAACAAAGCGTATCGGGGATTGGGAAACCTGGGTTAAATACTTAACTTTAAGAATGCGCCCTTTAACATGGGGCGGCGGAACATTTTCCACCCAGGCCGCGAGAAGCTGGTTGATCTTGCTAGTCTCTACAGTCCTGTTCAGCTGGCGGTGGATGCGTTTTGCAGTTTTCAAAAGAACATCCAGACCTTCGGAGCAGGCGGCGCTCATCGGGACTATGGGAGCAAAATCAAGCGCGGGAAATAGGAAACGGATCCTGTCTTTTACTGCGTTGACTTGATTGCCCTGTTTTTCGAGTAAATCCCACTTATTCAGTGCGAGAATCACACCTTTTCCCTCTTTTACCACGAGCGCTGCGATTTTCTTATCCTGGTCCGATAAACCCTCGGGGGCGCTGACCACAAGAATCACGACATCGGCGGTTTTAATGGAGTTGATAGCGCGGTTGACCGAATAATACTCAACGTCCTCGTTAACCTTTTTCCTGCGTCTAATACCCGCAGTATCGATGATCTCCATTTCCTGGTCTTCAAACATAAACCTGGCTTCAATGGTGTCTCGCGTCGTCCCCGGAATGGGGCTGACAAGGCTGATATCTTTTTTCGCAAGCGCATTTACCAGGGTGCTTTTTCCTGCGTTGGGTTTTCCCAGGATGGCAAGCCTCAACAGATTTTTGGGTGCGGGGTTTGCCTTGGGGGCTTCGCGAATCCTCCGGAGGATTTCCTCCTCGAGTTCTTCGATCCGCCGTGAGTGGATGGCGCTTATAGGAATGACTGGAGCGAACCCTAGACTTGCATAATTATAGGCTTCGTTCTCTTTTTCAGAATTGTCGGATTTATTGACTACAGTGATCACCTTGGAAGCGCGGGGCCGAAGGAGTTGGACAAATTCTTCGTCCTCTGGCGTCCAATCCGTCACGGATAGAACAAGGAGAATCACCTGGGCTGTATCAAGTTCCCTGAGAGCCCTCTCCTTTACCATCACGTCGAGGGCGCCGCCTTCAAGCCGGAACCCGCCGGTATCGACAAGTACACAAGGGAAACCGCCCAGGTCCCAGTCTGCGCTGACGGGATCGCGAGTGACGCCCGGACTTTCATCGGTAATACTCCGCCTTTTCCTGAGCAACCTATTAAAAAGCGAGCTTTTTCCAACATTGGGGCGTCCGGCAAGGACTATACGAGGGGCATCAGCTGGGGTCAAAACAAATACCAGGTCCATTCTCCGTAACGTATTGGGAGACTTGCTTGCTCGTCGGGAGTTTTAGAACCTCGTTGACAACCTTTATGGATTCAAATAAATCAAAACTCCTCAAACAATTTTTCACCTGTGGTATCACGATCGGACTCATGCTGAACTCCTCGATTCCTAAACCTAATAATATCAGAGACATCGAGGGGTCACCCGCCATTTCTCCGCAAACACTGACAGAAATTCCTTCCATTTTCGCTGCCTGGACCGTCTTCTCGATCATCCTCAGGACACCCGGATGGTAGGGATCATAGAAATCCGCGATTTTCTCGTTTCCCCGGTCGACCGCCAGAGTATACTGTATAAGGTCGTTTGTTCCTATAGAGAAGAAGTCGGCCATTTTAGCAAGGTGGTCCGCAACCATCACTGCACTGGGTACCTCAATCATCGTCCCGAGGGGGATTTTGTCGCGGAATGGGATTCCTTCTCTGCGCAATTCTTCCTGAACCTCGGTGTAAAAGTCCAAAGCTTGCTGGAATTCGTTCACACTCGATATTAAAGGGAACATAATCCTCAAATTCCCATAGACAGATGAGCGGAGTAGTGCGCGCAGTTGTTTTCTAAAGACGTCCAGTCTGCTCAGACAGAACCGAATGGCGCGCCAACCGAGTATGGGGTTGGCTTCGCGGGGACCGGACCAGTCTGTTGATAGTTTATCCCCACCCAGATCCAAGGTCCTTATAGTTACGGGTTTTTCACCCATGCCTTCAAGAACGGTTTTATAAGCTTCAAACTGGACATCCTCGCTGACATCGACCCCATGCTGGATATAGAGAAATTCCGACCTGTAAAGACCGATTCCTTCCGCACCATGAAGCAAGACACTCGCTACCTCTGAGGGGTTTTCAATATTTGCCTTCAACTGAATAAAATGACCGTCTTTTGTTACGCAGGGTACGTGTGAAATATGCTGGAGTTCGTTTTGACCCGCCTGATATTCTGCCTTTAAAGCCGCATATTTTCGTAAAGTATCGGGATCAGGGTTTACGATGACTAAGCCCGCTACGCCGTCGACAATAAGCATATCACCGTCTTTTACGGCCTTTGTAATTCTTCCTGTTCCTAGAACGGCGGGAATCTCGTAGGATCTGGCTAGAATAGCGGTATGAGTGGTTCGACCGCCTGCATCCAGGGCTATCCCGAGAACCTTGGTTTTATCCATGGCCACCGCATCCGAAGGCATCAGGTTATGGCAGACCAAAATCACTTCTTCCCGCAATTGTTTTATACCAATATCCTCGGTTTTTAGGAGGTGGCCTAAAATTCGCCGGCTCACATCCTTTACATCGAGAACCCGCTCCCGAAGGTAGAGGTCCTCAAGCGATTCGAGTTGGAATATCAGTTCTCCGATGACTTCAGAGAGTACACTTTCGACATTCTTTTTATTCCTCGTGAGTTTATGTTCAATTTTTGCGTGAACTTCTGGATCTTGGAGCATAAGGATATGGGTCTCAAGGTAAGACTGTTCCTTTCCTGCGTTGGTTTTCTGGCCCTCCAGGTCATGAATAGACCGTGAAACTGCCTTTTTGTACCTGTCCATCTCATGATAGACCTCGCTATCCAGGATGGAGTATTCGGGAACCTTCTGCTCTGCCTCCGTAAAGAGATATACCTTTCCTATTGCTATGCCCGGGGAGGCGGAGATTCCCTTGATTTCTATCACGGTTTTAGTTTACGCTACCTTTGCCATGGTGTCAAATCAATCACGTTCACCAAAAACAAATCCTAAGGTTCCTACCTGGATTCTGCTCTGGGGAGCCGTTATCCTTTTTGCCGGGGTTATCGTACTTTCCAACAAACCCCTTATCGACCAATTTTTGGTATCAATAGGGTTTCTGAACTCGAGCGCCGCTTCGGATATCATCGTTGAACAGCCCCCGAGCGTCGTGGTCGAGGCGCCTCCGGCGGAAGGAAACACTCCTCTTATTACGGGAAATACCTTTGGACCGGACCTACAGCCCCTCCTCGACGAAATTAATGAAGACGCTGATGAAACAGCAACCGCTCCCGAGGCCCAGGTTGAGACACCCCTTGAAACAGGGGACAATAAATCCGCCTTTACAGTGTATTTTGTTCATGCCCAGAACGATGGGGCTATCGACATCGTTGAAACTACCCGAGGTTTGAACCCTGGAAATAGCCCACTGACAGCAGCCATCCAGGCCCTGCTCGCCGGCCCCACTCCTGAAGAATTGAGTAAAAACATCCTGAGTCTTATTCCCGAGGGAACCAGGCTCAAAGTCGCCCGTGTGTCCGGTGAAACCGCTACTCTGGACTTTTCGGATGAATTCCAATTCAACACGCTCGGGGTTGAAGGGTACCAGGCTCAGTTGAGACAGATTATTTATACTACAACGTCCTTTCCCAATATAAAAAAGGTACAGTTTTTGATCGAAGGGCATAGAGTATCAAGTCTCGGAGAGGGTGTACCAATCGGTATGCCGCTGACGAGGAACTCGTTTTAGGTTCCTACCTCTCACTTTGACTTTCAGGCTCCGGTAGCCTATACTCATCTAGGAGGCAATCATGGCAATTCAAGATCCCTATGCACTTTGCGCCTGCGGGAGCGGTAAAAAATACAAGTTCTGCTGTATGGAAAAGGACCGTGAAGCTGCGCGTTTAGCCAAGGAAGAGCAGGATAAAAAAGACGCCGATGAAGCAAAACTGAAACCAGCCTCCGAAGTCATTAAACCCCACGAGCGCGGCGCAAGGGGAAGCACCGGTGTGAACCAGAAAATCTTCCGGGGATCACAGCGCGGCTCCTAACCGTCTTGACAAGCCCCGACTTATTGTTAATGATAAATCATTCGCAATAAAGGAGGCTTTTTATGCGCAAATTTTTTTTTCTACTCGCGGCCCTGGCCGTGATGGGCTGTCAACAGGCTTCAGTTTCCACTGAAAAAACCATCGTGACAACAACGAGCATCATCCAGGACTGGACAAGCATCGTTGCTGGAAACCGCTTCACCGTCGTGAGCCTGGTAGGCCGTGACGGGGATTCTCACAGTTATGAACCCGCTCCCCAGGATGTTATCACCCTGGGTTCAGCATCTTTAGTGGTTCTCTTCGGCCAGGGACTGGAACACGATTGGCTCCACGGCATCTTGGAATCCTCTAAAACCCAAGCGGAAATTCTCGAACTCAGCGCCTCGGTAGCCTTGATTAAATCCGCCCATGAGGAGGACCACGAGGAAGACCATGAAGGTGAAGATCATGAACATGGGGAATTCGACCCACACGTATGGATGAGTCCCGTGCAGGCTAAAAGCATGGTGAATGCCATACGCGATAAACTCATTGCCATGAACCCGGAAGGAAAGGACCTTTTCACTTCAAACGCCGCTGACTATACCACCGAACTCGACAAGTTGGACGCCGAAATCAGAGCCGTTATGTCAAGCGTACCCGAAGCAAACAGAAAGCTCGTCGTAGCGCATAGGGCTTTCGGATACTTTGCCGCCGAATACGGATTAGAACAGACTGCAAGCGTTCTTTCTTCCATCACCACCGAAGGCGGGGACCCCAGCGCCCGTGAAATGGCAGCCCTTGTCGACACCATCAGAGCCCAGAATATCATGGCGATTTTTGACGAGAATATCAGCAAGAACCCCATAGCGGAGCAGATAGCAAAGGAAGCGGGGCTTTCAGCGGCTCCGAGTCTTTACACAGGTGCCCTTGGTCAGCCCGACACGCCGGGCGAGACCTATTTAGGCATGATGCGTTATAATGCCCTGACTATCGCAAAGGCTCTGAAGGGAGAATAGCATTTTACCCTACACCAAACATTTCGTTCACGCGGAGGTTTCCACCGCACCCGCACTGGAGGTCGAAGCACTTTCGGCCTCTTACCCGGGTTCCCGCCAAAAAACCATCGATGATATTTGGCTCCGCGTACCCAGGGGTTCCTCCGTGGCCCTTGTGGGTTCCAATGGTGCGGGTAAATCAACTTTGCTGAAAACACTTGCCGGTCTTCTCGCACCAGGGGCCGGCACTTACCGGGTTCTAGGCCAGGAAAGAGGGGCCTGCTTCCACCGCATAGCCTACTTGCCCCAACGTTCGGAACTCGACTGGGATTTTCCCATGAGTCTGCGAAAACTCGTTGTTACTGGCCGTTACGTCCACCTAGGCTGGTTCAAATCCCCTGGAAAAGAAGACTGGAAAAAGGTGGACACCATCATCGAGGAGCTTGGACTTCAAGGTCTCCAGGACCGCCAGATCAGCGAACTCAGCGGCGGCCAGCAGCAACGGACCTTGCTTGCCAGATGCCTCATCCAAGAGTCGGCCATTCTCCTGCTCGACGAACCCCTCAACGCCATAGACGCGCAAACCGTCGAAATCATGGATAAGGTTCTGGCCCGGCAAAAGTCCTTGGGGAAAACCGTCGTCACCGCCACCCACGACGTCGACCGTCTTGAAAACGAGTTTGACGGGATACTTTTTATGAACTCCGGCAGGGAAATCCGACCGCACCACGGCAACACCTCGGCTCTAAAAGTTGGAAAAGAAGCCTTTGGAGTACCGCTATGATAGAATTCCTCCTCGAACCATTTACCTACGGTTTTATGCGCTCGGCGCTCTTCGCTCTTACGATGATAGCACTCACCAGCTCGATACTCGGCGCCTACGTGGTTCTCAGAAGGATGGCCTTTATCGGAGACGCCCTGGCGCACACCGCCTTACCAGGAGTCGTCTCCGCTTACCTCTTGGGTTGGAATCTCTTTCTCGGAGCCTTGGTCGCCGGAATTCTGACAAGTTTGGGAATCAGCTGGTTCACCCGCAATAAAACCATCAGGGAAGACACCGCCATCGGAGTGGTCTTCACCGGTATGTTCGCCCTGGGAATCCTTATGATCAGCACGGTGAGGAGCTTCAGGGATTTCAACCACATCCTCTTCGGAAACATCCTCGGTGTCTCAGATTTTCACCTCCTCGGAATAGCCGTTGTGACTTTTATCATCCTTGCCATACTGCTATTAATTCAAAAAGAACTCGAATGGACCACCGTGGACCCTGTCCATTCAGCCACCCTCGGACTGAGTCCGGCCTTTATCCGGACACTGTTGCTTCTCCTCTTGGCAATGGCTGTCACCATGGGCATCCAAGCCGCGGGGGTTGTCTTGACCTCGGCGCTCTTAATTACACCACCCGCTGCGGCCTCCCTCCTGACTAAAAAACTTGGTAAGATGATGTTACTCTCCTCGGTGATAAGTATCCTGTCCGGAATCATCGGTTTATATTTATCGTTCTACGCCAACATTTCAAGCGGTGCAAGCATCGTTCTCACGGCGACTGTTTTTTTCGGAGCCTCATGGATTTTTAAATTTTTTAAGGATAGACAATGCAAAGAAATACCCGGCAGCGAAGCATTATCCTGAAGGTTTTTGAAACCGAAAACCGGCCCCTCACACCTCAAGAAGTCCTCAGCCTGTCCCAATCCGAACTCTCCTCCTTAAGCATAGCAACCATTTACAGGGCACTTAAGGAATTCATCACCGAGGAGCTCATCCAACCAGTGGAGATCAGCTGCATAGGCACTCTCTATGAACCCTTCCGCCGGGACCACCACCACCATTTTCATTGCCGGGACTGCAACCGAGTTTACGAGGTCAATGAATGCCACATGGACCTCCGGCAATTTTCCCTCCCGGGATGCATCGTGGAAAGTCACGAAACCACCTTCCACGGCGTTTGTGCCGAGTGCTCGAAAGTGGTTTAAACTGTAGAGCCTCTTTCAAAACTACTGCGGAGGGGTTATCAGTTCGCAAAAAACTCGCTCAAATCCTCATTTACCCGAGTAAACTCCGGTTTTCGCATCGTTTTTCACTTCTGAAATCCCTTCCTCGTTGACTTTTGAAAGAGTCTCCAGCGCCGTTATTTATCATGGGTCAATTCTTCTGCAATTAATTCAGCCTGTTTTAGTACTGTTTCTGTTGCAAGCATTTGCATATCTGGCGGATAGCCATATTGCCGTAATATTCGTTTGACTATAACTTTCAATTTTGCTTTTACACTTTCTTTGATAGTCCAGTCTATTGAGGCGTTTTCTTTAACCTTCGCATACAAAACAACGGCAAGCTCGCGCAATTTATCTTTTTCCATAACTTGCTTTGCGCTATCGTTGTTGGCAATGGCGGTATAAAATGCGTATTCATAATCTGACAAGCCCATTGCCTTTGGCTCATTGTCCATTTCGTGTATTTCTTTAGAAAGCTCGATGAGTTCTTCAATCACTTCGGCAGCGGTCAATATTTTTGCGTGATATTTCTTGATTGAGTTTTCAAGCATTTCCATCAGCGTTTTGCTTTGAATCAGGTTTTTTTTAGTTCTACCTTTTATTTCATCATTCAAGAGTTTCTTGAGAACTTCAAGAGCAATGTTCTTATGCTCCATATTTTTGACTTCAAGCAAGAAGTCCTCTGACAAGATGGAAATGTCGGGTTTTTTTATACCTGCCGCATCGAACACATCTATGACTTTTTCTGTTACTAGTGCTTTGTCGATAACTTGTCTGATGGCAGTTTCGATTTCTTCATTTGATTTGCCAGAGCCGGTAATATCAAATTTAACCAGCCGAGCCTTTATGGCTTGGAAAAAAGAAACCTCATCTTTGGCATCCATCGCCTGATCGTTTGGTATTGCAATAGAGAATGCCTGTGAAAGAGCTGTTACTTCATCAATGAAACGCTTCTTGCCATTTTCAAGACCAAGAATATGTTCTTCGGCTGAAAGAATAATTGAAAGCTTCTTACCGGTATCAGCATCAAAGTAATGATCATAGCTAAAGCCATGGAACATCTGCGAGACAATTTCCAGCTTTTCCAGCATAAGGGCTGCGGCTTGTTCCTGTGTAACTGCAGGATCACCCTTGCCGCCAGCATCGGAGTAGAATGAAAGAGCAGTTTTCAAGTCTGATGCAATGCCCAGGTAATCAACAATCAACCCGCCGGTTTTGTCTTTATACACGCGATTAACCCGAGCGATTGCCTGCATCAGATTATGGCCCTTCATCGGTTTATCAATGTAGAGTGTATGTAAGGATGGCACATCGAAGCCTGTAAGCCACATATCACGTACAATGACCAATTTTAATTCCTCGTCCGTATCTTTCATTCTATCTGCCAGCGCCCGGCGTTGTTCTTTGGTCGTGTAGTGTTTGGCTATTTCTGGGCCATCAGAGGAAGCCGAAGTCATGACAACTTTGATAACACCCTTTTTCAAATCGTCACTATGCCAATGTGGTTTAAGGTCGATGATTGCTTTGTATAATTCAGCGGCAATTCTGCGTGACATGGTGACAATCATTCCCTTGCCTTCCATGACTTCCTGACGCTGTTCAAAATGGGTGATGATATCCTTGGCTACCTGTTTTATTCGGGCTTCACTCCCGATAAGGGCTTCCAGTTGCGTCCACTTGGCTTTAATTCTATCTAATCCCTCATCCCCATCCCTTCTCCCAGAGGAAGAAGGGGTGGAATACTCCTCTCCCTCTGGGAGAGGCTGGGTGAGGGTCTCATCGAATAATGAGATAAGTTTTTTACCTTCCTCACTTAAAGTGATTTTTGCCAGCCGGCTTTCATAATAGATACGGACGGTTGCTCCGTCATGAACAGCCTGGGCAATATCATACACATCAACATAGTTTCCAAAAACCGCTGGAGTGTTCACGTCCGTGTTTTCAATGGGAGTACCGGTAAAACCGAGATAGGTAGCGTTTGGCAGGGCATCGCGCATGTATTTCGCAAAGCCATAAACAATCTTCTTTCCTATCACATTTCCGATAGCATCTTTATCATCTATAGTTTTTGCCTTGAAGCCATATTGGGTTCGGTGAGCTTCATCAGCTATGACGATTATGTTTTTTCGGTCAGTGAGTTTTTCGTAGACATTACCATCTTCCGGCTGGAATTTCTGGATAGTTGTAAAAACAACACCGCCGGAAGCAACTTTAAGCAAATCCTTTAGCTGTTCCCGGTTGTCCGCCTGAATCGGTTCTTGTCTGAGCAATTGTTTTGAAGCGGCAAAGGTATCAAAAAGCTGGTCATCCAAATCATTACGGTCTGTAATGACTAAAATCGTGGGATTATCCATCGCCAGCACTATTTTCCCAGTATAGAAAACCATGGAAAGGGACTTGCCTGAGCCCTGGGTGTGCCAGACCACGCCGCCTTTTTTGTCTCCAATTGGTTGTGATTTTACTCCTGTTAGACCGTAGCTTTCCAGTGATTCCCTAAGAGGCATCACGCCAGAATCGACATCTTCCCTTTTTGAAAAGCCGGAAGCCCGCAGGGTTGATTCCACCGCCCGGTTAACAGCATAATACTGATGATATGCGGCAAGTTTCTTGATGGTAGTCACTGTCGTGATACCACCCTCTCTTCCGTCTCTCCCAGAGGGAGAGAGACTATTATCGATTCTTTCTAATACATTTTCAGGGCTTTCCAGTAATTCCTCATTGCTGAATCTTAATATTTTATTACCCAGGCTCAACAGGTATTTATCTCTTTTTTCATCTTTTTTCCGTTGATCCGGTAAATCATGTACAGAACCGTCAAATTCAATTATGATTTTTTCTGAATTACAATAAAAATCTACGATATAGTGACCAATCTGATGCTGTCTTCTGAATTTTAATCCAAGAAATTGTTTGTATCTTACCAAGGCCCAGAAAATCTCCTCAGCCTTTGTCTGGTTTTTTCGAAGTTCCCTGACCTGCTCAATCATCCCAGTATAATTCATGCCCGCTCGGTAATGACCTCCCTCCCGCTGGGAGGGATTGAGGGAGGGGGTCAACTTCGTTGACCTTTCAAAGACAATGAAATGCCGGATCAAATCAAGTAACGTTTTCTTTTCGAGCATTCCCCGAATTAGAGTTTCAAGCTGTCCAACAAGATGTGACGCTTCAACTTTGCCATCAGATGTTTTCCAGGCCATAAACCGACTGAACCCGGCGGAAATAGAACCTGATTTTGCTTCCAGTCCATCGGAAATTATCAGAAATCCATTGTATGTGAAGAGTGATGGGATAGCCTGTTTGTAAGTCTGTATCTGTTTGAAAGCTGAATGGATAGTCGCGTTTTCATCGGCAGGATTTTTCAGTTCAATGACAACCAGGGGCAATCCGTTGACAAAGAGAATCACATCGGGCCGTTTATTGATGTGGTTTTCAATGATGGTACATTGGTTTAATACGACAAAATCATTGTTTTCCGGATTGTTCCAGTCAAGCAGCCAAACTAAATCACCACGGTTATTGCCGTCTTTCTGATAATTGACTTTGATACCTTCGGTGAGCATCCTATGAAAGGATTCGTTATTGGCAATCAATTCAGGTGAGGCAAGCCGCTCTATTTGTTTTATAGCGTCAACGCGTACTTCTGCCGGAATGCTTGGGTTGATACGAGCTACAGCGTTTTTCAGTTTATCGAGGAGCAGAACATCTTTAAAAGATGCGCGTTCTGGGGTTTCACTGTCGGGTGTGATATCGGGGCCGTATATGTAGCGGTAGCCTTGTTTTTCGAGGAGTTCAATGGCGAAGGTTTCTATGGCGGATTCGGTGATTTTATTTGTCATCAATTATTCCATTAATTCTTTTTATCTCTTTATCGAAATCTGACTCGAATAGCTTATCTTGTACCAATCGATACTTTTCATATTCGGTTTCTGCATACAGTTTTGCCTGTTCATGAGAAATTTTGCCTTGGCCTGTTAATATTTCATTCCCGTTAAACTCCAGAAACCCATCCAGACGTTTTGCCCAATCTTCCATGGACATGGGGATTTTTCTTTCGGCCTGTAATTCC
>DYOB01000180.1 GCA_020720765.1 Borreliella garinii
TTCGCGAGAAATCATGGTCAGGCAGGCAGGGCCACAGTCGGCGGAGTCGAATTGTCTGAGTATTTTCCTATTGGCATTATTTTTTTTGTTTTCAATAATCCTACCCAAAAAGAATAGCCTTTTAATGTTTTCAATCTTTTTACCCGCGTCTTTCAATTACGAAATTCATATTAATGGAGCCTTTTTCAAAACTCAACAAGGAAGGGTTTTCAGAAGTGAAAAAGGAAGCGAAAACCGCAGTTTACTCGGGTAAATGAGGATTTGAGCGAGTTTTTCGCGCACTGACAAATCCTCCGCAGTAGTTTTGAAAAAGGCTCAATGATTTAATCAGTTCTTTGAGACTTCATAAAGTCCATACCTCTTTGAATAAACTCATGGGGGGCAGAAGGTAAACTCTGATAGTTATTTAAAATAATTGAAAGAGGATGCTCTTTAGTAAATTGTTGTTGGGATTCAGTACCTAAAAACTTGACTATAAATTCTCCATCTCCGCTTTTAGAAATGTTCTCTATGTTAGTCAATTTTAAATTACTTCCGTTTATCGCAAGATCTACATCATGAAATCCAACATCTGAAGGTCGAACAAAGTAAATGAGAATAGGGAAAGTAACTTTCATATTCTTTTTATTTTCATAGGGTTTATCGTAGTACAAAACTTGATGCTTGAAATCCATCGCGATTTCTTGTTTTGATAAAACGTCTAAACCCAAAGTTAAAAAATTTGGAGAGTCAGAAATTAAAAAAACAATGTATTCTTTTCTGCCAAAGATATCCCCTGATATAATGACAAATTCATCCTCATGGTCTGCTAAATCCGAAAAGGAACATATGACTCTAGCCAGAATAGCAGAAGGTTCTATTTTTTTAAGATCATCTTTACCAATAAAAGAAATTAAAGACCCAGTGTCCAGTATAGCTTCATATTCATTTGCCCCAAGATAAATTTCGATAGCTGGAATTCCTCTGGAAAAAAGTATTTCTGTTTTATTCCCAAAATTTGGACCAGAGAAAGGACTGATCAGATTCTCATCCCATTGAATTTTTAACGCACTATTCTTTATAGAATCATAACCTAAGAGGAGATTGATTCGAACTCGATCCTCAAAGTAATAACCGTCTGACAGTCCTGGAAAATCATCGTCATAGTTGAAAACTGCACCGTCAAACTGAACTGTTATTTCTTTTTGAGGGGTAGTTATTTGGGTAGCTACTCTCCTTCTTATGCCCGTGAATATATTTCCATTCCATAACGAATATATATAAAATCCCCATCCATTTTCACGAAAGGGAATTCTATCTAAAAGGGTCTCATCGATATCGGACTTTAGTGATCCAGTATCGAGCACAGAAAAATCAGATCCGATTTTCAGAACAACTCCACTATGGTTAAAAGAGAATGAAACCGCTTTGTTAAGAGCTAATTCAGAGGAATCCAGACTGCATGAGTAAAAGGCCGTTAAAATTAAAAATATAGACATGCTCTGAATTAGCATTTTAACTAATTACTTGATGGCCAATGAGTGCTAAAGTGTTTCGCCCTTGGAGAGCATTCTTGGACACAACCAACGAATGAAATTGCAATGACTATTGCAACGCCAACAAGCGGAAAAAATCCCCCACTCACATCCATCAGCTCGTCGTAGCTGATCTCCTGAAAACCTTTTACCATGGTCATCTTGACCCTCCTACTTTTCTGGACCACTTTAATCCAGATGTTTTGATTTGTCCACCTCAACGAGGCGGTTTTTAATTTCATTAAACAAAGGTACCGAGTCCGCCTACGATGTTGCCGGGGTCTTCCCTGGTAATGAAAAGTACCTTCATATTTTAGTCACTATACCCCCCCATTTATTCTTGCAAGGTAAGGGCGGTACATTTTTCTTAAATTTTTAAGATTATACGGAGCACTCTCGTCAAGATACTTTTTGAAAAAAGTTTCAGCGGTTATGTTGCTTGCCGTTTCTCCTTATAGCAACACTTCTCATATTTCTCATCAGGGGTCTCGTAGTCGAGACTCTGATGGTACCTCTTTTGGTAATAGAATTGAAAGTAGCGCGATAATCCCTTTTTGAGACTACAATTATCTGATAGTCCCGCAATTAGATTTCCCCGTACTTCAAGGTCCCTACGGCCACAAGGTAGGCATAGCGCCCTTGCAGGCGGATGTAGGTAATGTCTGCCGCCCATACTTGGTTGGGAAGCAATATTTTCTTATTAAGCAGCAAATAAGGGGAGATCGGATATTGACGGTTTTGTCCCCGCGAATGGCTTCCAAGGCCGCCCGCGCTTTAAAGGCCTTGTTGTATGTTTTTCTCATACGCAATCATAGTTTCCTTTCCCTTTTCGGGGAAGCTCAACCACTGAAATTTTACCTTTAAGTTGTCCTACTTACTGGGCTCAGTATTATGGGCGCAATTGGTGATGGAGGAGCTTCGCAAACAACTAGTCAAGTCACTGTTACCGGCTCTCCAAAGAACGGATAAACCCAGCAAGATCAGACACACGGCTTCCGTTAGGCCCGGGGAAGATGGAATCTACCTGACCGATAATCCACACTTCATCCGGTTGTAGAAAGTCGACCGAACGCCAAAATCCTTTCTCCGGCTTCGGTGCCGAGGACGATTTAATATCGATGGCGATTTTCTTTCCGGCACGCTCCAACACCAGATCTGTCTCATTGCCAGTGGAGTCGCGATAAAAAGAAGGAGTCCAGCGGGGCAGGAGATTGCAGATGTTTTCAATGCAATACGACTCAAACGAAGTCCCGACTACTGGATGCCCCAAAAGGTCATTCATCTTTTCTATGCCGAGAAGTGCATGCAACAGTCCGGTATCCCGCATGTATACCTTCGGTGACTTAACGAGACGCTTACCTAGATTACTTGCATAGGGCTTCAACGTTCGGATAATATAGGTCTGCTCAAGGATATCGATATACGATTTCACAGTATGGTGGGATACGCCGAGTGAATTTCCCAAGCTTGAATAGTTCACACATTGTCCGTGGTTGTGCGCCAACATGGTCCAAAGTCGTTCCATGCTCTTTGCCGGAATTGAAAAACCCAACTGGGGAATGTCCCTCTCCAGAAACGTCCGGATGTAATTCCTGCGCCATTCAAAGGATTCATCTTCCTCGCTCTTCAATATCGATCCGGGATATCCACCTCTGAGCCAGTGCAGTTCCTGCAAGACGATTCCGCTGATCTCCCATCGATTAAAAGGTGTGACATCAAGAAAGGCTATGCGGCCAGCTAGGCTTTCGCTACTCTGATTGATCAAATCGCGTGAGGCAGATCCGAGAATAAGAAATTGCGCCTTTACTCCGGACTTGTCGATGTACGAACGCAGGGTAGAGAATATTTCCGGCAACCGCTGAATTTCGTCAAGACATATCAACTTATCTGAATTGAGCCTGAGGAACAGTTCTGGATCGGCTTCGATCTTCGTCCTGTCCGAATTCAGCTCCAGATCCAAGTATATCGCATTGCTGCGAGATGCCGCAACGCTCTTAGCCAGCGTTGATTTCCCGACCTGGCGGGCACCCAACAATGCGACGGCAGGATAGTTCTCTAATCGTTTGAAGAGAACAGATTCCAAACTGCGAGGGATCATTATTTGCATATTGGAAGTTTAACTTCCTATTTACAAAAAGACAAGGGGAGGAGGGTGTTAAAAGCCACGTATTATGACCTCTTTTGTCAATACCTCATTTTGAACT
>DYOB01000181.1 GCA_020720765.1 Borreliella garinii
GAAAAAGGAAGGATTATTTTCCAGAACGCCTCCCAGGTCGCCTTGAGGGAATTCCAAACGGATTTGGCGAGAGAGGCGGCTGCGGCCGGCTTCCAAACCGAAGAGGATGTCGTCCAATATATGAAGAACCGATGGTCACCACCCAGAATGGCAAGGCCGACGATGTTCATGCACCGTCTGAGGATAACGACAACCTTGTCGTCGTGAGGCTTTTATTGAGGCTGTCAAGAGAGGGCTGGATGACGCTGAAGGCAACCATTTGACCGACCAAGCGGAGGTCGTAGCCGAGCTGGCCGCAGTCCGGCCGTGCAAAGATTCGAGAGGAGTTTAGACTCGAGAGGTAGACCGATCGCTTTGGAGGCGTTCGGCTGGCCAGACTTTGATAATGGATTGCCTTGTTACCCCTATACGATTGGCTTCTTGGTCAAGCTGGTTGAGCATCCATTGCGGTAGATCAACATTGACTCTTCGCTGGGTCAAGGCAGGGCGGCTGAGTTTTTCGACATCCAGGTTTTCCACAAGGGATTCTCCCTTATCAAAGGCCTTGTCGAATTCAGATGCTTTCATATAAAGTAACCTCCTCGGGTCGAGCCCGACGTGCTGAAATAATTCTAATGGCAGGGGGTCTGGGCGTAATCACGCAAGACCAAATTTTTCCGCCAATTCGGCCGATAATAAGGAATCGTTGTTCATCATGCGTTCGTGCTGGAATTTATACAAAGATTCATCCAGCCAAAGTTCCGTGACCTCTTCGAAATCAATACCATGCTTTTCCTTGTTTGAAAGACTTTTTGCAGGATCGTACTCGAAGATCATGAGTATAAAATATACCATAATTATATCTTTTGCAATTTCTCGTTTTCGCTTTGAATTCAGTTTTAATCTGAAGATTCTGGATTGTGAAGTCCGTTATATTCTTACCTCATCGGGTATATCTTGACATATACCTGATAGGGTATTAAACGATTGATTCGCCATTCTCGTTTTTCATAATCTCCGCAGAATTTGCGGAGATTAGCTGGATTATTCTCCGCATACGAGTTAAACTAAAACATGTCTTATATTTGGAGCCGGACTGATTGGCCCCACTTTACGTATGATCCTGATTTTCTGACTCCCTTTTTGGATTCCGCCTCCGCGAAGCAGGCAGAACTTCAAACACGGTTGGAACGGCTCGGTTTTGATTCCCAGCAGCAGCAACGTCTTTCAAGCCTAACTCTCGAGGTTCTGGACTCCAGTATCATGGAAGGCGAGGTGTATTATCCAGAATCGGTGCGGTCCTCTATTGCATTAAAGTTGGGACTTCCCCTAGATGGCCCTGCTGCCATCCCCGACAAAAAGGCCGAAGGTTTGATTCAGATTCTCCTTGATGCCAATCAAAACTTTTCCAAACCGCTCACCGAAGAACGGCTTTTAGGTTGGCACAGGACCTTGATGGCCCAGTTTCCTGTACGCCGGGGTGCGTATCGAAAGGAAGGTGTCTTTGTTCTTTCTGGTTCTATGGGCAAGGAAAAAATCCACTTTGAAGGTCCCCCCGCAAGCGGCTTGCTTTTTCAGATGCAAGAGTTTCTTGACTGGCTGGAATCTCCCCCACAGCGAGAAGACCTACGGGTCAGGAGTGCCGTCGGTCACTTGTGGTTTGTCACCGTTCATCCTTTCGAAGACGGAAACGGACGCATAGCCCGTGTTATTGGGGAAATGCTTCTTGCGAGAGCCGATGCGGCCGCGGAGCGTTTTTACAGTATGTCTTCCGCCATTGCGCAAGACCGCCGTGGATACTATCGCGTCCTGGCCGAAGCACAGTCCGGGGGTATGAATGTCACACCCTGGCTGGAATGGTATTTGACCACTTTGGGAAAGGCTTTGGATACGTCGCTTCGGGCGGTGCAGAGAACCCTGGACAATAGCCACATCTGGACGCGGGCTTTAGAGCACGGTTTAAACCCCAGGCAGAAACTCATGCTATCAAAAATCCTTGCAGGCTTTGATGGGTGGCTGACCTCTTCGAAGTGGGCCGCCCTCTGCAAGTGTTCCCAGGATACCGCCTCCCGGGATTTTCAAGAGCTGATCCAAGCCGGAATTTTAGAGGTGGGGCCTGCGGGCGGCAGGAGTACGCACTATGTTCTGGCGCCAGTGGGACAGGGGAGGGCAGTATTTTAGTGGAAGACCAATCTTTCCAACCAAGGGTACCTCTCGGTTGGAAAGAAATTATTTGACTACTTGCCTTCTTCCGCTAACATTTCTTTTTCAGCGTGATCCAATGTTATTTCTTTATTGCCGTCCATTAATTGCAGGAAGCAGACTTGCCCGTTTTTGTTTCCAACCGTCATACGGCCTTGTGCAAAAAGGAAGGAACCTCCAAAGTTGCGATCATACAAGGGATGCAGAGAGAACCATCGTATTTTTCTGACATGGTTCCCAACCCTGACATAAGCGAGGTTTGCTTCTTTTGTTTCTTTGTCCGGCTGGTACCAAACCCACCTTCCGAGTACCTGGTTCATTTTGAAAATGCCGATCAAAGCCGGACGCCTCGGTTCGAGCTGTTCCTGAACCTCATCACAATGATCCCAAACACGGAGGGTTTGATCGGAACCCCAACTAAGAAAGGATTGAGAGTCGAGGGGCAGAACACCTTCCACACCAAGAGGAAAATGCGGCGTGTGTCCTGAATAATACTGATAGTTTTTCCCGTCGAGCGTTTGCACAAGAATGCTGCCGTCTGAGGACCAACTCATCAAAGAGCCGTTTTGCAAGAGTGTGACATCATTAACGTCGTCAGTGTGGCCGTTTAGTTTATGTAGGAATCTGAGATGAAAATCATACAGGGCGATGGTGCCGTCAAAAAACCATACGGCGAGGGTTTGGTTGGGGAGTTCGAGAATTCCTACCACACAATAAAAATCAGTCTCTAAGCTTTTTACTTTTTCCAGTTCCGGGGACCACAGGGTGATGCGGGAATCGAGTTCCCACGAAAGGAGGTTCCTGTTCGAGAGTTCCCTTACTTCGAAGAATTCGAAGTTAACCTCATCGACCACCTTTAATAAGTACCCTTGAGCCGACCACAAAAAAAGCTTTCCCTCTTCCGACCAGCTCAGAATCCGGCCGTCGGACAGCTCCAAAACACGAATGTATTCGCTTTGGTGACCCCTCATTACTCTCAGCGGTTTCCCTTCTTCCGACCGGTGGATAATGGTTTTATCGTCAGACCATGTCAGGAGTGTTCCATCTTGTTTTTGTATAGCTCCAGGGCACGTTTGGTTTTGAGCATACAGGACGAAATCTTCGTCTAAATCTTTTGCCACAAGTTTCAGTGGCCCGTCAAAGGACCAGGTCAACAAACTCCCATTATGGCAGGGAACAACAGATGCAATGCCTTTATCAAAGGTATGTTTCTGAAGGAACCTCTCTCCGCTTTCGGACCACGCGAAGAGAAAACCATCCTTGGACCAACTCAAGTAGGTGCCGTCCTGGCGCTGAATCGCACCGCGAATTTCGTCTTGATGCCCTTCCATTCTCCGAAGCACCCGACCTTCCCGGGTTATGAGTTGTAGGGTATGATTCCCTAGCCAGACGAGAATATTCCTGTTTCTGCCAACGAGCACGCCGAGAAGTCCCTCCCGTGAAAAATCACAAAGCAGGGTGCTACCGTTGTTTCTAACGTGATTGGGGCGTTGCCTGTTTCTAAGCCAGAGCCAGTCGCAGTTTCCTTTTTTG
>DYOB01000182.1 GCA_020720765.1 Borreliella garinii
TTGTATAAGAAACGCAAGACTACTGTGGAACCTGTGTTTGGAATCATAAAAGGAGGCCAGGGTTTCCGGGCGCCCAGAACACCTCATCCATCGGGCCAGTGCCCAGCTATGGCCCTCAGAAAGTGACTCGCCATGGTAAGGACGCAGTCATTATCGTAGCCGTGGAGGACTGGAGTAAAAGGGGTCTTCACAGGGTTCTTTGGCTGATTTGCTTTTTAACTCCCCCTTAGTCAATGCCGAACCGAGAATTACACGAGATGCCTCCCCGGTAAGGATGTCGGTGACTGAAAATGATTCTGCGGTTATTCGGTGGAGATAATGATATTATGGAGTATTTTGGACCTGTCAAAACCAAATAACCATGAGAATGGTTAAAATTCCCGTGAACCCAATTTATCCAACTTTCCCCTTGATTTAGGTCTCCTCCTGACCTATACTAGTCATATGAAGACAAAAACCATCAGTCAGTTTAAGGCGCATTTATCTGAAATCCTTCGTGAGGTGCAGCTTGGCGAACGCTACATCATTTTGGATCGTTCGACGCCTATAGCCGAGGTGGTGCAAGTTGAGAAATCCACTATCAATCCTAGAACCCCGCCTTCAAAGAAACCTTTCCAATTAAAACCTCTTTCAAAAATTGACTTTAAGGGTGATGTCCTTGATTATTTGGCGCAAGAGCGTGGTGATACATGAAAGGGTTTCTCGATTCGTCAGCCGTTCTTAGGTATATGATTAACGATGACCCCATTCTCTCCATCGTACCATCGTGGTCGTGGGTAGGAGCCAGCGAATTGCTGTATGTTGAAATCCATCGTGTTATGGAACGTGTCATGGTTCAAAAAGAGATCTCGCGTGAACACTATACTGATAGGATGGAATGGTTTCAGGAAACCCTCGCAGGAGTGTTTTTGATACCTGTTTCTCAGTCCATAATCCGCCGGGCTTCTCGATCCTACCCGGTTTTATTGAAAACCCTGGACGCCCTTCACCTGGCCACCTTGGAATACGTGTCGGAATCCGACCACCCGGATGAATGGACCTTGCTCAGCGCCGATTCAAACCTGTCCAAGGCGGCGAAACTCTTGGGTTACCGGACGGCATGATCAAGGCAATGATTGACCAAAGCCATTCAATTCCTTAATCTAATAGTAAGGAGTAATTTATGTTTCATTACACTTCAACAATAACAAGTAAAGGACAAGTTACACTACCAGCCCCTATTCGCAAGGTCTTGAAAGGAAAAAAGGTGGAATTTGTATTGGATGGAAACAGCATTTACCTTCGGCCCATCCCTGATGCTTCCGGTTCTCTGGTAAACTGGGCCGTGGAATATGTTCCTCTGGAAGAAGTCCGAGAAAAGGTATGGGGACCTTGATTTGCCGATAACCCTACCGGATACGAATTACATCCTAAGATACCTTCTCAAAGACCACGCAGCACATTTTGAAATCAGTCAAAATTATTGGAGTGCCGTCAGGGAAGGTAAAACCCGCGCCATTATAACGGAAGGGGTTTTAATGGAAGCCATCTACGTTCTCACCAAGTTCTACAAAGTTCCCAAAAAAGATGCGGCCCAAGCTCTTACCGATATTTTACACTACCCTGGTGTTGAGTCACCCAACCTCCAAGCATTTCTTAGGGCCCTAAAACTTTTTTCGGAAAAATCCCTTGATTTCGTGGATTGCCTTTTAGCTTCTCATAGCAAAAAAGATGGCGCAATAGTTCAGACTTTTGACGAACGCTTGAAAGCGGTTTTCTAAGGTTTCACCTCGTACACCACCCCGTTCTTTACCCACACTTCGTTTTTATTTGTGAAATAATTGAGCCCGCCGTTGGAATCCCACGTTGTGCCTCCGGTGTTGAAACAGTACTGTACCCGGGCTTCGTCGTCGATGGTGATTTTAAACCAGCTGGAATCCTCACGCATCATGACCGTGCCTGGAACAGCGGTCCAAGTCCAGTTGTCCCGTTCATAGTGCATGTTAGCCGAACCCCAGCCCGTGTAATAATGGATGGTCTTTTTCAAGGTACCCACCGTTCCAAAAAGATTCATCGCTTTAACGCGTTCGAACAGCAGTCGGTGGCCGCTGTCGTTGAGGTGGATACCGTCGCCCGAATTGTAGGTGGTGTTTATGGTGCCGTCCGCATTAGCGATGGTGGTCCAGAAATCAAGCGTATGGGAACCAAACATGGTGTAAATCTCGGCCTTCATGGCAATGAGATTGTCCCGTTTGCTCTGTTCGGGGAAATTCCTTGGCTGTGTGGTCGTGGCGTACACGGTGATACCCTGTGCGACGGCAAGGTTTGTTATGGTTTGAAAATTGGCCACCTGTTCGCTGACGGGCCTGCCCACGCTGGCATCGTTGGATGGAAGGTTGATAATGATGATTTCGGGCGAGTAGGAAAGCGCCTTTGTGATGTTATGGTTGGAATCGCCGGTCGGTAAAAGGTCGGCCGAGGAGTAACCGGCTTTTGCGATGTTGATAACCTCGTTCCGGCTGTCAATCGATTCAGCCCAGTCGGCAAACATATGAGCCCAGCCGTAGCGGTTGGTAGCCCCGTACCCCTCGGAGGTAGAGGAACCCATTATGACAATTTTATGGATGTTGGAAACCAGCTTGGTATAGTTCCTTTCAATAATTGCCGACGGGTCGAGTCCGGATTTGAAGGCGCGGAATTTCACGGTAACAGTGTTGTTGAAAACAGTCGCGTTCGACCAAACAGAACTGCTTTCGGAGGGTTCTGCGCCATTCGTGGTAATACGAACCACAGCACCGGATTCGGCCGAGACATTGACAGAAAGTGAGTCATGAAAATCTTGGCTGGCCTGGTCGGGAGAAGGAGCTTCTGTAATGCCCCAGGTTGTGAAACCATAGCTGGCATTGTTCACCGTGGACAAGGTGTTTCCTGCATCGTCTCGGAAACCCGACACGGTCAAATTTGTGTAAGTGGTCCTGGCGTTCCAATCAGCAGTTGGGTTTACCGTCACAACATTGCCGGAAAGAGTAATTTCCGAACCGGAACCCAAGTTCCATGTTGTTCCGCCGAGGGTGACGGAGCCGAAACCAGGCTCAAGATCCTCGGAGAATGTCAGAACCAGGTTCGAGGAAAGTGCAACACTTACAGTGTCATCAACCGGGCTGACACCCAGGAGTTCGGGGGCTGTAGTATCGTCGGACTGTACAGGCCCGTAAGCGGCAGAGACAGCGGGAGAACCAAGATGCGGCTCCGTGTCGGCTCTAGGGGTCACTTGAAAGAAAACATATTGGCCCAGGAAGTTTTCGGTCAGGATCAGTTCCAAACCGTCGGCGCCGCCTATTTGAACCGGCTCGCCATCAACGGTCGTCGAGGAATACCATTGGAGAAGGCTCCCGCTTTCGGTATCCCCTTCGGAATCAATGTAAGTGTAACTCCCCGTTAAAGATTGACCAATTACCGCAGCGACTGTCACTTGAACATTCGCAACCGCCGGAGATGTTGCCGGAGGTGTAGGCGCCGGCGGAGGTGCGGGGGGATTGCTGCCATTCCCCGGATCAACCGGGTTCGAACACCCGGTAACCAGCAGAATAAAAGCCAGCGGCAGGAATAAACTTTTTATAGGCATCGGAGCCCTCCTATGGAAACGATTCCATTATCCCACGGCTTTACACTTCCGTCAAGTCCTTTTTTTCTACATTGGGTCCGCTTGTATCGACATCGAATCAGCTCT
>DYOB01000183.1 GCA_020720765.1 Borreliella garinii
GCCCTTGCGGCGGCTGCTCTTTCAAGAGAACTCTGGTTTAACCTTTAACGGAACCGAGAGTCAAACCGCTGACGAGATACTTACTGCTGGAAAGAAAAAGAATCATGACAGGTACTGAAACCATCAGAGCAGCGGCAGCGAACTGTCCCCACTTTGTGTTAAACTGACCCTGCATAGAATTAAGCCCTAATGTCCAAGTAAACTTATCGTTGGAATCGAGCATAATCTTTGCAAGGAGGTAATCGTTCCACGCACCCATAAAGTTAAAGAGAAAGACAATAGCAAGGGCTGGTGCCGCAAGAGGAAGCATGATCTTATAAAAAGTCTGCATCTTAGTAGCACCGTCAATGGTAGCGGCTTCTTCCAATTCCTTGGGTATCGTGTCGTAATACCCTTTGAGCATCCAGATGGAAAAAGGAATTGCTCCAACGGTGTAGGCTAAGACCAAGCCGCTCCACTGGCCAATAAGATTGAGACTGATGGCCAGAATATATAAAGGAAGCATTAACATTCCGGCAGGAATCATCTGGGTGGTCAGCAAGAAAATGAGTCCTGCCTTGCGCCCAGGGAAGTCAAACCTTGAGAAAGCGTAGGCGCTGGTGGAACTCAAAACCACTCCCAAAAATGCTGTACTGACTGTGATAAGCATACTGTTCCAAATCCAAAGGAAAAAGTCTGTTTGTGTCAGAACATCGAGGTAGTTGGAGGGGGTAGCGGTCCAATAACTGATGGTTCCCGCATCTTCTACAAGGTAGAGGATCTCATCCTGTAGACCGGGAATATTGATATTGTTCGGCATAAATCCGCTAAAGACCTCGTCGGACCCAATGACAATCGAGCCCCTTGCCATAGTGGACTTAACCTGGTCGAGAAGACGAAGCTCATTGATATCTCCAGCGTTGAGGTTGTCCTTTTCATCCTGGGTTCCACTCAATGTGATCCTGTTGATTTCGATTCTCTTCGCCTCAAGGTCGGCGATATGGGCTTCATCCGTGTAGCGCATCCAGTCGGCCGACAACCTGCCAGAATAAATGTTATCAGCAATCTGGTTTTGAACTATTGTCGCTAAAGCCTCTTTTTGGAAACCTTCGGGAAGGCTTACAGGACGGACGTCGTTCTCGCTGAATCGAATCTCGCCTGGAAGAAAAGTATGTTTCTTGGCGATTTCCTGGTCGAGGACTTCTTGGATTCTGTTAGCATCCCGGTAAAGAATTTTATCGAGTTCTGTATCGGTTAATCTAGTATTGAGTTCAAGTTCTAAAACTGTGTTGGAAAACTTGAGGGTCACGCTCCGTTTCTTGGTTTCAACAGTTCCCCTTCGACGATTCGCGAACTCTATTTGCGTCAGTATTCCTCTTTCAACGGTAATTACTCCATCCATGATGTCTTGAACCGGTGATTCACGGAAAAGATTGAGTTCTGCTTCGGTCATCCCATTAGGGACACGAATTCTGTCCGTGGGAACGATATCAAGACTGGTATTCAGGAGTCTGTCTCCAGGTCTGAGAGAAACTGTGATCACACGCAACGCGGGAAAAAGCATAATAAATGCGACAAGTATCAGGGTCAGGTGGATAATAGTCTTCATAAAGGGACTATCGCCACGTGATCTGAAGAAGAACCAACGGACGAGTTTATTTTTCGGGGGAGTCATCAGGCCACCTCCAGAGCTGGTTTATTGAGTTTTATTGTTTTTTTCTTTTTCTTAGGTACAAGGTCGTTTGTTACACCGGTGACTTGAACCTGAACCAGGGAAAGTAAGAATAAGATAAAGAAAATAACAAAGGCGAAGGCTGCTGCAAAGCCATACCTATTGGGTGCGTTAAAGGCTGCCTTGTACAGGGCGGTTACCAAAATATCAGAAGTGGCAAGGTTGCGTTCGTTGATAAAGAAAGGTACATTAAAGTTGTTAAAGGTCCAGATGATACCCAGTACCATAGCAGGCGTCATCACGGGCTGGATCATGGGAATAGTTACATTCCTAAAACGACCATAGGCGTTGGCACCGTCGATTTCAGCGGCTTCGTAATAATCCTGCGGGATACTCTGAAGACCACCCAAAAGGATGACCATCATAAAAGGAATACCCAGCCAAATATTTGTCATATTCATTGCAACAAAGTTCCAAAAGGCATCATCCTTCCATTGCACCGGAGCAAGATTCAAACTTCTCAGGATATTGTTAAACATCCCGTACTGGAAATCGAATTCTCCCTTCCAAGCCAAAACCGCAACAACTTGGGGTACAGCCCAGGGAATAACCAGAAAGCTTCTGTAAATTCCCCTGCCTTTGATTTCCCTGTTAAGTAACAAGGCAAGCATCAGACCGCCAGTTATATGAAAAAAAACTTGGATTATAGTCCAAAGCATCGTCCTCAGGAAAAGCGGAAAGAAATATTCCCCTTTGAGTACGGGTTGCGTAAAAACCGCTACGAGGTTGTTCCAAAACTGATCGACCCCGAAGACGGGGTTATGAAAAAAAGGTTCTTTTAACTGCATATTCGTGAAGGCAATATAAAGTTCATAAAGAATGGGATAAAGCACGAGGGCGGCCAAACCAATGATGGCCGGAGCCAGGAGCATGAAAGGTATAGTGTGTTTAGAATTAAACCCCTTGCCCAAAATCAGGTAAACAATGACTTCCAGTAAAACTGAAAATAACACAAATCCCAGTACCACTGGAAGTACACCACCACCAATGTTACTTGGGTTGATGAGACTCAGCGGTATATTTTCAAGTAGGCGTTTTAGTACCTCTTCGTTCATGAACCGACTCCTCTAGGTAAATGGGCAACCAAATGGCTGCCCTAAATTGATTTCTCTTACTGTGCGGCGGGAGCTTCGGGAGCGGGCGCCTCAGTAGCTGTAGAACTGATGGTCTGTTCTGCCAAAACCTGCATGCTTTCTGCGGCTACTGCGGGCGTGGCACTGTCGTTCATGACTTGGGCCATGGCAGGGCGCATTCCGTCCCAGTTGGCGCGCATTTCAACAACAGTCGGCATGGGAGTTCCTACCAAGAGTTGGTAAGCACTATCCTTGAGAAGCTGGTTTGCGATGGGGTCGTCTATCAGGGTGGGCTGATCCAATGCTGCTTGAAGGCCGGGCAAACGTACAAGTTCTTTGACAATGCGGATCTGGTTCTCAAGCGAAAGCATGCTTTGTATTAAAGCGACAATCTTTGCAAGCTTTTCTGGGTTGGAACGCATTGCTGCTGAAACCATAATGTATTTTCCGCTTGTGTAGGGTGCGGGCCAAAGACCGGTTGAGCTTACCATGGGCAAACGTGCTACACCAAGCTTGTCACCGAACTGGAGGCTGTAGTCCATAAGAATCCAGTCACCATTCACGATCATGGCTGCTTTACCCTCTTTAAAAAGAGTATCAGCACCGGCATAGTCGCTCTCTTTGGGGAGAATGCCGTGAACCCACTTCAGGTCGCGCAGAAACTGGAGGGTTGCGACCATTTCAGGTGTGTTCAAGGTGGGGGTCACGCCGTCTTCAGCGAAAACTTTTCCGCCAAAACCACCAAGCCAGGGTACCAGCCAAAAGGGTTCGGTCTGGTTAAACACCAATCCGTAGCGGTCACCCGAGGTAAGGCTCTTGGCCAATGTTATCATTTCATCTGTATTGGTGGGGGCGCTTGGAACCAAGTCCTTATTATACATGAGCATAAGGTGGTTACCGTAGCTTGCGGGAATGGCCCAAT
>DYOB01000184.1 GCA_020720765.1 Borreliella garinii
TAGCCCAGCGCAAAGGATCAAAAGACGATATTACCGCATTGATAATAGAAATTATCGAATTGGAAACAACATAGCAGATATAACCCATTTGACAGTAGAGGGCAGCATGAGGATAAAAAATCAGGAATTGATGCTTGAGTTGGATATTGCACTCGCAGGGCTTGAATTGCCGTACAAACCACAAACAGAAATGACATCTGAAGAAAAATTTGAATATATCCTGTCGCTGATTAAGCCTAACGTAAAAAAAAACGACGAAAAGTTGTCACAATATGAGACTGCAAAAGAAACACATCATATAAAACTAGAGGAGACAGCTAAGCGAGCTCGTCTGATGCCGGCAAGCGAAAGGAAACCAGATCTGTCAAGAATCAAGATACTGTTCGTTGAATATCTTAATGAAATATCCAGGAACGCTGGAGATGAAAGGAATCTGATCAACAATATTTCTGAAAGCCGTAATTGGGAATTAAAAGCTCGCTCAACACTTTTCCTTGAGGCATCAAAAATGATTGAAGGGATCCCTTGTGGTACGTCTTTAGCAGAATTTATTGAAGGGATTATTATGGCAATGGCGGACAAGACGAAAAATAATGATTGGGGTTGGGGCAGCAACTGGTCAAATAGTATTCATGCTGAAACCATGTGTGAGATACATTCTGAGGTTATAGATTTTCTTCAGTTACTGACCTGAGACTATGATAACATGAACTTTTGTTGTTCATCTGGATAGTTACTACTCTCGAGAGCTATGTGTAATAATATGAAATCAATTCTTGATATGAGAGATAACATGTTGGATTATATAATATTTTTGAAAACAAAGTTTCAAGGGAGAAAAAAACGGTTGGGACGTTGGATGGAGGAGAATTTTGCGACCAAACCACATGTCCATGTAACAGCAACTTGGGTTCATCTTCAAACGTATGCTGACGCAATAGAAAATGGTGCTGTACTCTTGATGATGATTGCCTATGCTGTCATGATGGCGTATGTGGATAAAAAAGATTTGACAGCCTTAAATGTGCCGATAGAAACCGTGTAATGAACTGTCTCGAATAATTTAGAGTGGGTTGAGGAGAAATGCAGAATGCAAAAAAGGAATAACGATTTATTAAAAATATTAGTGATCGAAGATGATAACAGTCGAATTAAATCTTTTGATCTTTGGCTATTACCCGGATTTAGGATTGTCCCGACAACGAGCGCCGGTGCAGCACTCGGGCTGATACAACGGGACAAAGGCTTTGTGTACGCTGGAATCTGTCTTGACCATGACTTGCAGGGACAAACGAAGACGCCGGAAGATGGTGATCTCTCGGGTACAACCGTTGTTAAGAATATCATTCGCTACATGGATAAAAGAATTCCAGTACTGGTCCATTCGATGAATCCAACAAGAGCCCCAATGATGGCTAACGCACTAAAAACCGCAGGATTTCAGGATGTCATTAGAATACCCATGGGAGATCTGACAGAAACCCTATTTCAGGAATGGTTGCAAGAAGTCCGAGACACTTGGGATGATGAGCATGAATAACATCAGGATGTACCACATGGAAAACAACGGTGCTCTTCTCGATGGCTCTGAAGCCGATGAGCTGCTTGATATTGTCGACTCAGGTGACCACGTTATCGGCCAGCAATGGCGATCTCAGATATACAGGGAGGAAGCCAGTAACTTCCGGGTGGTCAACGCCTTTCTCAAAGACCTTCAAGGCCGGTTGTGGATTCCCCGCCGTTCGGCGGCGAAGCGGATTTTTCCCCTCTGTTTGGATATGAGTATGGGTGGCCATGTAGCCTCGGGAGAAAACTACAACGCCGCCTTTGTCAGAGAACTGCAAGAAGAATTGAACCTTGATGCCTGCCTCCTTGACTGGAGGATTCTGGGCAGGCTGACTCCTCAGACCCACGGAGTCTCGGCCTTTATGACAGTGTATGAGATTCGATCCGATCAGCCACCTGTCTACAACCGGGCTGATTTTTGTGAGGCATTCTGGCTCACTCCTGATGAAATGTTGGCCGTTCTGGCCAACGGAGACAAGGCTAAAGACGATCTTCCCCGCTTGGTACGCTTTTTTTATTCGTAACTACATGTACCACTCGATGGTATTGAAGAAATGTTTTGTTTTATAGGTCGGAAAGGGAGGAAATGAGCACAGATCTTGGTGTCCAGAACGCCGTGCTCTACCAGGCTGGGGTCACCCAACATCCCGATATATATCGTTAAGAGTCTAATTCTATAAACAAAATAGCTTGTTGTAACAATTCTTGATATTGCGGAGATGATGGACGATATGTCAGACGAATTTTCATCAAACGGAGAAAAAACCTTACATGGACAGTTTAAGTGGGATGTTACAAAGGCGTTTTTGAAAATAGAAATGGAATATGAACAAAAAAAATTGTTTCCGAAAAGGTATGTAACAGGCTTCAAAAGCCTCGATCAAATCATCAGATTTTATCCAGAAGAGCTGATCTTTGTGACGGGTGAGCCAGGGGTAGGAAAGACCGCTTTTGTGTGTAGTCTGGCCTGCCACAAAAGTCTTATAGATCCCTCCAATCAAGAGACAATTTTATATTTTACACATAAAGACTCCCGCATGGTCTTGACAACAAGAATGTTTGCGGCTTTAGGAAAGGTCCCTGTATCGGATGTAATAGAGGGTATTAATGGTTCGCAATGGCCGAATATGGCCAGGGCTTGCGGAATGTTAGAAATGTTAAATGTCACTATTGTAGATTTTTCTTGTAATATCGAAGAGATCGAAGCGACAGTGATTGAGGTCATGGAAAAAACTAAGATACGCCTTGTAATAATAGATGATTTTCAACTCATAAAAAGCTCCAAGGGAGCAGCAGATGAATTTCGGGAGCGTGAATTGGTGGACATCACCGTTGGGTTAAAAAAAATGGCCAGCAATGCCCAGGTGCCTGTTTTCATAGTTGTGCCATCAAATACGAATGGAGGGCTCATTTTTGACAGATCAACCAGAAAACATAGTTCCTCAAAATCGTGGTTGTTCGAGTCAGCAGCGGACAAAATATTATGCATTCATCGTTCCGAATTTCATGCAAAAGAAAAAACTGATCAGGAAATAGCAGAGGTTGTTGTTCTTAAAAACAATGCGGGATGGACCGGAAAAGCTGAATTAGCTTTTCTGGGGCCATCTTTGTGTTTCGAAGATCTTGGTTCTATCGCTTCAACTGCTTTGAGAAAAATACAGCAGATTATCTCTCAGGAACTCCATGGTAGTGGGAATGATACAATTTATCCGGACAAAGTAAAAGATGAAGTTCTGGATCTTGTCGACGAAAATGATTCGGTTATTGATAGGAAGAAACGATCGGATATTTATGCAGAAGGTCGTACTAATTTTCGGGTGGTGAATCTTTTTATTATAAATTCACACGGTGAAATATGGTTTCCCCGTCGCACTGCGCACAAACGTATATTCCCTCTGTGTTTGGATATGAGTATGGGAGGGCATGTGGAATCCGGGGAAACCTATGAAATAGCTCTTCGTCGTGAACTGCTTGAAGAATTAAATATGGACACCAATAAGGTTATATGTCGATTTCTTGGTCATTTAACGCCAGAAAGAGACAACGTTTCCGCATTTATGCAGGTGTATGAAATTCAATCAGACGAGGTGCCTGATTACAACCGGAACGATTTCGTTGAATATTATTGGT
>DYOB01000185.1 GCA_020720765.1 Borreliella garinii
GCACCCAACCTTTACGGGAAACATTTACACTATGTCGAGTTGGAAAAATGGGGAGTGAAAAAGCACAATTTTTCTTTTTCAGACATGATCGTCATGGGAACATTTGAAATTCGCTATGAAGGCACGGAAAGCCTCATGGTCTGTGCTTTATCGGAAAAAAAAATCAGGCAGTATTTTGACCGTGGGCTCTTTCCTTCTGAAAAAAATCCGAAGGAGCAAACTTCCCCTTCGGATGACCTGGCGCATCTTCTTCAAAACCATCAGGTATCGATGTGGCAAGAATACCGACTTGGAGTAGCGGTCCAACCTCTTTCAGCATTCAAAGAGGGGGCGCTTTTAGGGAAGGGCGTGGACCACGTTTGCGAACATTTTATGTTGGAAGGATTAAAAGATGAGCAAAGAATTTCTGAATAACTTAAGGTTACCCGTAGGTATCAAGCTTTTATCGGGCTTTACGGATGGTGCTACCTACCACAAGGGAGTATTCCCTCATCGGCTTCCTGAGCACTGCCAGAAAACAGGACAACTTCTCTGGGGCTTCCACCCTTTAGGTAGCGCCGAGTTGGCGTGGAGTCAGGAGGGGTTCTCTGTTCAACTCAAGGATAATATTCCTGATTTGGAAAGCTTTTATTATGAGATTTCAGCTCGCTTGGGAAAAGCCCGGTTGTCCGAACCAGCTGGAAAACAATGGAACATTGGTTCCCTGATTGTTCTGGATAAATCTGTCGGGGAGGGGATCGACCTTTTAGTGGAAGGGGTTCTTTTTGCAAAGGGAGAAGCACTTGCTATCGAAGATCATTTTGGTTTGGGTTTGCTGGAATTATTCCCCGAAAATACAACTCCCTACGATGACTCGATGAATCGACTTTCTGCCGAAATGGGGAAGTGTCGGATGACCGGTGCGGAGATACATGCTTTAGAGGAAGGTTCCCGTGTTGAACTGGACCAGGAAACTACAGAACCTATAACCATCCTTCTTGATGGTGTGCCTTTCGCCAAAGGCTACATTGAGGTCTTTGAAGAGAATTTCGCCGTCAGGGTTTCGAAACTCTATGGTGAAATTCATCAGCCTCCCCAACCGGAGAACGAGCCTGCCATGGAGCCTGAGGTTGCAAACGCAGGTGAACCCAACGGCGGTCCCTCTTCTGATGTTAGCCAACGTCTTAAAGAGCGCTTAGCCCTGTTGGACGGAAAGGTTATTGCACGAATCATTAAAAATGAGAACGCATGGACGGCTGCTTTGGTCTTGAGCCTGTTGGAGGCGACAAAGGCTGCTACGGTCTATAACAGTTTCGAACCAGCCCACCAAGCAACTATCTCAAGGTTTCTTGAAGATCGCGGTCCGGTTCCTCTGAGCACCCTTGACCTCGTTGACAAGCATTTCCAGGAAATTGTGGACAATCTAGCATTCACCCAAGAAAGTGGAACCGCAGATCAACACCTTAAAAAGATTTTGGATATGAAGAAGGAGTAAATGAAATTCGGGGGGAATGATCATGGGCACACACAATAAAGACTCCGAATAACCCCGGGCGGTCAAAGCGGGTAGAATTCAGATCCTATCACGATGGTTTTTCTTTAAAAATGTGCTAGTATGAGTATTGTGGATACCCAAATTGGCACAAATATAAAGAACGTCCTCAAAAAGCAACCCCGAAATACTGTCATTACTATTCTTGGGCTCCAAAAACTAGGCCTCTCGAGGGAACAAATCCGGTCTATAGTCAATTCAGGATGGTTGCATCGCCTCGGTAGCGGGGCCTACACACTCTTGGAAGACGCTATTTCCCTCGATGGCGCTCTCTTCAGCCTGCAAAATGACTATCAACTATCAATCCACGAAGGCGGGTATACTGCTCTAGCCAACCATCATGGCGTTGCCCACAACCTCGTCAGCGGGCGGAAATCCCAGCTCTTTTCTGTGCGTGGAGAAAAGGTTCCTGCTTGGTTCCTTTCTCATTTTGGTAAGGATGTAGCGCGGTACGCAGTTTCTATTTTCGATCCCCAAAAAGGAGTTTTCTCAGTGGATGCCGGTGGGATTACTGTCGCGGTTTCCAATCCCGAGCGCGCCATTCTGGAAATGCTTTATCTGACCCCGGAATTCCATACTCTTCAAGAAACCTATCAGATTATGGAAATGCTGGTGGCACTCCGGCCAACAGAAGTTCAACAACTGTTAGAAAGCACCAGGTCTTTCAAGATAAGGCGACTGTTCCTGTATATGGCAGAAAAGGCAGGACATACTTGGTTAAAAAGACTGGCCATGGAAAATATACCACTGGGTTCGGGGGACCGCGAAATCACGAAAGGCGGTGTCTACGATAAAAAATACCGGCTTGTGATAGGAGACTTGAGCTCGATATGAACCCACGGTATCTCCAACAAGTTAAGTTACTGGTTCGCGTGATTCCCTACATTGCCCAAGAGTCTTGTTTTGCCTTGAAGGGTGGTACAGCCATCAACCTGTTTTATCGTGAAATGCCGCGACTTTCAGTCGATATTGATTTGGTTTACCTTGGGTTGGAGAAAAGGCAGGAAGCGCTCAGCAACATTCGAACGGCGTTGGCCAATATTTCCGGCAAGTTAGCAAAAGCAGGAATGCAGGCTGAAATAAAAGGATCGGAAGACCATCTGAAATTGATTGTTTCCGATGGGCAGGCTTCCATTAAGGTGGAACCCAATCCCATTATACGCGCTTGCCTTCTTCCGCCAGAAGAGAGATCGTTAGCACCTTCGGTAGAGAAGGAATTCGGGTTTGCCTCGATGAAGGTTCTTTCGCCAGCGGAACTCTTTGGAGGAAAAATGTGCGCGGCTTTGGATCGGCAGCACCCCCGGGACCTTTTTGATGTTGCATTCATGTTAAAAGAAGGGCACCGTATACCCAACCTTTTTGACGGTTTTGTTTCACTCTTGTTTTCCCATGCTCGCCCTGCTCTTGATCTTTTAGATGCTCGTCCGAAGAACCAGCTAGACTTATACTCCAAAGAGTTTCAGGGAATGACGGACCTTCCTTTTTCTTATCAAGATCACATTGATAGCTTTTCCCAACTCCTTAGGTTTGTTCAGGAGGGTATTTCCACTTATCAAGATTTCATTCTGAAGTTTTTTGCACTGGAACCCATACAGGAAAGTCCTCTTCCTGTTGGATGGGAACGACTCCCTGCCATTCAATGGAAGCGTGAAAACCTTATGACCCTGAAGCAAAAGAATCAGAAAAAGTTTGAAGAGCAATGGGAATCTTTGAAAAACTATTTTACACGAAGAGCGCCATCCCTATGACGGATAACTTGTAGACGTAAGACCATCAACCCTGGCTCGGTTTGATGGTGATAGTATGCGGAATCCTTTCTCGGATGGGAAGGGCCTGAATAAATCTCGGGGTGATATGTATTAGTAACAGGTTGTTTTAAAAAAGAATTTGGCCACGAAAGCCACGAAAACTTCAAAATACTCGGAAGTCTTTCATATCCGCTCCCTCAATAACAAGTAAATCAAATCCCCAGTTTGGTTTAAGAATTCTTCCCCGAATACCCCCCCAATAAATTCACTTAACCTCATACAACACAATCGGTAAGCTGTCTAACACAAACAATACATAAATTTCCTTGACAGATCATATTGCTGGGTTTACAGTGAATATTGAGATAATGGAGGTGGTTATGTTGCGTCAGCATTTTTTGTTTAGATAGTGCCCC
>DYOB01000004.1 GCA_020720765.1 Borreliella garinii
ACACAGTTCAACCTCATGTAAATTCCTGCGGTCTCAAGCGCAACAGGCTCTTAGTTTATTTTGACTTTTTTTCAACGCGGGTTTAACCTACTGGTGAAGAAAGAAGGAAACACCATGACCAGGGCAGTACTTTTTACGCAGTGCCTTCAAAACGATTTTGTCAGGCTAATTGAACCCTACGACGCGCTCCCTAACGCCCTCCACGTGGGCTATGCAGAATCGTTGAGGCTCCTAGGGGAAAGGGCGGAAGAAGGTCCGCTTCTCTTGGCTCTTGGTTGGGCCTACGCCCAACCAGCTGATAAACTGTCGCTCTTCCACATACGGGATTGGCACGACCCTGAAAACCCAGATGAAAAAGCCCACTTGGAGAGGTTTTCTCCCCATTGCTTGAAAGGAACGCCGGGTGCGGAGTTTGTCTTCGGCCCCGTTGTGGATCAAGACCGCCCCCATACTATTATCGACTCCGGCGGTCTCAACGATTTTCATAACACGGAATTAAGCCATAGCCTTACCCTGCTGGGTCTCGACCGCGGCCCTGTCCGTGCAGGAATCACCGGGGTTTGGACCGAAGCCAAGGTTTCTTTTCTGGCCTACGAACTCACCACGCGGTACCCGGAATGGGAGGTGGCCGTCTGTTCGGCTCTCTGTGCGGGCTCCAGCCGGGCGTCCCACCTTATCGCCCTCGACCAACTTGAAAGCCTCCTTGGCGTTAAAGTTTTCTACAGCGTGAGCGACTTTACACAATTCCTCAACGGTACTTCCCCGCAAACCGTTACAAGGAAAAATTCCCGTACCGACGCCGCCAAACTGCATGTTTCCGGAATCCAACTTTCGCCCGAGGATGAAACATTGGCCCTTTATATTTTCAGGGGTGCCAAGGACGTCACCTTAAAAGGACTCGATGGAGGCTTCTCGGGGAACGTGGTTCTCAGGGCTTCAAGCACCGACCCCTACGGCCATGTGCAAGTCCCCACAGTTGTAAAAATGGGACCGAGAAGTCTAATAGCCCAGGAGCGTGTGAGCTTTGAACGTATCCAGGAAGTTCTGGGCAACAATGCTCCCAGCATCGTCGATTCCGCGGAGTTGGGTTCCCGAGGCGTTATCCAATACAGGTATGCCGCCATGCTGGACGGGAAAGTGACGTGTTTTCAGGACCTCTACCAAGCCGGCGCACCCCCTGAAGAAATTCAGAGCATCCTTGAAAGGGTCTTCCGGCACCAGCTCGGAAGGCTCTACGAAGCCAGCGGCCTGGAGAAAATCAACCTGCTCGCCTACTACGATTTTCAGGCCAAGTACGCCGACGGAGTCGACTCGAGGGTTAAAGCGATCCTGGATGAAACAGGTGAAGGCGCACCTGGTCGCTGCATGGAAACGGAAATACTTCCGGGTTTTTACGCACGAGACCTCGGGAATTTTTACAGGAACGAAGTCGAGGCTATGGCCGAGCAGGGTACCCGCCTCCACCATACGAGCTTCGTCCACGGAGACTTGAACGGGCGAAATATTTTGGTAGACCCACAAGGCAATGTATGGATTATCGACTTTTTCCACACTAATAAAGGCCACGTCATCCGTGATTTGGTAAAACTTGAAAACGACCTGGCGTTTATTTTCACTCCCATCCCTGACCAAGAGCGTTTCCTGGAAGCGGCGAAGCTCAGCGGTCTGCTTTGGAGCCACCCCGACCTTGGAAGGGCTCCCCCTCCCCTTCAGGAAAAAATCCATCCCGACCTCGAGAGGTTTTGGCAAACCCTGCAGACCCTGCGCGGCTACGAGGCCGAACTCATCCGCAGCGACCGAAGCCCCTTCCAGCACCACGTCGCAGCTTTACGTTACGCTGTTCATACCTTGGGCTTTGAGGAATGTACCCTCTGGCAAAAACGCTGGGCCCTCCACACTGCAGCTGTCCTTGTTCAAAAAATCCGCGCAACACATTCCGGTACCCAATTGCTCAGGGTGGATAAAATTCCCGGGCCAGGGCCAGGTTTCCTCGGTATAACGATACTCCCGGGACGAAAGGACAGGGACCGAGATATCCTAGTTGATCTAAAATCCCTACAATTGGAAAAGACTCAAAGGGTTCTCTGCCTCGTCACAGAAAACGAACTTATTCTCTACGGTGTGGCAAATCTGATCCAGAATTACCAAGACCAAGGTTTAAAGGTGATGCACTTGCCCGTAGCCGATGGCGGTGTCCCGACTCTGGATCAGCTCGATGAGGCTTTGAGTTGGCTTCAGGCGGGAATCAGTACCGGGGAAAATGCCGTCATCCATTGCGTTGGCGGGCTCGGCAGATCCGGCATCTTCGCCGCCGCCTACCTGATGCGTTATACAGGCTTGAGTTCCTCCGATGCCATTAAAACTGTCAGAGAAACGCGAAGCCCCCGTGCCGTGGAAAACCAGCTCCAGGAAAAATTCCTTCAAGGACTCGATTCCGAAAAGCCTCAGCCGCCCAGCTTGTAAATGCGGGTTGCGCAGTGGGATATTTCGTCGGGATAGTGGGAAATCACAACTAGTGAAAAGCCTAGTTCTCCCTGAAGCCGGAAAACAAGATCCCAGAGTTCTTCCCGCGCAGAAGCGTGGAGGTTCACAAAAGGTTCATCGAGTATTAGAAGTCTGGGTTCGGTGACTAGGGCACGAGCGAGTGCGAGCCTTTTGCGCATACCTCCGCTCATGGCGTCCGGAAAAATTCCGGGCTCGCAGAGCCCCACCAAGTCGAGGGCTTCAAGGGCCTTTATGCGCCACTCCGGATCCTTGGATTCCCATAGCGGGAGCGCGGTATTCCCCAGAGCGTCGCGGTGGGAAAGAAGGCCGTCGTCCTGGAACACGATAACCGCCCGGCTGTCAACGTTGACCAAGCCTTCCTGCGGAAGGACCAAGCCCGAAATGATTTTTGCCAGCGTAGTTTTTCCAGTCCCGGAGTCACCGGTCACCAGGAGGATTTCTCCTGGAGAGATTTCAAGATCCATAGATTCCAGGATTTTTTTATCCCCGTAGGAAAAAGTGACATTCTCCAACCTGAAGGTACCACCGGTTTTTGTTATGGTGGGTGAGGAGTCACTGCAGGAAAATTTGGAATCTTCAATTTTTGCCAAGGGTTTTTTCTCGGGAAACCAACCGTCGGATAAACCTTTCATCACAACACCCAAGAGAAGAATAAAACACACGAAGGCCAGGCTGTCGGCGTAAAATGACGGCATATCGAAAAGGGCGTAGGAAGTCTGGATGCGCCTTCCCAGACCGTTGCGGGCTCCAAACCATTCACCGATAAGGGAACTTTTTACAGCCAGTGCAAATCCCACCATCATGGCGGGTCTGAGACTCGACGAGAGAGCTGGCCTGTACATTTCTGCAAACCTCAACCGGAGGCTCGGGGCGTAGACCTTAAAGACATCAGTGAGGGCTTGCGGGATGGCGTGTCTGGTAGAATAGGCCTGAAAATAGATCAGGGGAAGGGTGACAATGAAACTTACCGCCGCTGGAGCTCCTCCTCCGGATCCGAACACCAGGATAAAGGGAATACTCCAGATGATCGCCGGAGTAGCCTGCAATGTTAGCATTGCAAAGGACACACCTTGATGGGACGCTTTGGGTCTACCCGCCCAGAGTCCTGCCCCCAGTCCCAGACCCAGTGCAACGAGAAAACCCAAAACGGCTCGAACCAGGGTCAGCCCGAGGTCCAACCAAAATTCCGGTAATGAAAACGACACAAGGGTGCGCAGAAAAGTTGTCCAGGGGAAGGGTACAAGACCTTCCCCCCAAATAAGTGAGGCTGTAGTCCATAGGGTTAGTGGAAATACAAGCCCGAGAACAATACCCGTTAAACGCTTCAAGGAAGGAAAAAATCCTCCGTTAGAACAAAGCCGTCGCCGAGAAGGTTATGGTAGTGATTGATAAGCCGTAATTGGTCCCCGAGACCGGGCAAATCGAAAAGGGTTTGGTCCAAGGCCGCCCGGGCAAGTTCTAAAGTAACACCAAGTATCGGAGCTACCTTAGAGAGGGTCTCTTCAGAAACATTTTTCAGAAGGTTAATCTGTGCGGCTAGAACCTTTCGTATCTCCTCCAAGAGATTCGCCTTAGCAACGCTGTCAGAAGACCTGACAAAGATCCCGACCTGGGGAGACCTTGGGTCGCCGGTAAATTCATCCCACAATTCGGCGAAGGAAAAGAGTACCCTTGCCTGGTTTTGGAGCCGCAGCTTGGACGCAAGGGGTTCGGGCACGGCGATGGCGTCAGCCTGCCCACGCAGGAGCATGGGGATCATCTGCGTGATAGGCGCATAGCCGAGGGCAACCTTATCCACCATGTTCTGGTCTTTCAGAAAAAAGAGAAACTGAAGTTCCAGGGGGGAACCTTTAAAAGGAACAAGGATGGTTTTACCATTAAGATCGTTGAGGGTCTTCAAACTCGGATCAATGACCATAAGGCTTGATACTCCCCAGACCGGCATGGCAAAAAGCCGAAGACTATTATCAGCCTGCCAGCGCCCCAAGCCGAGTTGGTACCCGGTCATCAAAAGGTCGTATTTTCCACTGATGAACTCGGCCATCGCCAGGGGATGGTCGTCGTAGAGTTCGACTTTGACCTGGTATCCTGCTACTACCATCCCTTCCATCATCATGACGGGGACGCTGCTTGTAGTCCTGGGTGCAGCGATCACAAAGTTGCGTTTTTCAGCATCGTTTTGCCCGGATGCGGAAAGTGAGGCTGAAATCAAGCATAAAGAGACAAAGAATAAAATTTTTTTCAAGCGTTTCTCCTCCTTCAGGGTACCCAATTCTGAAAGTTTTGTCAAAAATGCAGAAATGGGTTTAGAATATCAGCATGACAATTACAGAACTTAAACACAGCCTGCACACCTCACTCGGAAGCGTCTTCTACGGCACCGAATATACAACGGACTACCTGGTCATTCTTCTGATTCTCGGAGGACACGGTTTGGTCGAGGATGTTCCAGGTACCGGCAAGACCCTCCTTGTGAAAGCCCTTGCCAAACTCACCGGACTTGAAACCCGGAGGGTCCAGGGAACTCCCGACCTTGCTCCAGGCGACATCCTTGGATACGCCCAGTTTCAACCCTCCACCGGCGCACTTGAATACAAAGAAGGCCCTATTCAAACAAACATCCTTCTAATAGACGAGATCAACCGTGCGCCTCCACGCACACAGAGCGCCCTCCTCCAAGCCATGGCGGAAGGTTCTATCATGCGCATGGGTGAAACCCACCAGCTTCCTAATCCCTTTATGGTCTTGGCCACCGAAAATCCTGTTGATTTCGAGGGAACCTTCCCCCTGCCTGAAGCCCAGCGCGATCGATTTCTGCTGAGTTTCAGCCTGGGTTACCCACTTCGGGAACAGGAACTGAAGATTATGACGATGCCCGAACCCGAGTCGGCCATTGATTCCCTCAAACCCGTTATGGGGGCCCAGCACATCCTGGCCTTAAGGGGGCAGCTTGAAAAAATCCATTGCGACACCAAGATCATGCATTGGATACGCGACTTGGCGGAAGGTTCCAGGTTTGACGCCAACCTTAGTCTCGGCATATCACCCAGAGGGAGCAGGGCACTCTACCGTGCAAGCCTCGCAAAGGCTCTACTTTCGGGGAGGACCTTCGTCATCCCCGAAGATGTAAAATCCCTTCTTGTTCCTGTCTGCAGGGGGCGTATAGTTCTTAAACCAGGCGCATTGGCCAGAGGCATGACCCACGAACAGGTCCTGGAGAATCTAGTCGGTCAGGTAGCAACCCCTGCTCTGAGGGAGGAAACAACCTGAACTACGTTCTGACAGGGGTTTTGTTGATTTCTTCCTTTCTTATCCCTGATTCCAATGGGCGTCTAGTAGCGTTCCTTCTCTTTTCTATCTACTTATTTTCCCTTGTCTATTCACTCGTCCTTTTCGTATCGATCCGTGTTAAGGGGACCAATGTGGCCCTGAGGGTTTGGCCGGGTGAATGGGTTACAGCAAGGTGGTTTATCAGAAACTTAGGATTCCTTCCAGCTCCAGTACTTTATTTATCCGACACAGCCGGTGGAATGGAAGTTCTCGGCTCCCTTACTAAAAGCTTCGGGATTGGACCGCGTCAGACCCTGGTTTTCGAGTACAAGTTCCGGCCCAGAACACGCGGCCTCCAATTCCACGGCCCCATGACTATGAAGTTTTACGACCCTTTGGGACTTTTCCCCATGACCAGGCCCCTTACCGGAAGACGCTCCATCCTCGTCTATCCTTTTTTAAGTTTTGATTTCCCTCCCTTGAAAGCGCCAGGGGCAAACGGAGGACTTCGAACCCGATGGTCCATCATGACCGATAACGACCGAATCAGGGGGTGGAAGGAGTACGAAGCTGGAGATGAATTGAGGAACCTCGACCCTTACCTCAGTGCGAGGTTCTCCCACCCTATGATCCGTCTCTTGGAATCAACTCTGAGACGGAGGCTTTGGGTTCTTATAGACTGGACCAAAGAAAGCTATCCTTTCAGGGGAAGGTCCGCCTTTAGAGAGAATGCGGTCAGTCTAGCTGCCGGCCTACTTTATAAAAACTGGAGCCAGGGCCAGGCAGGTGGCCTGGTTGCGATAGGAGCGTCCGGCCTTTCATTGTCCAGGTTTCCTCCTGCTGCAGGGATAGAGCACCTCGTGAATATAATGGAAGTCTTAGCAGAACTTCAAGATACCCAAATCCTCAACAGCGAGGAAGACCAAACCACATGGCTTTGGTCCCAATTGCGCCATGGGGACCTTCTTGTAAGCATCGGTCCCCCGCCGACAAAACAGAGGGAGTCAGAACTCTTCGCCGCACGGCGCAGGGGAATCGAAACGGTACTGATTGTTCTAGGCACTTCACGCCTTTTCTATGGAGCAGACTCAAGACTGGGTGTCCACTTGGTGGAGGGCCTCGAATGAGAATCTTCCGCGCTCCCCACCCCCCTCAGGGAAGCCACTTTCTCCAATCTTTACTTCTTCCCTTGACGTACACTTCGTTTTCAGCCTTAACCGTTCACTTGTATTTTCCTCTTCCTCCAGGAATTTTTATTCAGCTCCCTATCTTGGCCCTCTTGGCAACAATCATGGCCTCCATGACAAGGCGGCGCCGCCAACAGAGGTGGGTAACAGCCTACCTTTGGGTTATAAGCATCATTGTCCTTTATCTTCTTTGCGGACTTGTTTACACTGGATCACTTGCCCTCAACCCCATCCTTTTATTGACCTGGGCCCTCAGTATCCTGCAAACCGCTACAAGTTCCTGGTTCACCCACCAGCTCACCGGACGCGCCAGACTCTGGTACCACTTGAGGGGCCTGGTAGGGGAAGAGTTGAGAAACCACGCCCGTGACTTTCAGGAGGAGGCAAACTTCACCCAGGCAAACCAGAGTAAACTTACGGGTTTTTTCAGGGTTATGACTCTTTGGGTTTCACTGAGTCTTGTTTTTTTATGGGGAACAAGCTGGTATTATCTTATTCCTATACCTTTAATTCTTCAAATCAATTTCGAAGCCCTTTACCGCTTTTACAGAACGGAAATGGAACTCTTTAGCCTTGGACACAGGTTTCTCTTAGGCTGGACTGTTGGAAGGATTATCACAGCCCTGTTTTTATCCTTTGCGGCTCTTGGGCTTTCCTTGTATTTAGCAGGGCATCTGCCCTACTTTTCTTGGGGAGGAACTTCAAAGGAACTACCACCTGCTGAGATTCCCCCCCAACCCTTGCCTTCACTTCAAACTCAACCATTGAACATCATGGACTTTATTCCTTCGTGGTTCAAACCGATGGATAATGGAGTTATTGTATGGCTTGGAAACCTCTTTCGGCAAATTTCCTTTATCCTCGTCCCAATTTTTCTTGCTCTCCTGATTTTAGTTCCAGCTTGGCTTATTCTGAGAGGGATTCGCCTAAAACCCCGTGCTTTCAGGCTCTTTTTCGTCCGCCGCTGGTACGCCCTTATCAATTTTTTCCGTGTTTTTTGGGCCCTCTTAAGGCGGAAGCCCCCGCCCATTCCCCTCTCAGTGGAGATGACTAATAGGGAAATCTGGCTTGCTGAGAACAAGACTGAACCCGCCAAAGGAAGAAAAAAAAGCTCGAATCACCCTCTGATCAAGGATTTTCTCCTCCTCCTCGACCTTGGGGAAGAACTAAAGGTTCCTTATAGGCGCGGGTCTACGACGAACGAATACCTGACTCTGCTAGCGGAGAAGCTTTCCGAGGTCCAACAGCCTATCTCAAGGCTAAGCAATCTTTTAGACGCCGGTTTCTTCCGGAAAACCCCGCTTTCGTTCGATGAAAAAAAGCTCTGGCATAGAATCCTTCCCGGTGTTCTTGACGCAGGAAGGAAAGCCCGTCATAATTAAACCATGATCATTGAACCAAAAATCCGCAGTAGTATATGTATTTCTTCCCACCCTGTAGGGTGCGCCAAGGAAGTCGAACGCCAGATTAACTACGTTAAGGCCAAGGGTCCATTGCAAGGTCCCAAAAATGTCCTCGTCGTTGGATCTTCAACGGGCTACGGGCTTGCCAGCCGGATAGCGGCAGCCTTCGGGTCCGGCGCTGTAACGCTGGGGGTGAGTTATGAAAAAGCGGGGTCGCACAAAGGTCCCGGCACAGCCGGTTTTTACAACACGCTGGCTTTTGATCATTTTGCCGAAAAAGCCGGGCTAAAATCCTTCAGCATCAACGGTGACGCCTTCAGTACGGACATAAAAACCCAAGTTGCGGAGTGGATAGCGGCCAACATGGGGAAAATTGACCTTCTCGTCTACAGCCTTGCCTCTCCTGTCCGTACCGACCCGGTCACAGGCATCCAACACCGCTCGGCGCTCAAACCCATCGGAGCTGATTTCACGGCTAAAAGCGTTGATCCCTTCTCGGGTGTTTTTACGGAAAATACCATAGCCGCCGCCGTCGAAGGCGATGTGGAAGCGACTGTCAAGGTTATGGGTGGTGAAGACTGGGAGTTATGGGCAGAATTTATGAAAGAAAGGGGTCTCCTTTCCGAGGGATTTCTTACAGTTGCCTACAGTTATATCGGCCCTGAGGTCACCCAGGCTATTTACCGTAACGGTACCATCGGTAAGGCTAAGGAACACCTCGAGGCTACCGCCCACGGCCTTACCCAAAAGTTGGCATCTGTAAAAGGCCGGGCTCTCATCAGCGTCAATAAAGCCCTTGTCACAAGGGCAAGTGCCGTCATTCCTGTGGTCAGCCTCTATGTCTCGGTTCTTTATAAAATTATGAAATCCCACAAAATCCACGAGGCCTGCATAGAACAGATCGACAGGCTCTTTAGAACCCGTCTCTATACCGGTCAGGCCATACCCGTGGATGAAACTGGAATGGTACGACTGGACGACTGGGAAATGCGGTCTGAAATTCAAGCCGAGGTCACAGCAATTTGGAATAAAATAGGACCGGAAACCGTCGACTCTCTGACAGACCTTGAAGGTTTTCGGCAAGAATTCCTCCAAATGCACGGGTTCAGCGTCCCTGGTGTGGATTACAGCGTGGAAGTCGACCCCGAGAAGCTCAATATTTGATGCCCGAAGGGCAGAAATTTCCTCGCTCACGCTTCGACCTCCTTGCTCTCGACCTGGACGACACACTTCTCCGTCACGACCTGTCGATTCACCCCGATGACCTTGAAGCTATCCAACAGGCTGAAAAATCGGGAGTCCGTGTCGTCCTCGCCACTGGTCGTGGTCCTCAGGGTATGAGTAGATTCTGGCCCGCGCTGGGCATGGATACCCGTCCCAGTTACGCTGTGGCTTACAACGGAGCCTTGGTTTTACGTACTGACACCAGCGAAATCCTTTTTCAAGAAAACCTGGATGAAGATATCGCCCGCCAGGTAGCTCAAGAATGTGTGAGGCTCGGCTACCCTATCCAGACTTACAGGGTTGACGAAATCTTAGTCAGTAAAAAAAATGATTGGACGGAGAGAGACACTTACCTTACTGGGATTCCCAACAGGCTCGCCGGACTTGATGAAATCTGCCACCCCGCACCCATAAAACTTATCGTTCCCGCCGAGCCGGAGGCGCTTGTAAAACTTGCCCAAAACTTCAAAGAAAGATGGGGGAATGCCGGCCATTTTCTGATATCAAAACCCTACTTTATGGAAATCCTCTCACCTCTGGCTGACAAAGGACTCGCATTGGCCCACCTTGCCGCCATTCTAGGTGTTCCCCGAGATCGTGTGATGGCTGTCGGTGATGCGATGAACGACGAAGGGATGCTTCGATGGGCCGGCTGGGGTGTAGCTGTAGCCAATGCCCTTGAAAACGTCAAGGACATCGCTGACGCAGTAACCGAAAAAGATCACAATAACGCCGGTGTTTCAGAAGCTATCAACCGGTGGATCTTGGGATGAATTACCTTGAGGCCGACACCCAGGAGCCTATCTGCGCCTTAGCCACAGCCCTCTCTGAAAGTGCCCTCGGCGTTATTAGGTTAGCAGGGAAAAATAGTCTTCAACTCCTGTGCCAGTTTTTTTCGCGGCCCGACGAACTTCTTAAATCTGCATCTAAGCAAGCCGTCTACGGCCGGATTCTAGCATCAGACGGGACGGTTCTTGACGACGTCGTTGTACTCGTTTGGAAGGCACCGGGAAGTTATACGGGCCAGGATGGAGCCGACATCATGGCCCACGGCAACCCCGGCGGTTTGCTTAAGATCATGGACGCGTTGATCTTGGGGGGCTTTAGAAAAGCCGGTCCGGGAGAATTCACCCTCAGGGCCTTTCTATCTGGTAAAATGGATTTGACCCAAGCTGAAGCGGTCCTTGAGATTATCAAGGCTAAAACTTCGCGGGCACGGGAAATGGCCCTTGTACGTCTCCATGGAGGTATCACAGAAGCCATCAACGAAGCAAAAAGAGGCGTACTCAACCTCTTAAGCTCCCTGAATATCCAGCTCGATTACGACGAATCAGACGTAGAGTCAATTGGACTCGCACCTTCAGAAATTCAAAAGGTTGTGAAAAACCTTCGGACCCTCCTCAAGACTTACCCGCAGGGAAGGCTCTACCAGGAGGGGGTGAAAATCGTTCTGACCGGACCGGTGAATGCCGGTAAAAGTTCTCTATTCAACAGGTTGCTTCAAGAAGATAGGAGCATTGTCAGCGACGAGGAAGGAACAACCCGGGACTATCTTGAGGCGTGGATCAGTCTTGAAGGCATTCCGGTTAAGCTCTTCGATACCGCGGGCATCCGCTCTGCATCGGGAGCCGCCGAGGCCGAGGGTATTCGGAGAACCCGCATGATCCTTGAATCAGCCGAAATTATCTTGAATGTGGTCGACGGCAGCCTTGGTAAGCCTGTGCAAATTCCTGCACAATCTTTCCAATCCGCCTTAATAAAAGTTTGGAATAAGGCTGACCTTTCACCCTTGGCCCCTGAAGGTTGGATAGCTGTGTCAGCGTCAACGGGCCTGGGTTGGGAGGCTTTTCATGCATCACTTTCAGCAGCTGTCCGGAAACTCGGCGTAGGGTCTTCGGACGGCGCTCTTGCCCTGGACTCGTTAAGACAAAAAAACCTTCTAGAGCAGGCCCTCGATTCCCTTGAGAAAACAACCCTCGGCGTACAACAAAATTTACCTTCGGACATGATCGCCTTGGACCTTCAGGAAGCTTTAAGGTCCCTTGGGGAAATCACCGGGGAAGTTACCACCCAAGAAGTACTGAACCATATGTTTGGTAGTTTTTGCGTTGGTAAGTAGGTCAAATCCTTCGGCGATCCACACCAGGGAACACAAAAGCCTTTCCGAAGGCCTGGAGGGCACCAATGGCACCCCCCAATTCGGCCTTGGGGTGGGTGATACGAAATTTCACGTACCAGCCGAAGTACTCGTAGAGAACCGCATAGGTATAGACGGGTTGGGACTGATTATTCCAGGTAGAAATTCCTTCATAGACCACTCTAAGTCCCTCCTGACCATTGGATTCTGAAATGCCCTCTTCAATGAGCTTGAGTGTGGGATTCACCTGTTTCATGGCATTAACAACACTGGCAAATTCTTCTCGCCGCCTACCGTCAGATGGGTAAATGTATGCAGTGATCAGCAGCCCCGGATTTTCACTGAGGTAGTTTGCACTGACATCCAGCCCGTTAGCGTTATAAACCATGGTTTGAACGCGTTGCAAACCGGCAAGCCTGACCGGAAAAAGGGTCTCGGAAGCAGTATGGATAATAACATCGTTATCCGAATAGCGGAAAACGTCAGAATTTGCTTTCACTGGTGCCGAGGCGCAGGAGACCGAAAAGAACACAGCAATATGCAAAAGAAATAGTTTCTTCATAAATCCTCCTTTCCCATTTTGCAAGGCCAAGGACAATACGTCAAGTAGATAATTTGAAAGGTTTGAAAAGAAATTTGACCTGGGCAAAATTTTTAAATATATTTTTTCTAATCAAAATGTTAAATTTTTTTCATCCTCAAGGAGCATTCTATGGTAAAAAAACAGAATTTGGCCCTGCTAACTTTTTTTGCGGTCTTCTTGTCCATTCTTGCCGTAGGCGGTTTAGCGATGCCGCTTCTCCTGGACCAACTTCAACGTACCTACATTGACATTCAAGCCGACGTCAATAGGCGGCAATCCGTTTCCATGGCCCAATTTATCCGCTCACGCTATGAGAGAGGAGTTTCTAAAGAAGAAATCCTTGCCGACTTTCAGGCAAGCATCGAAGGTACAGACGCCGACAGAGGCTATGTCTGTGTTATCAACCAAAGTGATTCGGAATTTTTATGCCACCCCATGGTATCCATGGTCGGACTCAATATTTCAGTAAAAAATGCGGTCTTCGACACGACTTTCCAGCATGAGGAATTGGTACCTTGGGAAATAGCCATTAAAAATCCTGAAAGCAGTTCCGGACTCCTTCTCATCAACAACCTCACTGTAGAAGAAGTCATCCATTCAGAAGTCATTTCCGAATTGGGCTGGGTCGTCAATTCCCACGAAAACACCAGACGGATACAAGACGAGATCGCTTACTACAGAATGATTTTATTGTTGGGTTCAGCGGCTTTTGCTCTTTTACTTGCCTTCCCTGTTTCGTTCACCGTGAGGCGTGTAAGCAGAAGCTATGAAAAACAAATAGAAGAAAGCAATATTTTGCTTGCCAGTGAGCGTGAAAAATCCGACCAGCTTTTGTTGTCGATTCTTCCTAAAGCGATTGCCGAAAGAATGAAGCAAGGTGAACAAGGAATCGTCAACCATTACGATTCGGTAAGCATCCTCTTTTGCGATATAGTGGGATTCACCCAGTACGCCTCAAAAACCACGCCCCAAAAACTTGTCAAACTTCTCAACCTTCTTTTTTCAACTTTTGACACACTTTGTGTTAAAAATGGTGTGGAGAAGATTAAAACCATCGGGGATTCCTATATGGCCGTTGCAGGGCTTCCAAATCCAACCGACAACCCGGTTAAACGCCTTGTCCAGCTAGGATTTGATATGCTCGATTCTGTTGCAGAACTTAAACTCAACATACAGGTTCGCATCGGTATCCACGTTGGTGAAGTCGTTGCGGGTGTCATAGGCAGTCAGAAATTCAGCTACGACCTTTGGGGTGATGCAGTTAATCTTGCATCAAGACTTGAGTCCAGCGGTGTACCTGGGAAGATCCACGTGAGTGCCGAGGTGAAAGTTGCCCTAGGTGACGCATACAACTATATCGATCAAGGTGAGAAAACCCTTAAGGGTAAGGGAAATATTCGCACTTTCCTTATTTCTTGATTTTCTCTTCCAAGACAGCTAGGATGATGAAGGAGTAACCATGAAAATAATCCTTCTTGTCCTAGGTTTAATAGTCACCGTTCTATTAGGGGTCTTTTTTCTGGGCCCAAGGGTTCCTGTTGATACGCAGACAATCGCTGTTACTCTTCCTCAAGACCTTGATCTCTACCTCACTGAATCGGAAGCACGGTTTTCCGACATTATCCCAGGTGCAGAAAAAACAATAGTCTGGGCTAACCCGGAAAAGTCGCAGACAAATATAGCCCTTGTCTATCTCCACGGGTATTCGGCAACGAGACAAGAAACCGCACCACTAGCCGATGACCTTGCAAAAACACTCGGGGCCAATCTTTTCTATACACGATTAACGGGCCACGGACGAACAGGTGAAGCTATGGCTGAGGCGTCTGTCAACGATTGGCTTCAGGATACCTATGAAAGTATCGAGATAGGGAAAAGACTTGGAAAAAAAATCATAATTATCGGCACCTCGACCGGGGGCACCCTTGCCCTATGGCAAGCTTTAGCTAGTGAAAATAATGAAATCCTCGCCTACATCCTCATTTCTCCCAATCTAGCACCCAGCAACCCCCAATCAGAGATTCTCACACTTCCATGGGGAAGCTTTCTCGTTCAAGCGCTTATCGGACCTACCTACTCCTGGACACCCGGTTCCGAAGAACAAGCCCAATATTGGACCCATAGTTACCCTTCCACCTCGTTACCTGTTTTGATGGCACTGGTTCAAACAGTGAGGAATTCCAACCTAAGCCAAATTCAGGCCCCCGTACTTGTGGTCTATTCAAAGCTGGACACTGTTGTCAATCCCCTCGAAACAGAAAAAATGTTTACTATTTTAGGATCTGAGGTAAAACTCCTTGTTCCCATAGAGAAATGGATCAATGCTGATAACCATGTATTGGCGGGTAGGATTCTTGCTCCTGATCATACTAGTACGGTGAAAGAAATCATCATGGGATTTCTCGAACCTCTTATAGTAAATTAAACAATCTGAAGAATCAGTTTTTATTTGCGCTTACTTTAAACATAGGTTACAATCATACTATGAAATACATCAACTCATTTTTAATCACGATTATTCTATTTTTTGTAAGCGGTTGTGTTGCAACACAACCAACTTCTTCGGCACAGGAGAACAGCCAGCCGGAAGATACAGGAATACCTCTACTCACCCAACCTGATGATCCCTCCCCGTCTCCAGAAACATTCAGGGATCTCCTGCCCATTGCGCCAGACACGGCCAGAAGCCTGGGTGCTACCCAGCCTGACTGGTATAAGGATGGGGTTTTTTACCATATTTGGGTGAATGCTTTCTCCGATTCTGACCGTTCGGGGGTGGGTGACATCAGAGGTATTACACAGAAACTTGGATACCTTAGAGACCTGGGTATTACCGGAATTTGGCTTTCTCCTTTTTTTGTCTCTTCCAGCGAGGCAATTAACCTTCATATGTACGATACAACGGACCACACCCAAGTCGACCCCCGTTTCGGCACGAACGCAGACATTGATGCATTGCTTCTTGCCGCCCATAGGTTGGGCATCAGGGTTATTTTCGACTGGGTTCCCAACCATGTGTCTAATAAACACCCATGGTTTACAGATTCCGCTGAAAGCCTCAACAGCAAACGGGATTGGTTTGTCTGGCGCCAGGAGGAAGGGAGCCAAAACGGTCCCTGGGGTCAACAAGTTTGGCATGACAATCCTTCCGGACTTTATTACGGAGTGTTTTGGTCAGGTATGCCCGATATCAATTTCCGCCACCAGGGAGCCAAAGACGCCATCACCAATGTCGCAATCTCGTGGCTCAACCGGGGCTTCGACGGAATGCGTGTAGATGCTGTAAAATACCTCTATGAAAACCCGGCGTCGGTAGAAGGTGGATACGCCGACCAGCAGGATACTTTTTCCTATTTCCAAGGTTTACGTTCCCAGGTTTTAGACGCTTACGGTAAAATCACCGATAGAACCGGAAAAGGGTTCCACAAATTTATGGTTGCGGAAAACTGGACGGATTCTAAAGATAACCTTATATCTTATTTGTTACAGGTTGGGAAACCAGCATTTCATATGACACTGAATTTCCCTTTTGCCAGCGCAGCAGCAGCTAAAAACACCGATAAGCTCGTCCAAAACTGGGAGTGGTTGACTAAAGAACTCCCAGCTGAAGCGTGGATGGGAAATTTTCTTTCAAACCATGACGAGGTAGCACACAGGCCTTTTTCTTTACACGGTCAGGTTCTCGTTCGGGCTGTCACAGCCTTACAGCTGCTGGGTCCAGGCACACCATTTATTTATTACGGTAATGAAATCGGTATGCCCGATGTAGCCCGTTTCGCTGGAGGCCCCCACGCAGACCGCCGGCACCGGCAACCTTTCACTTGGAATGCTGTTGAAGAACAGAAAGACGACCCAGGGAGTTTGCTGAGTTTTTATAAACAGTTGATCCAGCTGCGTACTCTCCGTGCAAGTTTACGCAGAGGGGATTTTAAGCTCCTTCTGAATACCCCAAGGGTTTTTGCTTTCCTGCGCACACTTGGACGTGAAACGAACCTTGTCGTTGTTAACCTTACCGCCCTTCAAGCCGATGTGGATATTGTTTTACCCGCTCCCTTAGATACCCAGGGAAAGATCAACAGAGGGGGCCAGATTTATACTTATGGTACCAACACCTTGAACCTGACACCCGGAAGGATAGCAGGTAAATTAGGTCCCGGCGGTATCGATGTATGGGCTATTGATTAAGGACTTCGTGGGGAAGAAGTCTTCTCTTGGGCCTGAAAAAAGTCTTGGGTGAGTAGTCGTAAAGGTCAGATACACGGGTCATATAGATACAGGCATAATCCTCTATCTGACCTGCGTAACGGCTCTCCTCCTGGCCGGCACGGAGTATTTCCCCCCAGAAGGGATTGAAATACTTCCGAAAGACACCGAGCTTTTCCGAGATTTCCTGGTTGATCTTATCAGACTCTGCGAAAAGTGCATCAAGTGACTTTCTATCGGTATGACGGCCTTCATAGCGATCCAGGTCCAAACAGTTGAGCTTGTTCTCGATTTCTTCTTTTCTCTCCATCAAGTCGTCAATAGCCTTCTGAGCCGGCTGGGCTTTTTTAATATTCTTTATTTCCGTTTCCAGATCATCGAGGACCAGGGCCGTTCTCCATTCGCACTTTTTCTTAATCGAAACCACATCACCGTAAATATGATCTCCTACATACAGGATCTCACGTCCATCAAGTCCCAGGTCTTTTTGCAAAGGACCGAACCAACCGCCTTGATACAGTCCTGTATGAACAGGTCCGTCCCAATTTGTCATGGTCCCTGATTCAGGGTCAATTTTTAGAAACCTGTTTCCTCTCTCAAAGAATCTGGGTTTGTCTGCCAAGGTGATAACCGTATCAAAAACCTCGCGCCAACTCTTGGCTTTTTTCCAAAAAGGATCGAGTGCGTATTCTAAAAGAACCTTTGTGTACGAATAGTCTGAATTTGTGATGATCATGAGTTTCTTACCGTAGTCCTTATACCTTTCGAGTAAGGCGGGAACCAGGGGATCCCGAACCACGTATCGGCTTAAATCTGCTTTTATGACTTCTTTGATGGATCCGTCGCGGTGCACCCGATCGACAGCAAGGGAAACATCCTCTGCGATAGTCCCAAAATCGGGAAGCGCTTCACCTTCATTTTTTAAATGAATCAGTTGTGAGAAAAGAACTCCGGTCGATATGGCGAAAAGCGTATCCATGGGAAGAAAATTCGGGGCGCCTAGATCCACTACGACATTTTGGTATATATCGCGCATGACACGAAAATCGAGAGGCTGCAAACCATGAAAAGCCATTTTTATTTTTCCGTAGCGGCTGAGTTTAAGAAGATTACCTTTGCTTTTATCGATAACCAAACCTACAAGTGCCCGGTTATAGTCAAATGTCAATTTTTTAACAGCGTCCGGGTATCCTTTATGTTCAGACAAATACTTGGCTGCATAGGCGTACGCTAAAGATTCAAAAGCCTGGGCATCATAGCGAACAAGGGTATAATCCATATCAAAACCAATAAGCTGGATTTGTTTAAGGTTCAGGGATCGATTGACAAATACGCTCATGATCCTAATGCTATTAAGGGTTTACAAGCTGCCATCGTACTGTAAAGAGGTTTACCTCCCTTGCTATTCGCCTCATCTTCTTTTGAAACTGATAGAAAGACTGCATACACGTTTTTGGCAAGGATTCCCAGGTTTCCAGAAAAGTTTTCCGCCGCCATCTGTGCGACTAGCTGTTCCTGGGCGGACCGGTTTCTGCCGCTATTCCGGATGATCTGCACGACCTGAGGCACGAGTTGGGAACGTGCTGCTTGAATAAATTGGGTAAGGGCTATCAAGTGGGTATAGAGTTCATCCAAGTGGAAACCCTGCTGGCGGTAGGCCTCGGTTCTCTCCGTGAAGTTTTCTATCTGGTTCCAATCATCACGGGTCAGGTTTAACATGCGGAACTCGGGCTTCAGGTAAAAGTTGCATACGTGGTTTCGGTAGTGTCCGGCCAATTCTTCTATTTTCTTAAATATCTCGGGGTTTTGTATAAGCATATGAAGAGTATACCACAACTCACAAGCAAACTTCCATGACCGTCGAGGTTAAATTCGAAGAGAATTACCGTCTGGCGCCCTGGCGTGTCTGGTTGAGCTTGTCCATCTTGCGGTAAAATTTTACCTGTTTTTCAATATCCGCTGTATCAAGGATCTGAATTTTGTTATCAATGATTTTAACGTTGCTGTTTTTTAAGACTTCTTTCAGGGGTGCGTTGCCTTCACTAGGCGAAATTCCGACCATTTTCAATAATTCCTGAACTCCAAAGGGAAAACTATGATTCTGGCCTTCCCTGATGGTCACGCGGTTTTTCTCCAGCTGGATCATCAGTGCATCATACAAGCGACCTATAAGGTTTTCCATAGTTGTATTTGCTAACTGTTTATAGATCAACCAGATTCGGTCAGCAAGAAGAGTGGTAAGCCGTGTGATGAGCTGAGGCTGCTTCTGGATCATCTGTTGAAAGTTCGCACGGTTCACAGCGAGAAGAGCAGTATCCTCGTAGGCGTCTGCACTGGCAGAACGAGCTTTATTGTCCAACAGGGCCATTTCACCAAAAATATCCCCCGGTTTGAGCAAAGCGAGCATCACCTCTTTATCGTCGACGATCTTACTGATCTTCACACTACCTTTCTGAATGATATAGAGTTCGTTTCCCGGCTGCCCTTCGGAGAAAATCATAGTATCCTTAGGATAATTCCTGTTGAATTCATTTTCGGGCGGTTCGAGGTAGGCAACTTTAGCGTAAGGTTTGATTTTCATCATCCGCTCTTTCGCCATGGCAACATTCGGACCGCCAGGTAAGTGGCGGATATATTGGTAGTAAGAATAAAAGGCCTGGTTGTACTTGCTCTGTCTTGCGTAATATTCAGCTACCTGGAAAAGGTGGTTGGGATCCTCCGTTTCGGCGCTGTTTTTCAGGGTAAATTGGGTTAAGGCATTATCGAGGTAGCGCATTCTTTTTGAAAAGCCTTGAATAATCTTCAGGGCCACCGGTGCGTTCTTTTCAATGAGCAGACCGTATTGATCTCGATGAACCTGGATGAGAGACACATCTGAAAGGGCCTGCGCCGTTTCAATATGGCTATGTCCGCTCATGGTGCTCACCACACCGAAGAAGTCGCCGGGGTTTAGAACATCGGATTCTTCCTCTTGAACGAGCGCAGCTTCCTTGCTGATACGTACCTTGCCACTTCGTAGAATGTAGAAGTGGTCAGCATTCTGCTTTCCTTCAACAATGATGTAGGCGTCTTTTTTAAAATTTACCAGCGAAAGCTGAAGCGGATTATCCATCGTCACCCCATATTAGTCTAGAAACCCGCTACGCGGGGAGTCATTCTATTATCGGCTCTAAAGGGAACTGTGTACAGAGGGATTTTACCTCTTCACCAACATTTTTTAGAATACCTGCGTCTCCCTTAGACCTGATAACTTCGAGAATGAGCTGGGAAATCTGTTCCATTTCATTTTCTTTCATTCCGCGGGTCGTTATTGCCGGTGTTCCCAGTCGGATTCCAGAGGTCACCATGGGATTTTGCTGGTCAAATGGTATGGCATTTTTATTAACAGTGATATGGGCGCCGTCAAGCCATGTCTCCGCATCTTTACCCGTGACACCAAAGGAAGTGAGGTCAATCAGCATAAGATGGTTGTCTGTCCCGCCACTGACAACACGGGCGCCGCCCTCGGTCATTGCCTTTGACATAGCCTTCGCATTGGCGACAACCTGTTTTTGATAGGTAATAAACGATGGTGCCATGGCTTCTTTGAAAGCAGCTGCCTTCGCGGCGATGATATGCTCCAAAGGACCACCCTGTATCCCGGGGAAAACCGAGCTGTCGAGTATCTCGCTCCAGGTTTTCACCCGTCCGCTTTTTGCTGCGACCTGGCCCAAGGTATTTTCCCCGTCACGGCCTATAAGAACCATGCCTCCCCGTGGACCCCTGAGGGTTTTATGCGTCGTTGTTGTGGTGAAATGGCTGTGTTGAACAGGATTCGGGTAGACACCAGCAGCCACCAGGCCTGCAAAGTGGGCCATATCTGTAAGCAGGAGTGCACCTACCTCGTCGGCTATCTTCCGGAACCTTTCAAAATCAAGAACCCTCGAGTAGGCGCTAAAACCCGCGACGATCATCTTGGGTTTATGGAGTTTTGCCAGATTTTCAAGAGCTTCGTAGTCAAGGAGTTCAGTTTCTTTATCGAGCCCATAACTGAAAAACCTGTAGAGTTTACCGGAGAAATTGGCAGGGGCACCATGGGTAAGATGTCCGCCCTGGGAAAGATCCATGCCCAGGACCACATCTCCGGGCTTCAGGACGCTGAAATACACGCCCATATTTGCTTGGGAACCGCTATGAGGCTGAACATTTGCAAAATCAGCCTGAAAAAGGATCTTTGCCCTGTTTCTTGCCAGATCTTCAACTTTGTCGACAAACTCGCAGCCGCCATAATAACGTTTACCTGGGTAGCCTTCAGCGTATTTATTCGTCAGAACACTGCCCGCTGCTTCCATCACTGTACGGCTGACAATATTCTCAGAAGCGATAAGTTCGAGGTTATGCTCCTGCCTCATGCGCTCCCGATTCATAGCCTGGTAGAGTTCCTGGTCCCTTTTTTCGATTGTTATCATTTGGATCCCCTTTCTTGTGTTAGTACACGCCCATCAGCTCAAGAGAATGCCAGATTACGGTGTAATTTTCAAGACTACCCTGGACCTCCTCCTGCACTTGATGGGTCGCTTGGGGAATAACACCGGTGCGAATCGTTGACCCTGTCAGCACTGGGAACGAGGGATTATCACTTTTACCGAGAGCAATACGCCTGTTATCCAGGTTACCCAGGTAATAATCCCGTGGTTCGGGGGGGAGAAAAAAACCCACAGGAGAAGCCCCAGAACCCAAGTAAGGGTCTGAACTGATCCAGCCGAGACCAGTCAGAAAGAACTCTACCCAAAAATGCGGAAGCAACTGGTCGTTTCCAGAAATTAAATACCCTTTTACCAACCGCGCAGGAATCTTGCTGGCCCTTAATAAACCGATAAATATTCGGCACCCCTGTTCGATCGCCCCCCTCCCGACGCGAAGGGCCCCCTCAAGTTCGTCCATTGTCGGTTCATTCCATCGAAATTGGGTAGCCATCCAGTTGAAGAGTCCTCTTGCCCTATCATAAGGCGATCTACCTGGTCCGGGCCAACCTCCGACGTTAAGCGAGATATTGCGGAAAAGCTCGGTATTCCAAGGTATCGATTCATCGGAAGTTAAAAATTCAAGCAGCCCTGGATAAGGCGTGAGTTCAGGTATCGTATTGCCTTTAATGGAAGCCTGGACTGAAAAAGTATGGATAAGGTATTCCCATTCATAAACGGTCTTCCCGACCTTGAGGTCGTAAATATCGTAGGCCGAAACTCCTGAAGGGTGGTTGAAACTCGGTTCTAGAGTCTGCCGCACCGTGGTAGGTGAACGCTGGAGTGCATCGAGGACACCCCAAGGCGCCCAGAGCCTTAACCTGTTCGGAGACCGGGCAGCATCGACTACAACCTCAACCTTGCGTGAAAGCGCCAGACGCCGCCTTGTATTCAATAATTGCAAACCATACCGGGTATCGACTTCGAGAAAGGCTCCATTGGACGGCCCGGATAATCCCTTTACTATGACATTTCCCGAAGTAACACCGCTGGGGATATGGACACGGATTTCTGCGTCGGTCCAGGACTCGATATCGTAGGATGGCGCACTGACCCAGGGGTCCATACCCCCTTCCAGGAGTCCTGGAACCAGAGGTCCCCAGGTGAAAAGAACCTCCCCTTGTTTTGTTCCGAACCCTTTTCCTGAAAGTACAATAAGGTCAGAAATTTTCCCCAATGCTGGTTCAATTTTGGTAATAAGAGCACCCGTATTTGCTCCACCCGAAAGCGGAACAGGAAGTTCGGATTGATTAACCCAAAACAGCCCTTCGGTGGTGCCATTATTTGTGCTGATTTTGACGGGTCCTGACCTAGCCTCTTCCGGTATCAAGCAACGAATCTGCGTTTCGGTCCAAGACTCAATATCTGAACGGGTAACCACCCCGGACGGGAAGGATATTTGTGAATGACTGTTCAATTCTCCGAAACTTTGACCATAGAGAACGATGGGTGTTCCGGATCGTCCCATGGCGGGTTCCATGGAAATTAAAACAGGTGACGGAGAAAGACCGAATTTTAAGAGCAGGACAAGCAGTGAAAAAAAGATAAGGCCTAAAATCGGTATAAAAGAACGCTTCACGGAACGGCTGTTTCCCCGATATTCTCGTGCACGGCAAATTCCAGGGCAAGACTATTCTCCCCTTCCCGGCGACCAAAAGGGAAAAAAATCATAGGTTCATCCAAGGAAACGATGACTGTTTGGAGGGTACTCGAAACTCCCCGGAACAAGCCCGAGTCGTCGACACGACGGGCCTCGGCTTGGATCACGACAAGGATGCGGGCGTCGGGCTGTAAGTAGGGTGTAAAACTCGTAAGAATCAGGAGGTTGTTTTTTTCCAACCGAAGAACTATGGGGCGGCCGTTTTCCAGTTTTCTAGTAGCTGTTTCCTCCCATATGGATTCCTGCAATCCTACCTTAGGAGAAGGGTTCCCTAGCCTTACCATGACATCGAGCCTGAGTTCTGGAGGAGATTCCTGGGCATGAAGTGCCGCTAGACTTGCCAGGAAACCTGAGAAGACTAGAGCCTGAACTGTATTCAAGGCTCGCTCCCATAACTTGAAAGCCTGATCATCTGGGGATCACCAGCAGGCACGAGATCAAAATCATCGGGAAGGCTGAAAACTATTTCTTCATTCGTCTGAACAGAAGCGATTTGGGTATCCGTCGTTGTTCGTCCAAGAAGCCACCCTCCCAAGAGGGCCACAAAAACGGCGGCAGCTGCCCACGTAGCACGGATATTTCTGTTAAAAAACAGGATCGGCTTGATTTTAACCCCTCCCTGCTCGATCTTCTTTTTAAGTTTCAGAAAAACCTCGTCTTTTCTTGCTTCAAAATCGGGTTCCGGATCCTTGGTTATGGTTTCACACAATTGACGATAATTTTCCTGAAATGCCTTGAAATCATCATCTTTTTCCAGACGATATCGCATCTCATCTTGGAATTTCTGAGGAATTTCCTTATCGACCCAAGCTGAATAGAAGGAACTGCGGTGCTTCATACCCCCCCCTTGCGTAAAAAATCTGATAATTGTAAACGCCCGCGGTGAACGCGGACCTTAACGTTGCCTTCGGAAATACCCAAAGTCTGGGCAATTTCGCTATAACTAAAATTCAAATACTCCTTAAGGATAAGCACGATGCGTAAATTATAAGGGATTTTCATCAATGCCTCCTGTACTTCATTTTTCGTTTGGTCGCGGACCATTTTGTCTTCTCCGCTGCCAAACTCCTCGCCTGGAGATTCGCGAAAAAGCCTATAAACAGCCTTGGTCTCGCGCCCCCTTCTCTTTTCGTAATTCAGGGCCAGGTTCCTTACCACCCTTAGTAACCAATACCTTATAGTGAGATCATTCGGAAGCTGTTCGATGCGTTCATAATATTTTATAAAAGCCTCTTGAACTATTTCTTCCGATAAATCCTGCCTCCCAGAAATCCGGTAAACTACACGCATGAGTACGTTGTAATTTTCGTTGTACACCCGTCTGAAAACGGACTCATGGTCCATCATTAACTTAAAAACCCCTGAAAGTTCATCGCGTTACACCATTTTCCTAAGCCGGTATCCACCGGCATTGTCTTCCATTTGCCAACCGAGTTCGGCAATTTTACCTCTTAGAGTATCCGCCGCAGACCATTGTTTTTCCAGCTTGGCTTTCCATCGTTCTTCCGCAAGCTCAGTCACCTCTGGTGGAATATTGACTTTTACAAAAACCTTTTCAAAACCGAGGGCAAAAACCTGGTTGACCCAACCCAAGACCTGGAGTTTTTCAACATTCGCAGTGGTTTGGTCTTTTACCATATTCCAAACCTGGCCTAAGGCGGAAGGAAGGTTTAAATCCTGGTACAAGGAGTTACGGATGTCCCTCTGCCAAATCAGGGCTTTTTCTGCTATAACTTCATTGTTGAGAAAAAAAGACAGCGGATTTTCTATTCCTTCTCCCATGGAAGCAATTTTTTCAGAAAGGTTTTTCCTCCCGTTTCTGGCCGAATCCATGGCCTCCCAGCTAAAAGCAAGTTGTGTCCTATAATGGGCATTCAGGAGAAAGTACCTGTAATCCAGGGGATCGTAGCCTTTTTGGACGAGTGCGCTCAAAGTGAGGAATTCACCGGAACTCTTACTCATTTTTTCTTTCTGCAGGATTAAAAATTCCCCATGGAGCCAGTATTTTACCCACGGATGCCCGAAAGCACCCTCGCTCTGGGCAATTTCATTCGTGTGATGGACAGCTATATGGTCGACCCCTCCGCAATGAATATCGAACTTCTCTCCCAGATATTTAGAACTCATAGCCGAGCATTCAATATGCCAGCCAGGATAGCCAAGCCCCCAGGGACTTTCCCAGAGCATGGCTTGATCGGAAAATTTTCCTTGGGTAAACCAGAGCACAAAGTCTCTTTCATTTTTCTTTGCGGTATCGGTTTCCACTCTCGACACAGTCTCGCCTGTCTGCCTTTCGACAAGGGCCATTTTTCCGTAATCCGGGAAGAGTGAAGTATCGAAGTAAAGATTTCCTTGGGAAAAATACGTAAAGCCGTTGGCTTCAAGTTTCTGGATCAATGCAACCATATCCTGGATATGTTCCGTAGCTCTACAAATAACGCGGGGTTTTAAAAGGCTTAATTGTTCCCAATCCTGAAAAAAGGCTTCGGTAAAAAATTTGGCTATGGCCCAAACGTCCATTCCCTTTTCCCTGGCGCTTTGGATCATCTTATCCTCACCCTCGTCCCCGTCGCTGGTTAGGTGTCCGACATCTGTGACGTTGAGAACGTGGTAAATCTCGTATCCGGCATCTTTAAGAACTCTTCGAAGGGTATCCTCGAAGACGTAAGTTCTCAGGTTTCCGATATGGGCGTAGTTGTATACAGTAGGACCGCAGCAGTACATGCTGACTTGCCCTTCTGCTAAAGGAATAAAGGGAACCACCGCCCTCTGGGCAGTATTGTAAAAAGAAACTTCCAAAAATCCTCCTAAAGGGAACCTCATTGCTGAAACTCGGTTGTCACAGTAATATTACTACCAATGAACCCGATGTTAGAAAAAATCCTTAATAAAATCAATCCAAACGCCCAAATCTTGAAAGATTATCCACTTGCGCAGCGTACGACCTTTAAAATCGGAGGTAACGCAGATTTCTTTTTTGAACCAAGCGACTCCGGCACTGCCATGGAGGCTTACACTTCCTGTATCCAGGCTGGGATTCCAGTTTTCATCCTTGGGGCCGGAGCCAACCTTCTCGTTTCTGATCAAGGAATCCGAGGGCTAACCCTCTCTACACGAAACCTCCTTGATTTTTCGCAGGATGGCTTGCTTCTAGCTTTCGGGGCTGGTTGGGACGTGGATAAGGCGGCTGAAAAAGCGCTCTCCTTGGGCTTGAGGTGCTTGGATTTTGCGGCAGGGATGCCAAGTTCTGTCGGAGGCGCCGTCTGGATGAATGCGAGGTGTTACGGCGGAGAGGTCTCTGAAATTTTTGAATCTGCGCAAGTGATCACGGGATCCGTGCTTCAAACTGTTAATAAAAAGGACGAACAATGGGGCTATAAGGTTAGTCCCTTTCAGAACGCCGAGAATCTCATCCTCAGCGCTACTTTGCGCGGGTCTGAAGATAAACCTGGAACAATTCTCCAGGATATCACAGCCCACCGTGCGGATCGGGAGGCAAAGGGGCATTACAGGGCCCCCTGTGCGGGTTCCATCTTCAAAAACAACAGGAATTTCGGTGAACCTTCGGGGGTTCTCATCGATAAAACAGGGTGTAAAGGCCTGTCTTTCGGCGGCGCCCGTGTTTCAGACTGGCACGGGAATATCCTTATCAATACCGGTGGAGCAACTGCGGACGAAGTCAGAGCCCTGATAGAAACAGTGAAGGAAAAGGTTTTTGTGAAAACGGGGTTTCTTCTCGAAGAAGAGGTGCTGTACGTCGGTGACTGGCCGGATTCCCACCCTTAAAATTTCCACCCTCCGCCGAGGTTCCACGAGGGGAGTGCCTTGGAACCTAAGGTATAACCGAGTTCGGCCTTAATGCTAACCGGCCTTAATTCCCCCTGGACTCGGAAGGTCATTTCCGTCGGCTCTCCTTGTTTCCAGAGTATCCTAGTCGACATTTCTGTTTCTGTAGCCTTTTTTGAAAGGCTGATTCCAACTGACTTGCAAACAAACCCGGCATCAGGTAATGGCCTTGGTTCGATTCGGCCCGAAGCACCCAGTGTGAATCCTTCCCACTGGAATAAAACTGAGGTCTCACTGAAATACCTCCAGTCTGTCATTTCCGCTATGGCGCTTGCCTTTGCCGAGACAGAGAGCTTTGAAGTTTTCCATTCCCACCCTGCTTTCACCGTGAGAGACAGTTCGGATTCTTCGATACCGCCTAAACCTGAATTCCCTTGATACCTCAAGACAAGCCCCGGGTCATCGGCTGTACCGAGCCATAGACTGGAGCTGAAGCTGATATTTCCTCTTCGATACCTTCCTGCAAGGTCGCACCCTAGGTCCCTGTTGGTTTTCAACCTGGACCAAAAAGCCGCGGACAAAAGAAATTCATCGCGGGATCCTCCCTCAGCCGCCCCAAGGACCATTATTGAAAAAAACTTTGAAATGTAGCCCCAAGTCCCTTCGGTAAAACCCGACCACCCCTCTGGCGTTGGCTGGTTGAACCAATCTTCGGAAAGATCCTCAAGGTTTCTCGTTCCCCACAGTCGAAAAGAGTATCGGAATTCGCCGTCCTGTGGGAAACTTGCCCCCAATCCTAACTGAAAAGCTCCGGGGTTGGTCAGACTCCAAAAAAAAAGAGGCTGAGCGTCAAGCCAAAGGCTCCAATCCTTTCCTTCACGGGAATCGACGGAAAGTCCAGGACGTTTATTATCCGTCCAGACAGGATCCCAACTCCTGGGTAAGTCTTCTACCGTGGACCAGTTCCAGAGCCCCGGCCAAACCAGGTTTCCTCCCCAGAGCGGGCCCGAATGAAAACCTCCTGCCCCCGAATCATCTCCATCTTTCCAGAAAAAGCCTTCAGCTTCGCCTTCCTTACCCCACCACCCTCCCCCGAGAAACCCCGTTTGGGTCCATTCCACCTTTAACAATTGTTCCCCGGAAAGTTGAAAAACAGCCATGAATAAAATAGCGGTAATGATTTTAGGCCACTTCATAACTCTAATCAGCCATAAAACAGCTTATTCGCTTGTACTTGGAGTGAAAAGTTTGACAATTTCGCCAAATTATGAAAAAAAGGATGTAGGAGAAAATCGATGGTCATTTTAACACTCAACTGCGGAAGTTCTTCGGTTAAGTATCAAGTTTACGATTGGGAACTTAAAGCGGTTATGGCACGGGGCTTGGTAGAGCGGGTGGGAACACAGGAAGCTGTGCTTGAGCACTCGGCAAGCGGAAAAGAAACCTACACCATCACAAAGGCCATGCCTAACCACCAGACAGCCATCGAAGTCCTTCTTGAAACCATTGTTGATCCGAAACTCGGTGTCATTTCCCATATTTCCGACGTGAAAGCAGTCGGACACAGGGTTTTGCACGGAGGGCAAAAATTCTCTACCAGTGTTCTGATCAACCCCCAGGTTCTTCAGACCTTCCGGGAGCTTCAAGACTTGGGTCCCCTCCACCTCCCGCCCAATATCATGGGGATTGAGGCGGCACAAAAGGTCCTTCCGCTCGTGCCCCATGCCGCTATTCTCGACACAGCCTGGCACCAGACCATGCCTGCTACGAGTTATATCTACGCAGTCCCCTACCAATGGTACAGCGAATACGGGGTAAGGAGGTACGGGTTTCACGGGACAAGTTTTCTCTACACCGCTAAAAGGGCCGCAGCTGTTCTTGGAAAAAATCCCATGGACACCAACCTTATCATCTGTCATATCGGAAACGGTGCAAGTATGTGTGCGGTAAAGGACGGAAAATCTCTCGACACGACCATGGGATTGACTCCACTGGAGGGCCTCGTTATGGGAACTCGGAGTGGTGACATAGATCCCGCCATTATCAACTATGTTTGCCGGAAAGCCGGGTTGAGCAGCCAGGATGTTGAGAACCAATTAAATAAAAAAAGCGGCATTCTCGGTGTCACAACAAAATACATCGACCGCCGTGATATGAATAAGGCCGCTGATGAGGGGGACGAACTCAGTTCACTCGCACGGGATATCGAGTCGTACAGAATTAAAAAATATATCGGTGCCTATAGCGCAGCCTTGGGAAGGGTTGATGCTGTGATTTTTACAGCCGGCGTGGGAGAAATGAGTTACCAAATACGAGAACTCGTTCTAAGCGGAATGGAGAACCTGGGAATAGTTCTGGATAAGGAAAGGAACTCCATCAGCCGAACCCGTAACGCAGAGACCAGAATCACAAAAGATTCAAGCCCGGTTCCTGTTTTCGTTATACCAACAGACGAAGAACTCGTCATGACAGAAGATACTTATGCTCTGATGCAGGGCACTTATAAAGTCCACACCGAGTTTACTTATTCATTCGAGAACTGCAACTACGTAAATAAAGAAAGGAATGAAGCTCTCAAAAGAGAAATTTTAAAGAAACCCGAACTGGAAAAAGTGGTCATCCAAACCTGCCAGGATTGACCTCACATGGTCGGTTAATCTTTGGGGATATCTGAGAAGAGGCAGGAACAATTCCTGCCTCTTTTTTTGGCGTTATAAAGTGCCTTATCCGCCCTGCCTATGACGATTTCGTCTTTTTCGCCCGGAAGGAAATCTGTGATTCCCAAACTCAACGTGACGTTGAATTTTTCACCATTGGGTGCGTCGAAAATCTGATGTTTCACAACTTCCCTCAATCGTTCGGCAGGCGTCAAAGCGATTTTTTCGTCAGTGTCTGGCAAAACGATAACAAATTCTTCACCGCCGTAGCGTCCAATAAGGTCCTTTTCTCGGAAAATATCTTTTTTCAATAGAATATCTCCCAATTTACGGAGAACCTCGTCTCCGACCAAGTGACCGTATTGATCGTTAATGATTTTGAAATGGTCGATATCCAGCATAAGGCAGGCAAATTTCTCCGGGCTAACCATCTCACCGACCGGCCTATCGCCCTTCCCCCGTTTTTCGAAAAATCTGACGGCGCGTTTTTTCTCCACTTGTAAAGTCTCAAAAAAAGCACGCCTGTTAAACAGTCCGGTTAAGAAGTCCGTCCTGCTTATAGAGCTTAATTCTTCATTAAGCTTTTCAATTTCCTCTTTTTGAACAGAAAGAAGTTGGGAATCGATAATATTGGCAAAACTATCGGTAATATAGGAATTCAGACGGCCCTCACATTCAGTTTCACGGAAAAGGACCTTAAGTAAAAGGATAAGGTTAGATACCCACGAACTGGCTCCGGGTACGTGGGGGTTTTTCGGAGTGCCCCTGAGAAGCAAGGTGCCTTCGGGCACGACTGCACGTTTTTTTCCCCGCGGTTGTAGAACAAGATATCGTGAAAAAAACATAAGATCTTCTCTGAATCGCTCTATTGACGCGTAGGCAATCAAACGTATGGTGGTTTGATCATCCTTGCTTACTTCGCTGTTAAGCCGGAATCCAGCGCCTTCAAGTGCCGGTCTCAGCCAGTAGAGTCCCTCGTCGAGGAATATAATATTCATATTATAACCAGACTAACTCCAAAGAGTTTTTTTTTCCAGTTCATCCGCTGAAATATCCCCTGAAAAAAATCGAATGATCTCAAAAGCCAGTTTATGGGCCGTACCCATACCCCTGCTTGTAAAGAGCAATCCGTCCTTCACAACCTCGCCATCGGTCCAAAGCCCGCCGGTGCATTCAGTTTCCATCCCTGGAAAACACGTGAAATGTTTCTGATGAAGAAAACCATGCCTACCGAGCACCTTAGCCGGCGCAGCACAAATTGCTGCAATGTATTTCTGCTTGGAAATCACCGTATTCAAAAGTTGGATTAAAAGAGGATCTTCGGAAAGGTTGTGGGCGCCAGGCATCCCACCCGGAAGAAAAACGAGGTCGGGAAGAATTTCACTGATAGCCGATTCTGCACCAACCTTATCAGCCAGGATGGTTATTCCACGCACACTGGGCACATGCTTCGACTTTAGTCCGTAGGAGGTAACTGCGTATCCTGCACGTTTAAAAAGATCCCAGGGAATAACAGCCTCGGCTTCCTCAAAACCTTCAGCCAGAAAAATCCATACGGATTTCACTCGACTTTATCCTTCTTTTTTCCGGAAAAAAAACCTAGGATTTTTTGAAAAATATTCTCTTTCTTCTGGGTTGCTACGGGTTGGGCGACAACAGCGGCAGGAACCTGGGGGTGGTCCTTTCTCGGCCTGCGCCTGCGGCGACGCTTTTCACCTGACGAAGATGGCTTTTCAGAATCTGAAGGCACTTGTGGAGTTCGGGGAGGTACGGGTTTTCCGGGGTTCGGTTTGTTCTTGGGGGGGGGGACAACTGGTTTTCCCTGTTCTCCCTTATCGAATTCCGCACCGTACTTTTTCTTATAGAAAGCTAGCCGGTCTTCCAGGCTTGCTGTAGGAGCAGGTATGGCGTTCGACCTGGGAGAGCTGCTTTTAGCTCTGGGCGGACGTTCGGTCCTCTCGGGTTTACTCTGTCGTCCAGTACCAGGACGTCCGCTGGCCGCCTCGGCAACCAGGTTCCTAGCGGAATGGAATCCACGTTGTTCGGCGGACCTTTCGTGCCTTGCAGGTCTCTGTCCAGGCCGCTGCCCCGGCCTTTCTCTTTCGTTCTCCCTCGGTCTCCGTTGGGATGCGGATTCAAAGTCACCGCTGATATGCATACCAGCACTTTTATCTGTCGTGATATCCTTCTCCTCCGCCCATTGTACAGGGATTTTTAAACCGACAAATTCTTCGATGGCCTTGAGACCGTAGACGTATTTTTCACAGGCAAGGCTTATTGCGCGTCCTGACTTCCCAGCCCGCGCCGTCCTTCCTATGCGGTGGACGTAGGTTTCGGCCTCAAGGGGAAGATCGTAATTCACGACAAGGTCGAGGTCGTCAACATGAAGCCCTCTTGCAGCCACATCGGTTGCAACAAGCCAATTAATTTTCTTTTCTTTGAGATTCTGGATGATCTGAAGCCTTTTTGCTTGTGGCAGATCCCCTATAAGGTATTCCGTCGCATACCCGTTAATGGAAAGTCTTTTGGCAATTTTAACAGCCGTATGTTTAGTATTGACAAAAAAGACCGCACACTTTGGGTCGTATTTTTTAAGAAGTCCCAAAAGCAGAGGCATCTTTTCCTCGTGCGATACATGATAAAGTTCCTGGGTAATGGCCTGGACCGAAACGTGGTCAGGTTCAACGACGATTTCACCAGGATCTGTCATGTATTCCCACGCAAGGTAGCCTACCTGGGCATTCAGGGTCGCACTGAAGAGAAAAGTCCGCCTCTGAGCCGGCGGGTTCATGCCCTTAAGGATTTTCCTGATATCGGGGAGGAATCCCATATCGAACATTCTATCGGCCTCGTCGATAACCAGGACACCTACGTCCCTGAAGTCCAGCTTTTTGCTCGAGTAAAAATCGAGGAGTCTTCCCGGTGTTCCAATAAGGATATCCACGCCCTCGGAAAGGAGTTTTTCCTGGAGATTGAAACCTACGCCACCGTAGAAACTTCCAATACTGAAATCCAGGTATTTGCCGATAACTTTTGCGTCTTTTTCTATCTGGTCTGCGAGTTCCCTGGTTGGGGCCACGACGAGCATCTTTTTACCACGCAACTTCTCGTCGGTTAAAAGCAGGTGAAAACCTGAGATTAAAAAGGCAGCTGTTTTACCTGTTCCAGTTTGGCTCTGGGCTTCTACATCCCGGCCGGCGAAAATCAACGCAAAGGTTTCTTCCTGAACAGGAGTACATTCTTCAAAGCCTAATTCTGATATGGCTCGAAGAATACGTTCATCTAAGTTAAGATCTGTAAACTTCATCTGTCTATCATACCGGAGAAAACGAGTTTCTGCCAGTACCCTCTTTATTTTGGTGGCGAAGGGAATCGGACCCTTGACCTAACGGTTATGAGCCGTTTGCTCTACCTCTGAGCTACGCCACCGATGAGCAGTTATGTTAACGAACTTCCCGCTACTCGTCAAGACAATCGGACTTTCGTGGTAGAATTAAGAATTCCTGCGCGAACGCACCCGTGCCAGCTCCTGTCGGGCTTGAACCAATAATCGGTGTTCACCAAGGATTCTAATTCCTTCCAAAAGAACAGCTTCCGCCTGGTCCAGATCACCGGTATTTGCCAAACGGGCAAAGGTATTGCGTATGTCGATAGCGTAGTTATTCTCGGCTGTCGAAAGCAAATTTCTAAACTGAACGTTGGTTCGAAGTTCTTCAGGAGCCATTCTCAAGTGCCGCCACACTTTTTCCCAACCTTCCGGGATAAGGATCTGAGCCTCTTTTCCATAAAGGATGGCTGATAATTCAATCCGGTCTTGCGGTCTTAGAGGAGTGACGGCTAGACGGATACCCGCCTCTTCCAGACGGTTTTCGTTAATCAGAAAACCAATTTCAGCCTTTTCCACAGAAGTCTGAAGCTGGACAAAGCGATCCAGATCAAACTCTTCCCTATGGTCAAAAAGCAAGTTTTTTGCCTCTTCCCAGCGTTGCGCCCGGATGGCATCCGAAATAAGGTTGAAAAGAAGAGCGGGGACAGATGCCTTGAGTGTCGCATCGTCGCCATACCGGGCCCGGACTTCCATGGCGAGTTCGAGACCCTGGGTGTATTGGCGTCTGCCGTTATAAAAAGCTATGGCGTTGTTGACAGCGAGATAGAAATTCACAGTGTCACCCATGCCCCCTTCCAAGGCAACCCTGTCGACAGCGAGCGCCAAACTTTCAGCCATGCGTCCCTGGTTCTGGAGTTCGACTATACGGTTCTGGATGAGGAGGCCGAGAAAAAGACGGTCGTTGATGGTTTGCCTGTCCCGGTAGTTTCCTGGAGGGACGTAAGAATACCCTGTTGCCGCTCCGAAGCTGTCGAGGAAATCCTTTTTAGTCCCTGGATCAAAACCAAAAGGGTTTGTTGTTTCGACATCGATGGTCCGGCTGTCGTCAATTTTAACCAAACAGAAAGCATGGGCCCTGGTAGCGACACCTTCAACCTCCATACCCACCGACCTCGCATGTATCATATAGATCAGACTCGAACTCACACAATTATAGTGGCCTCTGATGAAAACAACATCGATGCGGGTTTGCGGTTCGCTGTAGCGCTTGAAAAGATTCCCGTGAAGGTATTTAAGAAGCCCTTCTCCGCGCTGGTATTGCGGGAGTTGGGATGTTGGATCATTTTTATAGCTTTCAATACTTGCTTTGATTGCGGATTCGAAGGCCGGAAAACCGGCAGGTGGTCCTCCGCTGAAATAGTAACTCAACGCAATCAAATCATCTGTGCTTAGAACTGGAGGCGCAGATACAACGATCGGACTAGGTTCCGGAAGCTGGGAAGATTCCCCTGAGAGAAGCACCGGATACACGATAAAAAGAAAGGCAAGTGAAAGATAAATTCGCTTCATAAACATAATTTGCCTCAAGAAATGCGTCTTGACAAGATAGCATCGCAGGAGCAATCTTGTAACGATGAGATATTTGACCCTAGTTACCCTTATTTCCACTCTTTCCATACCAATGCAAGCTCTGGATTTTTGGTCCGGTCCAATCAATACATCCCTGGTTGAAAGGCTCGTCGAGAGCATGTCGAGCGTGGAACTCGCAGGTCAGGTCCTGCTCTACGGGTATCCCGGGGAAACCCCGAATGAACGAACCCTGGGTTGGATAAGGGACTCGAATCTCGGAGGAGTAAAAATTTTCGGTTGGAACGCCAACACCCTGGAAGCCTTAACTTCAGCAATCAATACGATGCAGAGGACTAGCCAGCTCGGTCGTTTGAGAATTCCCCTCTTTGTTGCAACCGACCAGGAAGGTGGATGGGTCCGCCATGTTCGCTTCAACACGAGTATGACGAGCGGAAACATGAGCATCGGAGCCACAAGACTTCCTTTTGATTCCTACCGGACGGGGCATTTGATTGGTATGGAACTCAAGGCTCTCGGGATCAATTTTAACTTCGCACCTTCGGTGGACATCGCAACAAATCCGGAGGCCCACGTCATTGGTTCCAGGTCCTTTTCTGAAGACCCTATTCAAACCGCCATCCTGGGTGTGGCCTTTTACAAGGGGATGGAGGAAGCGGGAATCATCGCTACCGCTAAACATTTCCCGGGCCACGGGCACGCTTCCGAAGACAGCCATGGGAAACTGCCCCGTGTACTTATTGACCTTGAAACCATGAACACCAGGGAACTGGTGCCCTACCAGTACCTGATCCGGGAGAATATCCCTGCCATCATGAGCGGTCACCTCGCCTTTCCCCAGATAACTGGTAACGATGAACCCGCCAGCCTCAACTCTTTTTTTGCCCAGGAAATTCTGAGAAACAGGCTTGGGTTCAAGAATATCCTCATCACCGACGACCTTTTTATGGAAGGCGCCCGCCCGAAAGGAAAAACCCTTCCAGAGATAGCGGAAATTGCCTTGCGTTCGGGTCACGATCTGATTTTAATTTCACAGCCGCAGGACGCCCTTGCAGGAATAGTTACCAGGTTTACACGTCTCGCAGATTCTGATGCGGCTTTCCGAACCCGCTTAAAAGAATCAGTTACACGTATCCTTACAATTAAACTACGGTACATGCGCGGACCTCACGCCGTACCGCTCTATCCCAGTCTTGCCACCGCCCAATCGTTGATACCGGCAAACGGAAGCAAGGACTTTTTCTTCCAGCAAGCCATCCGCTCTGTAAGTATCCTCAGGGGTCAAAGGATTCCCTGGCCTTCCTCTCCGGGAAGGGTTCTTTTGATTACCCCCTACCCAAGGTTCTTGGGTTTACTGGCACGGCGGGTTAAAAATGCCGAAATCCTCGAATACAGTTACGATCCTTTCTACGGATACGACGCCGGCGTGAGGGACGCAATCCGATCAAGAGCGGCAGGTTATGACAAGATTCTCTTTAACCTTGTCACACCGGGCAGCCTCGAACTTTTAAGGGCTTTGGAACCATTTAAGGAAAAAGTCACCGTTATTTCCCAACTGAGTCCCATACTTATACGAAAGGTCGCCTGGTTAGATTCCGCCCTTGCTGTCTGGGGCTTGGGCTTGGACAACCTGGAAGCGGGTATCAGCGCCTTGATGGGGGACTTTATCCCAACCGCAAGGGCACCGCTCGTCTTGACCCCATAATGTCCTGGCGCTTGGCTCAACCCCAGGACATGGACTGGGTGACATTTTTCCTTAGGGATCACGAACCGTATTCGGTATCGGCATCCTCGCTCCTGCGGATGCCTAAAAGTGAATTCCATTTTTGGATATCGGATACTTGTGTTGTTGGTGTACGCCATTCGGACGTCCTGATCCCCGTGGGTATCGGCGTCCCGGAAGACCTTCCCGATACCGAAAAAATTCGTATGAAGAATAATAGGATCACCCTTATCGGTACCCTCGAATGGATCAAACCCTGGGAAGAATTCTTAGAGGAGTATTGGAGATGCATGGACTACTGGTTTTTAGCTAGAGCCCAGAATCCTTGCACCTATATGAAACTCCTACCCGAGGGAAACCCTGAATTTTTCCAGGCGGGTCCCGACCATCTCGGTAGTTTATTCACCTTACAAGCAGAGTACGAAAAGGAAGAGGTAATTTTCGACCCGCTTGATTTTGAAATATCACGAAGCAGAACAGCTTTTGCTTACCAGCTGAAAACCGAACTTAACTGGGCTTTAAGAATTCAAGGGAAAATGATTGCTAAAGCTGGCTCGAATGCAAAAGGTGTACGATGGGTTCAGTTGGGAGGTGTCTACACAGTGCCCCAAGCCCGCAGAAAAGGTTACGCTTATTTTCTTTTATCACAGATCATTCAAAGCTTGTCAGAGATGAAGATGGGGGTTTGCCTTTTTGTGAAAAAAACAAATATCCCCGCCTTGAATCTCTACAAGGAATTGGGATTTGATAAATTAGGGAGTTTTCGCATAGTCTACTATGCCTAAGTTCGAAGCTATCCACTCTAGAACCTGCATATCCGATGGAGCAAGGTCGAGTGAATTTAAAACATTCCAGTTAGCCCAAAGTGTTTCTGAATGATCAGGCCCCAAAACAGGTTCACCTTGTGCTTCAACTTGGAATGCCAAGAGGCGAATCCAAACACCTTTATGAAAGAACCCCCCCTCACCCAAGGATTCCCCCACTGTAATAGACAGATTTAATTCTTCATGAAATTCCCTGGACAGTGCGTCCTGAGGACTTTCCCCTTCTTCGGCCTTTCCCCCCGGGAATTCCCATTTCCCGCCGAGGTCCCCGCCGGGAGCGCGTTTGGCCGCTAGAAAAGTATTCCCCCTTCGAAGAATTCCGCAAACACTCAGGGGAAAAAGTTCATTCACAGAAGAATGGTAGAAGGAAAAAGAAAATGAAGAAAACCTAGGGCGATGGCACCAAAACCGATAAGCGTTGCATTATTCGTTAAAAATGCCTTGAATTGCTGACTCCATTCTGGGGATGTCTCCGTGTCGGCTAAAGATTCCATAAACAACCCTGCCCCAGTCATAAGAGCAGCAAGGGCAGGAAGCAGGTTGCCTATGATGGGTATATCCCCTGGAAGTACACTGAGGAGACCGAGAAATCCTATAATCAAAGCAACAATACCCAAAACTTTACGGTAAAGGGGTATCTGAAAAACTTTCATTCCCTGCAGAGCGAATTTCTCTTCAAAGTATGCCGAGGCTAATGTCACCCCGCCTAAAATATTGACCAAAGTCAAGAAAAAATAAACCTGTACCATATGTTCCTCATTTCCATTCTAAAGTTCACCAAGGCTGATGGTCAAGACTTTAAGGATCTAAACCCTTCAAAATTATAAATTTTACGAAACTCCCCTGGATACTAAGAGCCGTCCGAGACAAGAACTTTTTTCTGATCCGTCCCGGTACCTACCCATAATTCCAATGTATCCCCAGATGGCACAAAATCCAATCTTTCCCTAAAAACGTAGTGAGTTGCATCAGGAAGCTTAAGAAATATCTTTTGCAGCGGACGTTCCTGTTCCCCTATTAAAAGTTCCAAATCTGCGGGCTTAGGGTTGTTAGAAGTAAAAGTCAGACTGAGGATGGCCGAATTCTCATCCTTGAAAAATACTGCTCCCATCTCCCAACCTGTGATGATATTACTGTTATCCGAACGGGTAAGGATAGGCACTAAAATCAGCCCAAAAGCAAGCGCAATGAAAATATTTCCTGCTATGAGTCTCTGCCCCCCCCTATTTAAAAGCCATGATAAAATATTTTTTGATTTGGGCTTTCCGGCAGGTTTACATGGCTGGTTTTTCAGCCTCTCCTCCCTGTCGTAAAAATAATGGAATCTGTCCGAAGAGCGGGACTCGGCCCCTCCCCAGATATGGTTAGGCATTTTTCCTCCTCACAGCCCCGGAGCTGTGTGGAAAAGTCCAAGTATCCTGTCCGTTCTCCACCATACAGCTTTAACGTCTGTCCCGTCGCTGAAAATAGCCCCTAAAGTCCCATTTGAAGATAATGAAAATTTCGCCACCTTAAGGTCCTGGTAAGCGACATCCAAAGACCGTTGTTCGATGATCTCACCTTTATTATCTGTAAAGAAAAGACGGAACCGCCCCGGTCGTTCCATACTCAGAAAACAAAAATCGCGCCCCTTCGTCACACCTAAAAATTCCAAGGGTCTATCCAGATCTTTTTTTGCGGTTCCTTCTCCGACAGAAATAACCACAGGAGGAACGGAGAAACTTTCACTGAAACGCCTTGATGACGTATCCAGGGTGAAAACCCGCGAACCTACCGAGTTGACTCCGATATTGGAACGGCTTTCCTCGTCCTGGAGATTTTCTATATAGGATATGTGGAAATATAAGAGTTCCCTGCTCCAATCCGCCCACACAGACTCTAAGACAGGAAAAACTACTCTGCCCTGGAAGTCGGAAGGTACGGGAAGGGCCGAAAGGGAAATTTTTCCGCTCGCACCCACTTCGCCGCTACGGGAAAAATAGTTGTACATAAGAAAATCAACAGTTTTAGAAATCACGATTAAGTCGGATTTCTCATTCACCAGAATTTGGTCTATGTAAGGAAAGGGAGTCCCTGCAACTCCATCCTGGCCCACGTAGTCCAAATAATCTCCCTGCCTGTTAAAACGCAGAATGACGGACCGCAGGAGTGTGCCGTCCTCAGCTGTCACCACTCTGTCGCTTGGAAAGATCTCTTCGATATAAATATCTTTAGTCGGAGAAACCATAAAGCGCCCCATCGAATGAAACTGAAAGGGGATAGCCCTCCGGTTGATCACCTCGTTATTACCTGTAAAGACCTTGAGCATGACAGGCTGCGGGTTCAGATCCGGATGAAAAATCATTTGAAGGAGATCGCCGTAACTGGTAAATTCAAGGATTTTCCCGCGTTTTCCGTTGGAGATATAGAATAGACCGTCGTTTAAAATAAAATTAATGTCTGATACTGCCACCAAACCGTCTTTGAGGAAAAGGTCGAGCTCGTCTTCCATTGTTCCAATTCCAATTTGAAAACGTACTTCTGTGTCAATCACAGGTATTTCACCCGAACCGCAACCATAGAAGAAAAACAGCAGTACCAGAACGTGAGCTTTCATGAATGATAGTTTAGCCATTCACGCGGAAGGCTGTCAATCTTGACCCCATAAGGAATTTTGTCTACTCTTAGAACATGATTTCATCGATAATTAAGTCCCTTTTCGGGACCCAGCACGAACGTGATTTACAAAAGATGCTCCCCTTGGTCCACGCTATAAACGAACATGAAGCTTGGGCTATGGCACTCGAAGCTAAAGATTTTCCTCTCACAACCCAAAATTTCAGAAAGCTCATTTCAGAAGGGAAAACCCTTGATGACATACTACCGCAGGCCTTTGCGTTAAGCCGCGAAGCCGCCCGGCGCACACTCGGTGAAAGGCCCTACGATGTTCAGCTTCTGGGTGGAATAGCCCTGCACCACGGCAAAATCATGGAAATGAAAACCGGGGAAGGAAAAACTTTAAGTTCCGTGGGTGCCGCCTATCTCAACTCTTTAGCCGGTAAGGGCATACATATGGTCACTGTAAACGACTACCTTGCCGAACGCGACAGTAAATGGATGGAGCCCGTCTTTCAATACTTGGGATTAAGTGTGGGCTGTATTCTTTCTCAGATGGACAATGCCACACGCAAACTCAATTACGAAAAAGATATCACCTACGCAACGAATAACGAACTGGGTTTTGATTACCTACGCGATAATATGCTTTGGGAAATGAGCCAGAAAGTTCAGCGTGGGCACTCCTATGCAATAGTCGATGAAATTGACTCCATCCTTATAGATGAAGCGAGGACTCCTCTCATCATATCCGGCGCAGTGGATGACGATACGCGCAAATTCCAGGAAGTGGACGCACTCATTGGAATGCTGAAAGAGTGCGATAAAGACCCGGCTACAGGCGACTATCCAGAAAAACCTGTCGGTGATTATAAGAGGGAAGAAAAAAACAAGCGCATCAGTTTTACCGACGAAGGTATGAACCACATTGAAGAGATTCTCCTTAAAAGAAAGTTGATTTCGGAAAGCCTTTTTAACGAAGACAGTTTTGAGTATATCCATTTTTTCACCCAGGCCCTCAAAGCGCATACACTTTTTCACCGGGACGTGGATTATGTGGTCCAAGACGGCAAGGTCGAGATTGTCGACGAATTCACCGGGCGCATCCTGCACGGAAGAAGGTACTCCGAAGGATTGCACCAGGCTATCGAAGCTAAAGAAAAAATCCGGGTAGCCCAGCAGAACAAGACTATAGCAACCATAACCTTTCAGAATTATTTCCGAATGTATACAAAACTTTCCGGGATGACGGGTACGGCTGATACGGAAGCAAAAGAATTTGCGAAGATCTATAACCTTGATGTCACCGTTATTCCCACAAACCGCCCGCTCGTCCGGAAGGACGAAGACGACCTTATCTATTTTACTGAAGAACAAAAGAACGCAGCGATATCCAAGGAAATCCAGGATTACCATGCCAAGGGGCAGCCCATACTCGTTGGTACTGTGAGTATCGAAAAAAGCGAGAAACTCTCTGCTCTTCTGATGAAAAAAGGGATAAGGCATGAAGTCCTAAACGCCAAAAACCACCACCGTGAAGCTATGATTATCGCTGAAGCAGGATCGAGAGGCGCTGTGACAATCGCTACTAACATGGCTGGCCGCGGAACAGATATCAAGCTCGGCGGAAACCCGGAATTCCGCGCTAGAAAACGAGCCGGCACTGAAGCAACCCCGGAACAATTCGCAGAGGCACTCGCTAAAGAAACCATTCAATGGAAAAAGGACTACGAAGAAATCCAGGGTCTCGGTGGACTTTTTGTGCTCGGAACAGAAAGGCACGAAAGCAGACGTATCGACAACCAGCTGAGGGGACGAAGCGGAAGGCAGGGGGACCCGGGCCGGAGTAAGTTTTACGTATGTCTTGACGATACCTTGATGAGGCTCTTTGCAAACGAGGGCACCAGGAAAATGATGGCCCGTTTCGGGATGGACGACGGCGAACCCTTGTACCACCCCTGGCTTACGAAGAGCTTGGAAAACGCCCAGAAAAAAGTTGAAGAAAGAAACTTTGAAATACGCAAACACCTTCTAGAATACGATGATGTTTTATCTAAACAGCGTGTCTATATCTATAAACAACGCGACGAGATTCTATCGGACACGGATCTTTCGCAACGCGTTCTGTCAGGAGCAATGGATCTTTCCGAAGATATCCTCTTGGATTACACAAAAGAGAGGAGACTCGGGTCATCGGCTCCTGTAGTACTCGGACACCTTCACGATGCTTTTTTCTTCGTCCCAGGCCAAAGTTCTGACCAGGTAGAAGATTGGGACACCGAAAAGCTACTTGTCCAAGTAAGGGAATTTCTTGAACGTGACATAATCACCAAGGTTCAAGAGATTGGGTCCGAGGCCCTTAACCGTTTTATCCGCTTTGAATATATCAGAAAAATCGACACACTCTGGCAGGCTCACCTTGAAAACATGGAAAGCCTGCGCGAAGCGGTTTCGTTAAGGTCCTACGCCCAGAAAAACCCGCTCCTGGAATATAAACTGGAAGGAGCGCAGATCTTCGACCAGTTGATCGATGAAATCCGTACTTTTATAGCGAAGAAGATATTCAAGGTCCGCTTCCAACGAGCTCCAGTCAACAGGGAGGAAAGAAGGGTTGCCGGAATTAAAACAGCCCACTCTTCCATGGAAGCTTTTGGAGCGATAGGCGGAACTTCATCTATGGGTTCCATGGGTTCTAAAGCACCTTCAAGAGTACAGGCTGATAAGGCCACCGTTGTTCGAACGATGCCGAAAGTCGGAAGGAACGATCCTTGTCCCTGCGGCAGCGGAAAAAAGTATAAACTCTGCCACGGCCGCTGATAGGAATTACCCATGGACGAAAGCAAACTTTTTATTCCTCCTCCTAAAAAACAGCCCTTTATCCTGAGATTTTTCTTGATGATCGCTGAAAAAATAGCAGGGCGGAGGCTTTTGCCCGCCCGCATTCTCGGATGGTACCCTAAAGGAGCTTTCAGCTCTGCTGTTCTTGAAAGTCTCGTGGCCCACGGACGGCCCGACCTCCCGCGGAGGCTCCTCCGAATTATCAGGCTGAGGGTCAGCTTCAGGGTGGTCTGCCCTTTTTGCATAGGTTTTAACTCAAAGGATTGGAACAAGGACCTAACTTTAACAGAACTTGAAGCCCTCCAGAAAAAGGATATCAATGAGGATATATTTACAGAAAAGGAAAAAGATCTGATTCGCTTCACCGACGCAGGATGCTCAACACCTCTTGTGTATTCAGAGGACCTCCGGCTCAGGATGAAACAACATTTCACTCCTAAACAACTCACCGTCATAGCTCTTACGGTAGCCCAGGTCAACTACTGGGCGAGGCTCGTCGAAGGTTTGGGTGCTCCAGAATAAAAACCTCTTTACACGCCGCCTTTTCCTGATATAATGGCTTGAGGTAATTTAGATGAGTCTATTGCGCCTCTTTTTTCCGAAAAGCGCAGAAGAAGGTTTGGAACTCAGCGTTCGAAAGATGGTTCCTTTTCTCTTCTACATGGATATCGTGCTTGTCTTTTATTTTTTACTGGCCATCTTTGCTTTTACAACCTTTTCAACTACGACTCCCATTTACTTTAATATTACGGTTCTTACTACAACCTCCCTGTTTTTTGTTTCGATTTTTCTTATCAAGGCAAAGAAATACACCCTCGCCTCTGTCGTGGGTACAGGGGCATTATTTCTAAACTCCCTTTGGACCGGAACTCTGCTCCCCTTGCGTGATGCTTCAGATATCACCTTATTCACTGTCTACCTAATCGGAGCGAGTGTGGGAAACAGCATGGTTTCCATTCGGAAAAGACAGATCATCATTTACGCCATACTCGTTATTCTTTCTCTAACCCTTGTCACAGTCTTTATTTATGCTCCTGCTTTCGGGGGGTTTAAAGGAAGGGTTTTGAGCGTGTTTTCTGTTATGACTGTCCTTATGGTCGCCGTCAATGCTGTACTTATTCTTACGAGTAATCTTCACCATTCCCTTATTTCTGAGCTTAAAGGGTATTCGGAGAATCTGGAAGATATGGTAGAGAAACGAACCAAGGAACTCAACGAAGCTAATGGCGAGCTTACAAAAAAGCACCTGGAAATATCACAGAACCTGAAACTGGCACAAAGAATCCAACACAACATTCTGCCAAATGAGAAATCTTACCCCCAAAGGGAAGAGTTGGACTTTGGTTCGCAGTACCATTCGCTTGATGCAGTGGGCGGTGACCTTTTCGATATTATCAGGGTAGGCCGGAACAGCTATGGATTTTTAATGGCCGACGTTTCGGGACACGGAATCCCAGCTGCAATGATTACCACGATGGCTAAGGTCAGCTTTAATTCCCACGCAGAATACGGAACAGACACCGGGGAAATCTGCGGTCAGGTAAACCAGGATATTTTCCGCCTTACCGGCGGAGAAATGAACCATTTTGTGACCGCTTTTTTCGGAGTCTTGAATCTTGAAACTGGAAAGTTCCAGTACACCAACGCAGGCCATCATCCTGCCATTCATTTTAATTCCCATGAACAGGGTTTTAGAAAACTCAGCAACCAGTCTCCCTTTCTCGGTTTTTTTGAAACTAATCAGTATACTTCTGAGGAAACAACCATAGTCCCAGGCGACAGGCTGCTATTCTTTACTGACGGAATAGTCGAGGCGATGAACGGTGAAAGACAACAGTACGATTACCCCAAACTGGAAACTTTCCTGGAGAAAAATTACCGTTTACCTGCCCGCGAATTTGTCAACAACCTGCTGGAGGATGTCCAGGGTTTCGCCGAGGGTGTCCCGCCCGATGACGTTATGGCCATCCTCCTCGTTGATTATCTTGGGACGATGGAAGTTCACGTGGAGAAGATTCAGGCAGTTTCCCCCACCCAGCCTGATTTGGACGAATTGCTCAAGGAAGTCGCACAGAAATACAGGGAAAAAGACATGAAAGCGGCGCTAAAGATACTCGAACCCCTGTATAAAAGCCACCCCAAGAAATTTAAGGTTTTGAAATTTCTCGCCACGGTTCTCTATATGGCCGGGGATTTCGCCCGGTCGAAAACCATTGTATCTGAAGCATTGACTATAAAACCCGATGACGACGAGCTCCTGAAGCTCAACGAGGCAGTGAGGAAAAACCTGGGTGATTAAGCCAGAGGAAAAGGTTCGGGATAGGTTTGACCAGTAAACGTTAGAAACTGGAGCTTAGCCTGTTCGGCAAACATCTCCCAACCGTAAATAACCTTGCACCCCGAGGACTCGGCGTGTTTTAGAAAGGCTGTAACCCTGGGCTTATAAACCAAATCGTAGACCGTCTCGCTCCCATTATAGTTGTACCATTTAAGAGGATCGACGCCCTCCTGGTCCCCCATGCCGGCGGAACCGGCCTGGACAATAATCTCATTGTGCTTAAAAACCTGAATTGTACTTTCGGGTTTGAGTTCTGCCCAGTCGCAATCGAAGGTTTCAGCGATAATCCTTGCTTTTTCTGGTGTGCGGCCGAGAACAAGGACCTCAGCCCCTGCGTTTTTCAAGGCATAGAGGACAGCTCGAGCCGCCCCGCCGGTTCCAATAACCGAAGCGGTTTTGCCTTTCAGGCTTTTTAAATCGAGCTTCCTCAATAAAGGTTCGAGGAATCCCGGCACATCGGTATTCGAACCCATCCAACTTCCTTCTTGGAATTTCAGAGTATTGCAGGAACCGCAGGCTTGAACACCGTCTGACTTATAGTCGGCCAAGGCCGCTGCTTTCTCTTTAAAAGGTATAGTGACACTGAGACCGTTAATGCCTAAAAGCCGTGCTAAACTGGAAAAAGTTTCCCAATTGTCGGACAAAAAAGGAAGATAAACCCCGGGTAGACCCAGTCGGTTTAGACCTAGATTATGGATTTCAGGGCTTCGCGACTGGACCAAGGGGTTTCCGACTATTCCATAAATGGGATCGCTGGGTTTCCATAGGTGTACACGGTACCTTTCTTTTAGGGTTGCAGGGTCCAACTGTCCGGGGGCTGCGATGCTCAGCGGTGGCGAGGCGTAGGTCCAGAGCGAGCCGAGGACGGTACCCAGGATTCGAGTGGGTGTTCCAAAATCTCCCATGCCTAAAATGACCCGTTTTCCTGGGGGCAGTTCCTTAGATTTTCTAAAAATCTCTTCAAGATCCTTGCTACCCCTTACCATCATGGCGGCTTTAGCTATATCACCTGCTTCCATGATCCTTGCAACACGGCTTGACCAGTTATCCGGGACTCCTTGGAAGTCATGAAAACTTCGAACGATGACCCCGCCCGTTCTTCTATAGTCGTCTTCGAGTTCTGGAGAAAGAGGATGATCTTCTTCGATATCCCAGAACGCCCAGTTTTCTTGTAGTCTCATTTTGAAGAACTCAACCCGCTCGGATTCAGGTCCATCCCAGCCGCCACCGTCTTCCGGCCTTCTCAAAGTAATAATTGTTTCTTTGGGGAAATCTCCTTTAAAACGGGAAAGAAGGTCCCATTGATCCCTATCCAATCGATCAGCACGGAGTTCGGCCATATCGGACCATGGTGAAAATTTGGCCCATATCACAAGGTTTTCCTTAAGGGTGGACCCCGAAAGTACTAGACAAACCTTGAAAGGCATCAAAGATCACTGCGGAAATAATAGAGGTCGTTGAGGCGATTATTTAAAAACTTTAACCTAAGCCTCCTCGGGTAGCCTATAACGGGGAGTTCGTAAGTCAGCCAATCATTTTCACTCAGACGGGGCGGCCCGAGAACGGCAGCTACCTCGAGTGGGTTCATACCCATCTTTAACCCTAGAAAACTTCCTTTAAAACGTTGGTCTGCACGGATTTGCCACACCCTGTTTTGAAACCAGAAAAGATAGAGAAAACTATCATAGAAGTGAACCACCTGGAGAAGGTCTCCCTGACTCCTGCTGGCGAGTACTTCTTCGGGAGCGCCGATAAAGTCGTAGGCTTCCCCAGGCCGCATTCCTAAAAGATCGTTCCATAGGGACTCTAAATTCTCGACCGTTTCATCAGAAACCGGCACCAAAACAGGATTCGGAGTCTGGCCCCAAAGGACAAAACTCGAAAGAAAGAATAGAACTATTATTTTTTTCATTTTACCTCTTCTGAATCTTCAGAATTCACGGAATAAAATTGGAACCAGTATGCCAGCATCAAGGTGCCCCCGAAGATGAGGAAGAGAAGCGGCCACCAACTATAAACAAAACCCGATAAGTCTTGATGGACCAAACCTGAACTAAAGAGAAGAAAAACAAACGAAAGAACAAGGAGCACGTAAGATGGAATAATCAAGGTAACCCGGAGTTTTCTTTTATATTGAAAGGCATAGGGTACGAAAGCGATTCCGATAATTCCCATATAGGCAGGCCACGCCTTTTCCAACCAAGAATCTGCGGGATTTGACCAGAAGATATTCATGGCCAGGGTAAAGGCCCCGGTTAAAAGGTTAAGAAGCCCCCAAAGAAGATACCGCGGACGTGGTTTCTTGGGTTTAAAAATAAAATAAGCAAGCAAGGATTTTCCGAGAACTAAAGGAATCACCGCCCAGAATTTCGCAAAGAGCGGGAAACCACCAAGGGTGAGCATAAGGAGAAGAAATCCTACACCCAGCGTAAAGATTCCACCTATGAACAAGGCGGAAAGATTACTTCTTTTCATTTAGTCCTCCATGTGGGCGATTAAAGCGTCTGCGAAACCGCTGCAAGACACTTCCGTGGCACCTTCCATCAGCCTGGCAAAATCATAAGTGACAGTTTTAGCTTTTATTGCACCATTCATGGCTTTTTCAATAAGCTCCGAAGCCTCCTTCCATCCTAAATACTCCCACATCATGGACCCTGAAAGTATCACAGAACTCGGGTTCACTTTATTCAAACCTGCATACTTGGGTGCGGTTCCATGGGTGGCCTCAAAAATTGCGTGGCCGGTTATCTGGTTGATATTCGCTCCGGGTGCTATTCCTATTCCCCCTACCTGGGCAGCGAGGGCATCACTCAGGTAATCTCCGTTGAGATTGAGTGTGGCTATGACATCAAACTCTTCGGGGCGGGTGAGAACCTGCTGAAGTGTAATATCTGCAATGGAGTCTTTAATTACGAGTCCGGCTCCTGGCAACCCGTGTGGAATTTTACACCAAGGTCCGCCGTCTATCTCCACTGCACCGAAATCTTCCTTGGCAACCTTATACCCCCAGTCCCTGAAACTGCCTTCGGTGTATTTCATGATGTTGCCTTTGTGAACGAGTGTGACGCTCTTTTTACCCGCAGAAATGGCGTGTGAAATAGCGCTGGTAACCAGCCTCGTCGTTCCCTGGAGGCTCACAGGTTTAATTCCAATTCCAACCGAAACAGTCTGTTCACGATGAACGATACCGCAGTCCTCAAGGGACTTTTGCCAATCGTTGACGGCGGAGGCGGTTCCGAAACGGATTTTAGAAAAGTCTTTTGGGAATTCTTTTTGGATAAAATCCAGAATTTTATTTGCCTCTGGAGAACCCGGGGGGTACTCGATCCCAGCGTAGATATCTTCCGTATTCTCCCGAAAGATCACCATGTCGACACGCTCGGGATGAATAACAGGAGAAGGGACTCCCGAATAATAACGTACTGGACGAAGGCAGATGTAAAGGTCAAGAATTTGCCTCAGGGCGACGTTGAGGCTGCGGATTCCGCCTCCTACTGGGGTTGTAAGGGGTCCCTTGATTCCAACAAGATTTTCCTTGAAAATATCGAGTGTTTTTTGGGGAAGCCAGTCTCCGATCTCATTGAAAGCTTTTTCACCGGCTAAAACTTCTTTCCAACTTACCCGGCGTTTTCCTTTATAGGCCTTTTCTACCGAGGCATCGAGAACCCTCACCGCTGCATTCCAGATATCCGGACCTGTACCATCCCCGATAATAAAAGGAATTTCGGGTTGGTCAGGAACAACTAATCCGCCCGAACCCATGTGTATTTTTTCTGCCATGCCTTTAGTTTATACAGACACGCCCCTCGGGGCAAGGATGCTTGAGACAGATGGGATTCTTGATTAGAATCACTTTATGAAAAGTTTTCCGAAAGTTCTTTTAATCCCCGGCCTTATCCTTATCCTGGGGTTAATTCTCGCTCAAATCTTTTCACCCGATGCAGAACGGGCCTTTTTCAGCAGCCTTACAGATTCTGAAAAAAAACTTTATCAGGAAATCCGTACCGGCATCAGCCCAGAAGCTGATTTTATACGGATTACTAAACTTGAAAAAGAACTCAGATCCAGAGGAAAATATAAAGAAAATATATTCTTTCTGAGGGAACAATTCCTTCAGAGAAGAAAAGAAGTCTATGCCGGCTGGTACCTCTATCTAACCTCTGAAAATTATAAACTGTTTCAGCAAATACCTTTGGCCGTTCAATATTGGCGAACGGCTGAAGCAGCGTATCCGGACCTCATGTACGAAGGGGCTTCCCTGCGCCAGAGACTCTTAGAATCCCTTGTTCAACACGTTTCAGATCCTTTTGAGCGTTTGATTCATCTCAAGAAGCTCTTGGCACTCTATGGAACCTCTGAACGCCCTCCATATATCTCGTATCTGATGGGTACAACGTATGAGGAAATCGGTAACTGGAACCTTGCCATACAATCTTACTCTTATACGCTGGGCCTACCGTCTGCCAAGTCCGTCCTCGATAAAACCATCTATTCCCGTATTCGGTCGCTGACAGCCTACCAAAATGCTTCAAGAGCCGGGCTGCGCAGACACCTGAGAACACTTATGGATGAGGTTAAAGAAGGGGTTAAAATCGGTGACCTTGAGGCTTTAGCACAACTCCAATCCAACTCCGATTTTATCATTCAATATTGGGGACAGGATCAAAATCATCATCCCAAGCCGGACCAGGATACTTTTCTTCGAGATTTGGTCCAATTCACCCGAAACATAGAAGGAGAGTCCATCATTCGCTGGGAAGACGAACCGCATTCCCTTTCCAACGAAAACGAAGCATATTATAGGACAACAAACTGGTACGCAGAATGGAGAAGCGTCTACTTCTTCTTTCGGCGTGTTTATTACCCCCCAGATACCTCCATCAACGGCAGTTGGGAATGGGCTGGAATTTATTTAGGAGAACGATGATGTACAGAACAATTTTATTGCTTATTTTTATGGGAGGCTTTGCCTGGTCAGAGGACACTCTTCCGGCTGCTGAACCTGAACCGGAGAACGTTCTCATCGCTTCTTCAGATACAAAAACCTTACCAACAGAGCCCGACTATTTAAATACTTGGCTGAATGAAATTCCAGACCACACTTCAGACCTTGCAACACATTATGAAAACCTCTACCGAACGACACAGGCATCGTATATCACCCGGTCACTTGAAAGGGCACAGCCATACCAGGATCTTATTTTTCAGGTCCTGGACGAGTTGAAGGCCCCCAGGGAACTCTTTTATCTCCCCATTATCGAGTCGGCCTTTACAAACACCGCTACTTCGCGCGTCGGAGCGGCCGGCATGTGGCAATTTATGCCGCGAAGCGCAACCCCCTACGATATGGACGTCAATACATGGCTCGATGAACGCCGTGATTTTTTGAAATCGACACGCGGGGCGATTAAAAAACTTATGGATGAGTACGCCATCCTCCAGGATTGGCACCTGACCCTGGCAGCGTACAATTGCGGTGTCGCGCGCATTCAAAATATTTGGCGCCGTTATGGGAAAATCACCTTTTGGGAAATGTCGGAAAGAAGGCTTTTGCCAAGAGAAACGATCCATTACGTCCCCAAATTTCTCGCTTCTGTCCGTGTTGCGTCCCAGCCTGGACGGATGAATTTCCCCATCAGCTGGGAACCCAATACCCAATGGGCGGTTGTCACGATCAACCACCAGGCGGACATCCGGCTTCTCGCAAGAACAGCCGGCGTGGACTATAATATGCTCAGGGCTTTTAACAGAGAATTACGGTACAGCGTCACCCCGCAGGGTGAATACGACCTAAAAGTTCCTTTAGAATGGGAAGAAAAAATCAGAAAAGCCCTAGAGGATCCGGAACTCACCAGGATGCGCTTTACACTTCACCGCATCCGAAGGGGAGATACCCTTTCCGAGTTGTCCAGGCAATTCTCGGTCGAAGTATCCATGATCCAAAGGTACAACCCCGGACTTCAACCCACCCGTTTAAGACTCAATCAAACTCTTATCATTCCCCAGCTAGGGGCCATTTCAGGTCAGCCGTTAGCTGTTTCACGGCCCGCTTCGACCTACAGGGTACGAAGTGGCGACAACCTTTGGAATTTATCACGACGCTGGAATACAACAGTTGAAGCCATCCGTTTAGCCAATTCTTTACCACACAATTCTGTTTTGAGGATCGGGCAAACCCTTCGAATACCCTCTTCCAGGAGAAGCGAAGCGTGAGGTTTCTTTTAGGTTGGGCTCTTCTTATCTTGGGTCCGGTGCTTTTCTCGCAGGACTTCCAGTCCCAGGTAAAAATCTTTTGGCCCGAAAACCTTTTGGTCATTGTGGTGGAGACGCCACTGCTTCCCGGTCAGGTTCTCCCTATTCGTCGGCTTCAAACCGAGAACCTTGTGAAGGAAAACCTGCCCTCTATTGTTTTCAGTGCAGTTTCACCCATCATTGTGGACAATGAAGGAACTATAGCCCAGTATACTTTGAGAAAATCCGAACTTTATGCGTATTTCTCGGGCCTGAGCGGAGCAGTTATCCAAGATTTCAGCAGAACAAGCAACGATTTCTCAAAACTCTCTGTGCGCTATAGTCTGGAGTTGACTAAACTTGCAGCCCCCTTTATCAGACACGATATCAATGTGGTTATTTCGCCCACCTTGGGCTATCAAAATTCAGCAGATTTCACTGGCCTTGTTATCTATGCCCGTGGCGAACTCCCTGTTCACGGGGAGAGAACAACTTCAACACTTCAACCTTCGCTCTTCCCAAGGCTTTTGGATGAGAATACAGACGTTATTTTAAGCAGAGAGGCCCTTTCACCCGAGATTTTAAGAAAACAATCCATGGTTGTTTATACCCAAGATCTTGCTGAACCTCCATTTCGAGATAGAATTGGTTCCCGTCCTTTAAGAATTGCGGCAAAAGCCCTTTTTGGAACATTGAGGACTGATATCATCATCCTCAATTCCGATGCTGATATGATCCGCTCGGTCGAATCAGGCCGGCAGGTCTTGGCCCAGGGAAGAATCCTGATTATTGTAGATCCAGAATGAAACTTTTTTATAAGATTGCAGTTCTCTTTTACCTCTTTGGAAGTTGTCAGCCACCGGAGACACCCTATGCTGTCATGATTTGGGCTCAGGAAGGGAGCGTACTCACCGATGGCTCGGTTTTTTCCATTAAAGAAAGGAGACAAAGTCCCAAGGGTACTGAACTTCACCTCCTTCCTGAAACAGGGGACGGAGAATGGGTTGAAGAATGGCGGGTTTTGGAGTTTCCAAGCAAGACCCAAGCCATGGCATCCCTTCCCTTAATCCTTGAAAAACGTTCGACCCTCGCCTTGGGCTCCAGATTGTGGTTCCAACCCGATCCCTATTCGGAGATTGTACTCGTCCTCGGTAAAGGAAAAAACATACGGATTCTTTCCCAACAGGTGCAGGGGGAAGGCAGAACTGTATCCTGGGCTTATGTACTTACGGATGAAGGAATCAAAGGTTGGATCCCTATGTATATGCTGACAGAAGGCCTTCCAGAATTCAGGGTTAGAACACTGACTCAATTGATTGAGAAAGGACCTTGGAAACCCTCATCTTTTTTAGAAATGATCAAGACAGAACGCGTATCCCTTAAAGCCTTTCAAAATGATTTGGGACTTTCGCTGATACCTGAAGAAGGACGGCTTACCATAACCTTGATGGAGGGCGGTTCTCCTGTAAGGGAAGACTTCAGGTTTACATCTTTTTCTGAAAAGGAACAAGCAGAAGGAGTCTTTTATGGCGAAGGCGTTATCCCGCTTCGCATTCAATGGAAAGAGGAGAATAAAATTCTTCTTTTCTTACCTGGTGGTGACTCTGACAGAATTTTAGAGTTTGTTTCTTTCTCCGGCACCTTAGGTGAAAGGGACCAATTAACCGAAGCTGTTAGCAGAGAACTCGCGGAAAGAAGCATTCTCCTTGACTCACTGAGTTTGATGAGCCGAAGATGGAGCAGTGCAGCTTACGGGTCCCTCGAAATTAAAAAAAATGGCGACTTTAGTTGGGAGGGGCCGGACAGGCTCCTACCCTATCTCACCCAGATTATCTTTCCCACCCTGGCCATTGGGGAAGTAACACCTCAATTCCCTGATTCAGTTTCCCCGTGGTTTGGTGCCGATAAGCACGGTGGATACCTTGAATTGACAGATGGAGAATCCCTTTACGCATGGGAGGGCAGGGTCAGTTTTGATATTTTTACCCCTCTTCCAAAAAATACGAAAACCATCGGAATCCATTCCTCGGGAGTAACCAGGGGTCTCCTATTCCAACTTAAAAACGCCGACGCTGCGGGTCTTCCCTTTGCTGTCGGTATTGAAAAAACCGCCGACAGGGTGTTGGGTCTTATCCTCGTTCCTCTTTCCCCCTTACTTTTCGGAACTGAAGGCGCCTATAGCGAAACCCTGCCCGAAAAACCGATCACTTTATATTTTGAACCAGAACTCGACGGATGAGTTTTCTCAGGGCACAGAATATTTGCCTCTCTTTAGGACTCAGGGACCTTCTGAAAGATGTCAATATCCATATGGGTTTATCCTCCAGGACCGCCCTGATAGGCGCCAATGGTTCGGGTAAAAGTACGCTTCTCAGCATTCTCTCTGGTGAGAGACCTTCTGACAGCGGGAGTGTGCTTCGAGCAGAGAGTCTAAGGCTTGGCTATCTAAAACAGGGAACCATGGAACTAAAAAACACCACTCCATGGGACCTCGCCTTGGAAGGATTTTCCGACCTTCAGAAAGTTCTTGAAAAGAAACAAACCGAAGAACAGGCCCTAGACGAAAATCTTAATCCGGCTGCCACCCAAGCTCTTCTTGAATCCATTCATGAAAAAGAAGAGTTTCTGAGTAGAGAAGGTTGGTGGGAAAGGGAAAGCGAAACCCAGAAAGTTCTTACAGGTCTCGGTTTTCGTAATATCGAACTCCATAGGCCCTTGGAGGAATTCTCCGGGGGCTGGAAATTGCGCGCAGCACTCGCTAAAGCTCTTCTCGCCCGCCCTGAAATTCTCCTGCTCGATGAACCTACAAACTACCTCGACTTTGAAAGCAAGGAATGGCTTTTAAAATTTCTGATGAACATCGAAGCCGGTATTCTTATAGTCAGCCACGATAGGGATTTTCTCGACAGGCTTGTGACTTCAACGGCAGAAATTCACTTTGGACGTCTTAAGGTTTACGCTGGTAACTACTCTCAATACGAAGAAGCACGTGCCATGGAACTAGAACAGTTAAACCGTCAAGGCGTTAAACAAGAAAAACACGCTAAAAAACTCGAGAAGTTTATCGGCAGATTCAGGTATAAAAGCTCGAAAGCAGCCCAAGTTCAAAGCAGAATAAAAGAGCTCGAACGCATTCCCGACCTAGAAATCCCTGATCATCTCAAACGTATACAAATTCAGATTCCTCCCCCGCCGCATAGTGGTAAAATTCTACTTACAGCGGAGGATCTTACAAAAAATTACGGGACGCATACGGTTTTCAGCGGCCTAAATCTCACTATAAAAACAGGTGAGAAAATAGCAGTATCAGGTGTGAACGGGTCAGGTAAAACAACCCTTCTGCGCATTTTAGCAGGAAAAGACACAAACCACTTGGGTTCCGTGCTTCCTGGTACCGGATTAAAAACAGGTTATTTTGCCCAAGAATACGAAACCCTTCACACCGCTTCGCTCGTTAAAAACTATGCAAAGGAACATTGTCCAAACCGCACCGAACAAGAAATACTCAACGTCCTTGGTGCTTTTTTATTTTCCGGAGACGACCTTGAAAAACGAGTGGGTGTGCTTTCGGGGGGTGAAAAAAACCGCCTCGTTATGGCGACCTTGCTTTTGGGCTCCTACAACCTTCTCGTTCTCGACGAACCCACAAACCATCTCGATCTCAATTCAAAAGAAATCCTCCTTTCAGCATTGGACGAGTGGGAAGGTACAGTAGTTTTTGTCAGTCATGATAGGTTTTTCCTTATGAACCTTGCTCAAAGGGTCATAGCCTTAAAACAACAAAAATGGCTGGATTATCCCGGCACCTGGGAAGAATGGGAAAATCACGAGATTCTTCAAAACCAACCGGCTAATATCAAACACGTCCTTTCCGCAGTAGGAACCTCTTCTTCGGAGTTAATCAGGAGGTCGACCAAGGAACTTCAGGCGAAAAACAAGAAACTTCAAAAAGAAGAGTCGCTCCTTCTCGACGAAATAGAAAAAAAAGAAAAGCAATTGCACGAGATACAGGAAGAGATGAGTTTACCGGAAAATTATTCTGTAGGCGGTCGTATTCAGAGTCTGCAGGAACGTCTTGCTGAAACCCAATCGAACCTAGAAAGACTTCACCTCAGTTGGGCGGATTGCGCAGAAGAACTCGAAAAACTCCGCCTGGAAATTAATGGCGAAGGTCAATAAGGAGACCGCGCAATTCATCGGTTTTTCTCAAAAGTTCCATTTGGTCTTTTTGACCTTGAAGGACAGCTGTAACCAAACTCTCTAGTTTAGCATTGATATTGCGGAGTAGTGTGTATTGTGGACGGCTATGATCCTTCCTCAGGTGTCCTGTATGCGTTTCTGTTGTAAAAGTATGCTGAACAATGGCCTCAAGGAACTTACCTACCGCCTGTCTGTAGTTTTGGGCTGTCCTCACCCCGGGTTCACCCACAAGGCTTGCACCGCTTTCGAAGACCTCATCCAGGAGTTTACCGATTTCGTCCTCCGCGATGCGTTCAAGCGATACTTCGGTAGACTTTTGAGTCTCAAGGGTACTTTTGAATCCTGTTTTTGAATTACCCTTCGCCTTTTCTGTCTTTTTCTCGTCATGAGGTTTAAAAAAAGGATTGAGGTTTCGGTTGGTTACGGGTTCCAAAATGAGCGGTTTTCTGAAGTTTTCTTATCCTTTTTCAAGGTCTCAGAGACAGAGTAATAATCTTTATTTTGGAAGGCGGGATGGAGACTTTCTGTAACCTGGGGTGTGATATGGCAGACACCATCGATGATTGCTTCAACGTCTATTTGAAGGGAAGGACTCGTAATTTTCCCCAGTACCAAGCCGCTCTGTAGAACCTGAACTTTATCACTGGCTACAATATCGCCTTTGAGAACCCCTCCGATGGTTATTTCTTTCGCTCTTATATCCGCCTTCATTCTTCCAGTCCGTGAAAGTAAAACCTTACCTTTTGTGGTGAGGGTACCCAGGAAATCACCATCAATACGAACCTGTCCCGTGGTTTCAAGCTCACCTTTAAAGGTCGTTCCCTCTCCTATTAGGGTGTTGATAAAGTCATCGTCATTCTTGGTAGCCATCAGCGCCTATCCGCGAACCCGGATGAGATATTAAGGTAAGAGGCTGGATCTACGACCTGCTTTGCAATACGTACTTCATAATGCAGGTGGGGTCCGGTGGACATTCCCGTGGAACCCAGGGCGCCGATCAAGGTCCCTCTTTTCACTATATCACCTTTAGCGACATAAGCTCTCTGCATATGTGCATAAAGAGTGGAAAATCCATAGCTATGCTCAACTACGACGTGAATACCATAACCCATGACGTCGTATGCGACTTTACCCACAACACCGTTTGCAGTCGAAACCACCGGAGTACCGATACGATGGGCAATGTCCATACCTGTATGGGTGTACCATTTACCTGTAAATGGATGAATTGCCGGTCCGAAAGGAAAGGTAACCCAACCTATACCCCCCTGAAGGGGCCAAAGGGTGGGAATATCCAAAAGCAGTTTCTTCTGTGACTGGAGAACGTTGCCTATTTCACCAAGCGGGGTAATACTTCCTGCAAGAAACGACCGCATATTGCGGAGTTCACCGACTTCCCACAGCGAACCGCTTTCGAGCTGTTCCATTCCCTGAATTCCTAAAAGGTCGCCCTCAGCACCTGATGATGTATTTGTTTGGGGAGGACGGGCACCTATCACACCTAAAGTCGTACTCAAGGACTCTTCAAACAACCTGGTAACTTTTTGAAGTTCGCCGACTTCCGTCTGTACAGCTTGAATATTCGCCTGGGCTTCACCCAATTCCTGGTTTGAATTGGACAAACTTCTGTTCAAATCAGTCCACTGAACAGAGGTAACTATGAGGATACCAGCACCAGTAACAAGTGCAAGACCAAAAAAAACTAGGGTAAAAACAGATATTTTAAGGTTAAAAATCTTGTTCTGCGAATGGGGAACAAGCATAATGGTGAACTTTCGGCTGCCTTCAGCCTTGATTTTTGAAAAGAAACCCATAAGATTCGCCAAAAAATGGGTAAAACCCGATTTTAGTCCCCTAGCAATCTTCGTTTCTACTTTTTTGTATTGGCCTGCGGACAAGTTCCACCTCTTCCTGAAAATTATCGACTTATTAACTTTATATGTGAATGATTTTATTGTCAAGCCTTGACCCTAAAATCATTTATAGTTTATACTGAATCCATCAAAATATAGTCCAGCGGCTCATTTTCCGCAGGGGCGGAACCAGGAGACGGGATTGAAATTTTTCGATACACACGCGCACATGAGCTTGATTCATGATGATCCCATTGAACAACTCGTCATCGCCCAAGAGGCGAAAAGGGAAAATATTCTCGGGATTTTATCCATCACTAATAATATCCAAGATTTTTTCCACGTTTATGAAAACCTAAAAAATGCCTCGAATATGTACTTTGCCGTAGGAGTCAGCCCCTCTGAAACCGCCCACCCGGGCCGCGATTGGGAACAAAAACTGATCAACGGTGTTTCCCTCGAACGCGTCGTTGCAGTCGGAGAAACCGGTCTTGATTACGATAAAAAATACGGTAATAAACAGTCCCAGATCCAACTTTTTATCCGCCAGTTGGAATTGGCTGAGATGCTGGCCAAACCCGTGATTATCCACAACCGCGATGCCGGAGAAGACATTCTTGCCATCCTGAAAGACAGGGTTCCCACAAAGGGGGCGATCCTCCATTGTTATTCTGAAGGGCCGGAATTTGCAGAAAAGGCACTTGAGATACCCAACCTCTATATCTCCTTTTCAGGGAATATCACCTACCGTAACACGAGGGATATTCAGCAGAGCGCCATCGAGATACCGTTGGAACGCATGTTGATTGAAACTGAAAGTCCCTTTATCGTACCCGCAGAATTCAGAGGGAAACGCAATAAACCCAGTTACCTTCCCTCGATAGCGGCTTTTATTGCCGAGATGCGCGAGATGGAAATGGAAGAACTTACCGATGTACTCTATGCAAACAGCCTTCGTATTTTTGGATTATCCTAAAAACTCTACTCGTAGTCCTTGAAATGAGTCCTTAATAAGGTAAACTATTGTTATGCCGACCATATTCGACAGCATAGGTGATTTTTTTTCAAGTTTATTCGGCGGCGAGGACGCACAGCTCAAACGCGAGCTGCGGAAACTTGAAGATGAAGTAACCCTGATCCAACCCCCCATCTACCAGAAAACCGCCCGAAGAGTCCTGGCGGCCTTACCCGCCTCACTTACACAATTACAAAAAGCATTATTACCTCTAGGCGATCTTTTTTCCAAGACGATTTCCAACCCGGAACCCAAGATTGCTGGGGCCAACTTTAATTATCTTATAGAAAATCTTTTAACCGGGGACATTTCAACTCGCCGTTCCAACTTGACTTATGAGACTATGAAATCTAGGCTGATGTCGTGCGATAACACAGACGAAGAGCTGGGACTTATCAACGCCGAGTTCAATAAGTTTATAGCCGAGGTTAAACGCCAGGGAACCCCAAACACGATGCTTCCTCTTCAGCGTCTCTATACTCTTTCTGAATGGGTTCTGCACTCTATAGAAGATTTTATCAAACCTTTTCGTCCACCGCCCGGAGGAGAATCCGGTTCGGTTTCTGTCTTAGGCGAATCCCTAATCGATCAACTTCTGGATATCTACTATGTGCTCAAACCTGTTATTCTCGACGACCCCCTGGAAATTGCGCTTTCTCTGCTTTTTGAAAGGATCAACGCCCAGAAAGCCCAAGCTCATATAGAAATCGCTCAAAAAATGCTCGACAGGGCTCGGATTATTATGGCCGGAACCTGTCATCCAGACCATTTAGCCAAGCTCGTAAGAGTTATTCAGCGCGACCCGAATTTCGAAGTAGCCTACGATAATGGTGTCCGGAATTTTCTTCAGGAATACTGCACGCAAACCACGGAGGGTTTTGAACGCGATAGGGACCGCGCGGCCGGGGAAGTCCAGGAAAATAACCTGATTAAAGAAGTCCATACACTTTTCCAGGACCGCCCCCTCAAATCGGTACCTGGGTACGACAACGAACACAACCTTGAACTTACCGCTGCAGGAGTTCAACGATTTTCCTATATCAAGCCTATGAACATCCTAAAATCTCTCAATATTTACATCATGGACGCGGAAATTTTTCCCGCTATTGAAAGAGTGCTTACGGACGCTATCTACGTGGAAAAAGATTGGGCCACGCTTTTAGGCAATACCTTCTATCTGTGTAAAAGCCTTTCACAAAGATTTCTTGATTTTGAGGAATCTTTAACAGGCGACGGACGGGCAACCATAGAACAACTCGAAAAACTTATTCATCGACCTCAGGGGGGACCAAACACCGCGCCGGCTAACAGAATTGTTGAGTTCATCAATAAAAGCAGTGCTAAATTCCTTATCGACGAGGCCAAAAACCTTTTTCTTCTTTCTGACTATATGAAAGAGATCCTCCAGGATTTTAAAAAACCGACACCCGAACGAATCTCGAACATCCGGGTGCTCGGCGGGAAGAATAACCGTCAAATTCTACAGGACATTGCAGACGGTCATGAACATATAATCCTTTTTTTGAAAATCCTTAAAAATTTTGTCGTTCTCAATATTACAGGTTTTTGATTCTTGACGTGATCAGAGCGTTCGGCTACCCTTCGTGCGTGGACGAACAAAAGGATTCTTTAGGTCATTTTTGCGGTATAGTGGGTTTATATAGCGAAATCGGAAGAAACCTGCCCCATGAACTTTTCTATAGTCTTTACGCACTTCAACACAGGGGGCAGGAAGCTGCCGGAATATGTTATTCTGAAAACGGAAAATTTTTAACTTATAAAGGTATAGGTCTGGTCAGTCAGGTTCTTGCGCCTTTTTTAACCCAAAATCACAAAGCAAACCTCGGAATCGGTCATGTACGATATTCAACTTCCGGCGGTACAAGGGTGGAAAACGCACAACCCATCCATATCACCTGCATCCGTGGCGACATTGCACTTGCGCATAACGGCAATATTTCCAATATCCATTCTATCCGCATCAGACTCACTGCCGAGGGCGCTATCTTTCAAACTACAAGCGACACGGAACTCGTGCTCCATCTCCTTTCACGTGCAAAGGCACCTTTGTTCCAAGACGCTCTTGTTGAGGTTCTTCGCCAACTCAAAGGAGCCTTCTCGATGGTCCTCCTTCACGATGAAACTCTCTATATCTTTCGCGATCCTCAAGGGTTTAGACCGCTTTATTATGGCGAGGAAGGAGGCTTGCATATGGCAGCTTCCGAAACCTCGGCGTTCGATATGGTTGGTATTACCCGATACAGGCAAGTCGAATGCGGGGAAATCCTGATTCTCGATAAATCCGGCCCCCGATCTCTGAAATACGCCGTTCCCAAGCCTTCCCATTGTGTCTTTGAACTTATTTATTTTGCACGTCCCGATTCGCAAATTTTCGGTAGGAGCGTCTACAAATTTCGCAAATCTATCGGAAGAGCCCTCGCTGAAGTCGATCCCGTGGTCGCCGACCTCGTACTCCCGGTTCCCGACAGCGGTACCACCGCAGCACTGGGCTACGCAGAAGTTAAGAAAATACCCTTCGAGATGGGAATGACCCGCAACCACTTTGCCGGAAGGAGTTTCACGCTCCCGAAACAGGATCAGAGAGAACTCGCTGTCCGGATGAAGCTCCATCCAATTAAGGACGTTATAGCAGGGAAAATCATCGTCCTGGTCGATGACAGCCTGGTTCGAGGTACAACGAGTAAAATCATTGTCAAACTTCTCAAAGAAGCAGGAGCCAAGGAAGTCCACCTCAGGCTCAGCTCCCCTGAAATCCGCTTCCCTTGCTTTTACGGAATCGATATCCCGACCAGGAAAGAACTGATCTCCAACCGGATGGACGCCGAAAACCTCGCCCGTGAAATCGGGGCGGATTCTGTGCTTTTCTTACCGATTCAAGACCTTAAAACCGTGAGTGAATTGCCTGAAAATTATTGTTTTGCGTGTTTCTCGGGGGACTACCCCGAAGAATTAAGCCTTGAAAACCAGAAGGAGCTCACCTTATGAAGGAAAAAACCTACGCTGAAGCGGGTGTGGATATCGAGGCCGGGGACGCCTTCGCAAGGTATATTGCCGGTCAAAATTCGAACGCTGTTTCCAAGGCCATCGGAGGGTTTGCAGGCGGTTTAGAAATAGAAAGCGGCAGGTGGAAGAAACCCGTCCTCTACAGCACCACAGACGGAGTGGGAACAAAGATCATGATAGCGAGGAAGCTCGGGAAGTTTGATACCTTGGGTATCGACCTTGTGGCAATGTGCGTTAACGACCTTGTTGTAACCGGGGCTACCCCCCTCCAATTCCTTGATTACATCGCCCTGGGTAAAATTGTTCCCGGTTTCCTTGAAGAAATCATATCCGGCGTCATTAAAGGTTGTGAACAGGCTGGTTGCACACTTTCGGGGGGTGAAACAGCCGAGATGCCCGATGTTTATGGTGAAGACGACTTTGATCTTGCGGGTTTCGCCGTAGGAATGGCCGAGGCAGAAGAAATCAGGCCTTATAAAGGCAAGATTCGTTCCGGAGACCTCCTTTTGGGACTGCCGAGTACTGGCATCCATAGCAACGGTCTGAGCCTGGCACGAAAGGTTCTGCCCTTCGAGAGCGGCTTTTGGCCTCAACTCCTAACCCCAACAAAAATCTACGTACAGGAACTGCTTCCGCTTTTTTCCGAACCAGCCTTTCTAGCTGCCGCTCATATCACCGGCGGCGGTATCGAGGGAAACTTGGTCAGGGTTCTTCCCGATGGCCTCAGACCTAGGCTTTCGAGGGCATGGAAGGTTCCCGAGGTCTTTCATGCGATGGTCAATGAAGGTGTTGAACCCGATGAAATGGACAAGGTTTTCAATATGGGTATAGGAATGCTCCTCGTGGTTGAAAAAAATGGTTGGGAATCCGTTACCAAGAACCTTACGGACCGAGGTATCCCCCATTTTGAAGCCGGGGATTTGATTGCCTAACCTGGCGGTTCTAGCATCCGGTACAGGTTCAAATTTTGAGGTACTCTGTAATGAATTTCGGGAAACAGATCTTTTTCCCCTTATCCTTGTCTATGACAGACAAAACGCTCCCGTCCTTGAGAAAGCGCGTAAAAACGGGGTCGAAGCACTCTACCTCCCCTTCCCTCCAGCCCAAAAAGAAAGCGCCAGCCAGATTTTAACTCAGGAACTCAAAGCAAGGGATATCCAATTCATTATTCTGGCAGGCTTTATGAAAATGCTTCCACCTTCTTTCGTCAACACCTGGGATACAAGAATTCTTAATATCCACCCCAGCCTTCTACCAAGGCATCCTGGTACAGACTCTATCAAAAAAGCCTTCGACCAGGGGGATAGGGAAATTGGCATAACCATCCACCTTGTAGATAAAGGCATGGATACCGGCCCCATCCTCTTTCAAAATTTCTTTTTAAGACAAGAAGAGGATAACCTAGAAGAAATTGAGAAAAAAGTGCATAATCTCGAACATGGTTGGTACCCCAAAGTCATAAGGGACTATACCGGAAAATACCAGGAGTAATATTTTGAAGGTAGCAGTTATTGGTTCGGGTGCGCGCGAGCACGCTCTAGTTTGGGCATTTTCACAGAGCAGGCGCATTCACGGCCTTATCTGCATACCTGGGAACGCAGGAATCGAAGAAATTGCCGACATTGCCGCCGCTGATCCCATGGATTCAGCTTCGGTCATTAAAGCACTCAAGAGTTTTCAACCCGACCTGATATTTATAGGCGCTGAAGGGCCTCTAGAAAACGGCCTGGCAGATTCTCTCAGATCTGAAGGCTGGAAGGTGGTCGGTCCTGGTAAAGAACAAGCAAAACTTGAATCCAGTAAGGAATTTTCCAAGCAGTTTATGGTGCGCCACGGAATTCCAACGGCTTCTGCAAAAATCTTAAAAAACCGCCAAGACCTTGAGACCTACCTCAAGTCTTTTCCTTCCCCCTGGGTTTTAAAAAAGAGCGGGCTTGCCGCCGGCAAAGGGGTTTTAGAAACCCAAAACTATGAGGAAGCTCTCTCTTTTGGTCTTGAAGTCTTGAATAACGACGTGCTAGTGGCTGAGGAATTCCTTTCAGGGTTCGAAGTAAGCGTCTTTGCTCTGATGGATGGAAAAAATTACCTCATTTTACCTGCGTGTTCAGACCACAAAAAAGCATTTGAGGAAGATAGAGGCCTCAACACCGGCGGCATGGGTGCTATTTGTCCAGTCCCTCAATTATCCCACGCCCAATGGGAAGAAATCCTTAAAAAAATAGTAGAACCTACGATGGCTGGTCTTATACAAGACAACACGATGTATACGGGTGTACTCTTCTTCGGATTGATGGTTTGTTCTGGTGGTCCGAAGGTCCTTGAGTACAATGTCCGTTTGGGGGACCCCGAAACCCAGGCTCTGATACCAAGAATTCAAAACGATTTTGTCGACCTTATGGAAGCCATGGTGAATGGGAATCTCAACGCAATTCAGCTTGAGGTCGACCCGAGGATGTCACTGAGTGTCGTTATTGCAAGTCCTGGGTACCCCGGACCCTATACAAAAAACATTCCCATAAGAAATCTCCCCTCTAACCGTGTGGGAAAATTCTTACTTTTTCACGCAGGCACGCACAACGACGACGAAGGAAAAATGGTGACAACGCTTGGACGCTGTTTTAGCGCCGTAGGCATCGGGGAATTTTTCGATGACGCCCAAAGAAGAGCAAACAACGGTGCCAAAGAAGTTGATTTTGAAGGAGCCTGGTTCAGACGCGATATAGGGAAAAAAATGATCGAGCTCAGCCCTTATTCTTCCCGCTGACGGGGATTCTGGCTGCATACAGCAGAATTCCGGCTGAAACACTGACATTGAGCGAATCCAGGCGTCCGGTGGTGGGAATCCTCACGAGTGAGTCGCACTTTTCAGCGACCAACCTTCCCAGACCTTTGCCCTCTCCCCCCATAACCAGAGCGTTTTTTTTTGCGAATCCGACGCTCGACAGATTTTCACCAGCCATATCGGCACCGTAGACCCAATACCCGGCTTCTTTTATCTGTTCAAGGGCCCTGCTGAGGTTTGGGACTGTAGACCTCGGTACCCATACGTGGGCACCTGAGGACGCGGCGATGGCCCCTGGCCCCAGAGGAGCGGCTCTGCGGGACGCTGAGACGACAAGCTTCACTTGGAATTGCTCTGCGCTGCGCAAGATTGCCCCGAAATTCTGAGGGTCGGTGATCCCGTCGAGTATCAGAATAAGACCTGCCTCTTCTGTTTTTTCCTGCTCAAGGAATCGATCCCAATCCACCTCAGTTGTTTGAGTATCGGGTACCTCAAGGTAAAAACCCCTTTCATTCTCATCGACTTTTGGCTTTTGATGGGAAAGAAACTTAACGGGGACTTCTTTTTCTTCCGCCAACTTTCTTAAGGCGTCGGTTATGCTGCTCTTTTTAAGGATATAGAGGACAGCGCGGGGAGTGCCTCTCCTAATTTCTTCTTCAACACCATGTTTGGAAACTATCTTCATTCAGACTTTTCTTTCTCGTTCCCGGCTAGAATAAAATTTCCTTTTTGGAGGACCTCGTTGAGTAGTCCCGCTGTATCGTGGAAAAAATCCTGCTTTCTTAGACGTATTTCATAGTGAAGGTCGGATTGGAGGGCCCTTTGAAGACAACGGTTTATATTATAAATAGGTCCTGCAATTCGATGAGAATAGAACACCCCTGCAACGCTCGTGATAACAAGAATCAAAAGATTATTAAAAAGGATGGCAGGGGTGACGATTTCCCAACGCCAGAGTACAGTCGTTTCCTGGTCGTAAATAGGCACGGTTTCACCGCTTACAGGATCCAGCATAGTTTCACCTGTTTCCACCCTTGTGCTCAGGGTGAAAATTTCTTCAAAACGTCCTTCCCCGAGGTTATTTAAAGCCCAGCCTACAGCAATAAAAGAGCCTGTAAAAATGATAAAAGCTGCGATAACCCCGAGTACAAAATGAAGGATCATCCTGAGTTGGAAATTATGGTTGATCAAGTAGTTGATACGTTTGGCTTTTTGCACGCTATCCCCCTCGTCCTACTATATACGTTAATAGTTTTTTTTGCTACTTTTTTTTAACTGAAACAAAGGAGATTCTATGAAAGCCTGTATTTTATTTTTTTTAATATCCATGAACTTTCTCGGGGCGCAAGATCTGGTCAATACGGTAAGTATTGGTGAGTTTTTAAGAAAGCCCGGTGAGAATGTCCTTTTTCTACCTTCCGGAGGAGGCACCCAGCTCGTCATCCCCGTGCCTGGCTTTGCAACTGAGACGAACCCCCAGCTTCTTCCGGTGTCCTTTCAAACTCTTTATAGCCAATCCCGTGAAAAGGGACTTGAACTGGCTGCTGCCGGCCTTAGCCGTAACGGCAGGGATGGATTGAGGGTTTTCTACGAGCTCGGAGTCTTCCGGTTGGATGATTATGAAACTGCCTTCCAAGATTTTCTTCAAGAATCCCATACCGAGGTAACCCGAAGACCTTTAGCTCTTGGTTCGTTATCAGCTAGCCTTTGGTCCTACAAGCAGGGGGCTTATGATTTTTTAGAACTGATTTTTGTATTATCAGACAGGGCTGTAAGGATCTCGTTCTGGACACCGGAAGGTCAGCCTTCCCGTGTTGAAACCCTTTCAACCTTGTTGAGAGCCGTTCGCTTACAACTCTAGGAGCCTGTTGCGCTTGAGACCGCAGGAATTTACTTGAGGTTGAACTGTG
>DYOB01000186.1 GCA_020720765.1 Borreliella garinii
CCCAACCTTTGCGCAGCCGGATGTAGGTGATATCGGTGCTCCAAACCTGATTAGGCCGAGTGATATTAAGTCCTTTCAGCAGATAGGGATAGACTTTGTGAGAGTGGTTCCTTTTTGAAAGGTTTTCCCCGGATATATGACTTTGATCCTGAGAATGGCCATGAGACGACGTATACGCTTCCTGTTAACGGTATATCCCTCCAACAAACCAAAACCTAGAATCCGATGCACGGTGCGAAAAGCTCCCACCACCTGCGTGGAAAGCGGACCTTCAAACAAACTGCTCATTCTTCGCCTCCTATGATTGCAACCATCTCGGAGCGAGGAGTTGTCAAGGCCGAAAGAGCGAGAGATAAAATGAGAAAGCAGGAGGCGAAGGGATAATATTGAAGAAGGAGCGTGGCCAATGGCGGGAGAGCGCGGGCCACGTGGTGCGGCGCAGCCACCCGTGGCAAAATTGTGGAAAAACCACTGGCGCCTACGGTGCGTCACTGGCCGCTGGCGCGGCTGCACGCCCCCCCCCAGTTCACCCTCAAGAGTTAACAGCGATTTCACAGATTGACCGTAGCTGCGGTTCTCGCTGAGTCAATGAAAAGGCAGGCTTGTCCCTTTTGAGGACATGACACTTTCTATTCAATACATTATACTTACTGTATGAATAACGATTTGATTACTACCTTCCACCAGGCGTTACGTGATAAATTGGGAAATAACTTAAAGGAATTGTGGCTTTTCGGCTCACAAGCCAGAGGAGATGCCCATGAAGGGTCAGATTATGATTTTTTGGTTGTTATTGATGGTGATCTTGGGCTGATAAAACAAATTATCCGTGATGAGGAATGGCGAATGGCAGAGCAATTTGAGTGTCTGTTGGCCTCGGTTGTCTATCCACAGGCAACCTGGAACTTGGCAAAAAATTCTCCCTTAGGCTGGAATATTCAAAAAGAAGGCATGAAAGTTGCGTGAGGGGGCTCCTGATTCCCTGGTTGCAGCTCAGGCCATGTGGGCATCGGCCAGGGAGATGCTGGATTCAGCATGCATCCTTCATTCAGCCGGCCTCAAGCGAGTAGCGGTGAAGAGGCAGGCTTGCCCCTTTTTGCTGCCATGACAAAATTGAAACAATAGATTGCACTGTCATGATATTATTGACCTTAACCAACGATTTTATCTCCAAATGCGTCTTTGGCCAGGAAGAGAAGCTTGGAGCGGCTATCGAGCGGTACACACGGTGGAGATAATTGACATAATAGAGTTAATAGAGGATGGAATACCTTCACCAACCTGCTCCCCAGGGAGTGCGATGGAACTGTGTAGCGGTCGAAGACCGCCTGTGTTGCCGAACGTCAGTATGGCCCGTGTTTAAAATTCTTTGCGCCTTATTCTTTCTTTGCGGTAGAATAGGGGGCCATGCCGGAGCAAGATATCTCCATTATCTCCAAACCTGTTGTATCCCGGTTAAAGTGCCCTCGATCAATTCACCCGCCGAAGAGATCATCGAACCTTTTCTTTGCATCGGATTTTTTATCGCTGGAGCCTAGAACAAGGCCGCCGGGAGGTTTCGCCGAGAACCAGTCGCAGAAATTCGACCTGTCTTTTTCTTTTACCAGTTCCCCGATATTCTCGGCGCAGTCCCAGTGGGCTCCCGGGGTGTAGAATCTACAGTTCAAGCAAACTTTGAGTTCCTTCCCGCATTTGACACAAAGTGCGCTTCTCTGCCTTGCGGTTTCGGCCGGGACCTCCGTTCCACACGAATAACATGAGGTGTTCATACCCTAGATTATACCACGCCTTTTTCGCATGATGGAAGGGATGGATGCAATAACAGCCAACTTACAGTTCAGCAAGAATTTCTAATGACAACCCTGTAGCTTGGGAAATTATCTTCGGGTCAACACCAAGTTTCTTTAGCCCCCTGGCTGTTTCAATATTTCCTTCCGCCTTGCCGCGTCTTTCTGCTTGTCGGAGACGACTAAGTTCATCGCGCTGGAACTTCTCCCTAGCCAGTGCCTCTTCGCGTGCTGCCTGATCTTGGGTAGTTCGGCGGAATGCATTGTCTACCTCTGCAAAAATTTGGTTACGTTTAATCAATACCGTCATGTCGCTTTCCTCTTCTCCCTCAGTCTGTAAAAACCGTATCCAGTCGCTGAGCTTATCGTTTCCTACAGATTCTTTTGTCAATTCTATAAAATGAATCGATAAATCTTCCGTCAAAATCAAATCCGGTTCATCCTTGTGCTTCACCATAAAACAATTATGCGGTTGTTGACAAGTATCATATTTGACAGCCATTGTCAGTATTTTAACATTTTTGTTGTACTGACTCCTAGTTTAAAATGTTCCTTTTTCGCATGATGGAAGGGATGGATGAATCAGAAAAAAAGCCGCTGTATGGATTGACCCTTTCAGAACTTGAAACGCTGTGCCTGGAACTCGGGCAGAAGAAGTTTGCCGCCCGCCAGCTTGCCGAGTGGATCTACGCTAAAAACACAAGGGATTTTTCCCTTATGTCCAACCTTTCCAAAGAGTTCCGAGAAACCCTCCAGCTCCACTACCATTTGGACACTGCCATGCCGGGAACGGTTCATACAAGCGTGGACGGCACGAAGAAATACCTCTTTCCAGCCGCCGGACGCTGGGTCGAGGCCGCGTATATCCCCGAGGAAAAGCGCGCCACACTCTGCCTGAGTTCGCAGGTAGGGTGCAAGATGGGCTGTGTCTTCTGCATGACCGGTAAGCAGGGGTTCCAGGCCAACCTCTCCGCCGGGGAAATCGTGGCCCAAGTCGCCAACCTCCCCGAACGGGAAACCCTCACCAACATAGTCTATATGGGGATGGGTGAACCTTTGGACAATCTCGAACCCGTTTTAAATAGCGTGGAAATCCTGACCGCACCGTGGGGCTTCGGATTTTCCCCCAATAAAATCACCATCAGCTCCATCGGCATCATCCCCGCACTCGAAGAATTTCTCAAGAAATCAAAAGCACGGTTCGCCCTGAGTGTCCACTCCCCCTTCGACGAGGAACGCTCCCAGCTTATGCCCGTCCAGAGGGTTTACCCGCTCTCGGAGGTGCTCGGTTCCATTCGAAAACTGGAGGACGGCCAGAAACGCCGGCTCTCGGCGGAGTACATCCTCTTCGGAGGAATCAACGATACCCCCCGCCACGCCAGGGAACTCGTGAAGCTCTTCCACGGCCTGACCATCAGGGTGAACCTTATCAAGTTCCACACCCTTCCCGGCACACCGCTTCTCACCTGCCCCCCCGAACGCATGGAAGCCTTCCGCGACGAGCTGACCTCCCGCGGCATCCACGCCACCATCCGCCGCAGCCGAGGTGAAGATATTTACGCCGCCTGCGGACTTCTGAGTACCCGGGAACTTGTGAAGAAGGACAGGGACCAGCAGGACTATTAGGGTGGAAAATGGGGAAGCAAAAAAAACCGCCCCGGAGGGCGGTTGGTACATTTTTATCCTAGGAGCCTGTTGCGCTTGAGACCGCAGGAATTTACATGAGGTTGAACTGTGTGATACTTTGTTACCCATGGCACCACGATACAAAAGCATTGAGGCAGCCCAGCTTGTGCCCTTGGAGAGTTTTCAATCCATCCGAGTCGGTAAGGCAACCAAGGAAATTTGACTTCCGTCCACACTCCCACACCCAGCTCAAACCGCCGAAAAAACACCGCAAG
>DYOB01000187.1 GCA_020720765.1 Borreliella garinii
TAGGGTTCAATGCTTTTACCCAACCTTGGGACGAATAGGCGAGGATTTTTTCGTCGAGGGTGATCAATGTTCCTGCCAAGACCCGGGCAGTCGAGGTGATTATGCGGTCGGCGGGATCGCCGTGGAAGTTGCCAGGAAGAGTCGCGCTATCTGCGGCTATGTCCGGTGAAATTCCCACGGTTTGCAAGCCCGGTAAAAGTGACGCTTGCTTCAGCCAATCCAGCAAAGGTCTGTCCAATTGCAGTCTACCTTTTTCGCAAAGCATAGCTGTTTCCCAAAGAGAAATTTCAGATATTCTCAATAATTGCTTTTGTGACTTTTCTATGATTTCGGTTTGAAAGTCAGACCGATTCAATAGCGGATCGCCGATGATAAGACGAATCCATATATGCGTGTCGAGTATCCACAGATCAGACACCTTCAGCTTCCCATTGTTCTTCTGTAGAAAAAAGATCGTCGGACCATTGAGCAGAACCTTCAAGCCAACCAAAAAGCGGGCGTGGAGGCGCCGAGGATGCCGGGATAAGGAGAACAGCTGGTTTCCCTCGTTTTGTGATTTGGACCGGTAAACCGCTTGTTGCTACTTCTTCAACTATTTGCAGACAATGGGCTTTAAATTCCGTTACAGTGTGCGATATGACCATATTGTAAATCCTTATGACTATATAAACAGGTCATTTGATGTTTGTCAAGGTGAAAACTCGAAGACATCCCCGGCGCCGAATTGGGTGACGTTGCTTCCAAAAAATTCCTGGAGCAGCGGCAGGCTGTTCTCCCCAGTACAATGGCCGGCATAAAGTGTTGTAAGTCCCGCTGCCTTCCAGCGTCCTGCGGCGGCGTTTCTTTCCTCGGTGGTGTCGTCTTTAAGGTGAAAGCCTCCGAAGGCCTTTGACGGCATCACACCGGAAGCATCATAGCCCGCGTGGAGAATATTGGAGAGTCCCCGGTGACTGCACGCACTGACCACCAATCCCGCTTCCGGCACCATCAGAAAAAGCTCCTCTTCAAAAGTATCCGCCGTGCGTGTGTTATTTTTCTCAACAAAAAAATCCCGAAAGTGGGCATCCTCCGGAAAACGCAGAGGTATTTCGGTAACAGCCAATATGCCCGGCAGAATTTCTTTCTTGTCCTTTAGAAAATGAAAACGTTCCATTGGGTATTCCCAATGCGGGACCCCAATGTAGCGTTCTTTTTTCAATTTACCGACGAAGAAGTCTTCTTTGACCCAGACCTTGGCTTCGTGATTGACCTGGAAAAAATCAGCCAGGCCGCCTGTGTGGTCGTAATGCGCGTGGCTCAGAACGAGGTGATCCACCTTATCGATCCGCACTCCCAAGGTTTGTGCGTTCTGCAGAAACTGTCCCGAAGCCCCAGTATCAAAGAGCAGGCGACCCTCCGGTGTCTGCAACAGAAGGCTAAGGCCGTGTTCGGAAGCCAAGTCTTCACGGTGGGAGAGGTTGTCTATAATTACGGTTATTTTCATCATAGATCCAGTCAAGCACGGTTTGAAACAGATGTCAAATATGGCTTGACTTATACATAGTATTTTCTATATGTTTATGTATATGAAACACATCGTTCAACATTTCACGCCAAGTTGGCCCAGCATCGTTATGGGTACGGGTATCACAACAATCGCTTTGAGGCTCTCGGAAAATTCAGCTCCTTGGCTTCAGCCTATTTCCATGGTTTTTTTCTTTCTCACTTTGGCGAGTTTGGCCGTTGTGACCTTGTTTTTCTTGTTCCGTTTGCTGATCCACCCGGAACTTATAAAAAAAGATTGGAAACATCCAGTGGCAGGACAGTTCTTTTCCACCTTACCTATCGCTTTCGTGATCATGAGTATCAATATCCTTTCTGCCGGTCCCCTCTTTCTGTCTTCTTCTGCAATAAGTTCTGCCGCATTGGTTTTCTTTATAGTCGGAACCTTGGGTATTTATCTCCTGGGTTGGGGCTCCGCTGCGAATCTATTTCTCCATAAGGAAATTAAACTCTCCCATGCTACGTTTGGTTGGTTTATTCCACCTGTAAGCCAGCTCGTCGTTCCAGTGGCTGGCTTTGAACTAGCTCACCTTTTCCATGGGACTGAAACCGGAATTATTCTGACGGCTCTGTCATTTGCTAGCCTCGGTATTGGAATCCTTCTCTTCCTTTATGTCGGTGCCAATGTATACCACCGCTACGTTTACCATGAATTGCCGGCGGCAAAAATGGCCCCTACCATCATGATCGGTTTGACCCCCACTGCCATCCTCGTCATCATCCTCGGTAAACTCGTTAGGCTTGGGATACTTCCAGCTTCAGGCACACCTTGGGTGATGACAGGGCTGTGGGGATTTTCAGTCTGGTGGCTGGTCTTATCCCTGTTTATCGTTGTGCCTCATATCAAGTCTGCGATCAAAACATTTGAACTCAGCTGGTGGTCGGTTGCCTTTCCCTTCGGAGCCTTGACCGTGGCAACTTGGGTTTTAGCATCTGCCACCGGTTGGCAGGCCTTGTCCATAACAGCCCTGTCCATGACCGGGTTACTCGCCGTTCTTTGGGCGGCGGTGGCAGTAGGCACCTGGATGATTGTCCGTAGCGGGGCCGCCTTCAAACCCCATGAGTAGGGTGCGGGTTTTTCTACGGATCACGGCACGATTTCTTAAACTCTTAGGCGTATAAAAACATTGGGTTCCCAACTACTTTTTCCACCGTTTTCTATTCGCACCAATTCAGCGGGGTAGGTCTTACGTCCTGGATAGGTTTTAGCTAAAAGGGCCGCCAAAGTGCGCCTCAGAAAACCAGCTTCAAACCAGCTTCCATTTGCATCGGTTAAAGATACCTTTAGCGCATTGGGATCATATTTGTTCCATGGTTCGGCTTGAACAGAGACATGTATTTGCCCAAAAAGGGAGGTGAGTTTCAACCGTACACCTGGATCAAAGAAATTATCTTGTTCTAATTTTCTCCATGCTTTAGCAATTCGTTCTAATCCTTCGTTTTCCCAAGCAGCATATTGCATTCCTACTAACGGGACAGTCAGTCCAACACTTTCAAGTGTGTGTTTTAGAAGAAATGATGGACGATCATCAACCGGTACTGAGGCCAACGATTCCCAACCGAGTGTCTCGATAAAAGCGGCTTCTACAGGGTTAAGACTTACACCCCTCTCTAAAGCTGGTGGATTAAAACCATCACCCCACCAACCCGCAAGAAGTGCCGGTCCAATAAGGGGTTTCCCAAGGTATTTTGCCAAGGATCGAAAACTGTCCGCCAGATACCATAAACGGCGGAAGGTGTGAAAGGCCATCCAGCTGTCACCATTTTTTATTGCCAAAAGTAGTCCTGGAATAACAGTAAGAAATCGCAGTTCCTCTTCACCCAATTCGGAAGTAGTACGCTCTGGCCACGCCCAAATTCTTATTTCTGTATGATGTGGACCCCAAGTACACCAGAAATCGCCCTCCCCAACAACACGTGGGTTAGCAACCAGTCGCTCTGTTCCGACCATTCCTAGGATTTCAGGGTCTTCATCTTTTGGGTCCAAGTCCATCACGCCGGTAGCGCTTCTTTTAAAAGTCCAGCGCTCTCCTCCGACGGTAACAACAAAGACAGTCTGTGGATTTTTCATTATTAACCTCTGTATGTTATAGATAGAGGTTATGAAAAAGAATGATAGGGGATAAATCGACCATTTAAATTTAT
>DYOB01000188.1 GCA_020720765.1 Borreliella garinii
AAAAAAGTGTATATAAAATCAATGAGTTAAAAAGAAAATAAAAAAAATAAAAAAAAATAAAAAAAAAAGCTTGACAAAGTATAGTGAGATAAGTATATTACGAAACACCCGATGAGCTGAAAGGCTGAAAGGGACTTCTGGAAAGAAGGGAGCAGATGAAAAATTGATGGTAAGTAAGAAATAGGCTTAAAGAAAAGAATAGGGTAAGTTAGGAAGGGCACACGGTGGATGCCTTGGAGTCAATGAGCGAAGAAGGACGTGGAAAGCTGCGAAAAGTTGTGTGGAGCTGCTAAACAAGCGAAGAAACACAAATGTCCGAATGGGGCAACCCAAAAAACCGCGAGATGCGGAGCGAACGTAGGGAACTGAAACATCTAAGTACCTATAGGAAAATAAATCAAAAGAGATTCTCTTAGTAGCGGTGAGCGAAAGGGGAAGAGCCTAAACCGATGCAATGTCAAGAGTGCGGTCGTTGTTGCATGGGGGTTGAGGGATTATAAGTAGGGAACCCGCAAAGTTCCTGCCCGAATTAAGTACCAAGCAGAATCATCTGGAAAGGTGAGTCAGAGAGGGTGAAAGCCCCGTAAGCGAAAGGTAACTGAGGGAGGTTTTGTAGTCCCAAGTATCATGATACACGAGTAATGTCATGAGAATCCGGGTGGACCATCATCCAAGGCTAAATATAATTGACTACCGACAGCGAACAAGTACCGTGAGGGAAAGGTGAAAAGAACCCCGGGAGGGGAGTGAAATAGAACCTGAAACCGTGTGCCTACAAGTGGTAGGAGCACATGCAAGTGTGTGACTGCGTGCCTTTTGCATAATGAGTCAGCGAGTTATTGTTACTAGCAAGGTTAAGCCGATAGGTGAAGCCGAAGGGAAACCAAGTCTGAATAGGGCGACAAGTTAGTGGTAATAGACACGAAACCAGGTGATCTATCCTTGTGCAGGATGAAGGTGAGGTAAAACTCACTGGAGGTCCGAACCCACTTTCGTTGAAAAGAAAGGGGATGACGTGAGGATAGGGGTGAAAGGCTAATCAAACCTGGAGATAGCTGGTACTCCTCGAAATATATTTAGGTATAGCCTCAGGTGAATTGAGACGGGGGTAAAGCACTGATTGGACTAGGGGTCTCACCAGACCACCAAACCCATTCAAACTAAGAATACCGTTTACAAATACCTGGGAGTCAGACTGTTGGTGATAAGGTCGATAGTCGAGAGGGAAAGAGCCCAGATCCACAGCTAAGGTCCCAAATATGTACTAAGTGGAGAAGGATGTGAAACTGCCGAGACAATTAGGAAGTTGGCTTAGAAGCAGCCAACCTTTAAAGAAAGCGTAATAGCTCACTAATCTAGCGGATTTGCGCCGAAAATATAACGGGGCTAAGTATATAACCGAAGCTTGGGGATGTAAATATACATCGGTAGAGGAGCGTTCCATAAACCGTAGAAGATGATCTGGAAGGAGAGTTGGAGGGAATGGAAGAGAGGATGCTGACATGAGTACACGATAATGCGAGTGAGAAACTCGCACGCCGAAAACCAAAGGTTTCCTGGGCGATGGTAATCATCCCAGGGTTAGTCGGAACCTAAGAGTAAGCCGAAAGGCGAACCCGATGGAGAACAGGTAAAGAATCCTGTACCATTTTGGTAACTATACTATAACGAAGGACGGAGAAGGATACAGAAGCCATATAAAGGTATATGTGGTTTAAGCAGGTAGGGAGATGTATTAGGACCGAGAGAGGGCGACGATACATCGATGAACTGAGATGTGATGAGGAGCCGCAAGGCACAAACTTCTGAACTCCAAGCTTCCAAGAAAAGTTCGAATAGTGTTACTGAGATGTCCGTACCGTAAACCGACACAGGTTGGTGAGGAGAGAATCCTAAGGCGCTTGAGAGAATATTGGTTAAGGAACTCGGCAAATTAACACCGTAACTTCGGGAAAAGGTGTGCCACAAAAAGTGAGACTCGTACGAGAGGAGCAAGATGTGGTTGCAGAGAAATGGTGGTAGCGACTGTTTATTAAAAACCCAGGGCTATGCAAACTCGCAAGAGGAAGTATATGGTCTGATGCCTGCCCGGTGCTGGAAGGTTAAGGAGATTCATCATGGACAACAAGTTCAGAAGTGTTGAACCGAAGCCCCAGTAAACGGCGGCCGTAACTATAACGGTCCTAAGGTAGCGAAATTCCTTGTCGGGTAAGTTCCGACCTGCACGAATGGCATAACGACTTCCACGCTGTCTTAACCAGTAACTCAGTGAAATTACAGTAGGGGTGAAGATGCCCCTTACCCGCAATAAGACGGAAAGACCCTGTGAACCTTTACTATAGCTTGGCATTGGATTTTGGATTTTGATGTGTAGGATAGGTGGGAGGCAGTGAAGTTTGCACGCTAGTGTAGATGGAGCCAACCTTGAAATACCACCCTTTAAAATCTAGGATTCTAACTTGGTTGAGGCCGAGGACAGTGTCTGGTGGGTAGTTTGACTGGGGCGGTCACCTCCTAAAGAGTAACGGAGGTGTGCGAAGGTTCCCTCAGGCTGATTGGAAACCAGCCGAAGAGTGCAAAGGCAGAAGGGAGCTTAACTGCGAGACTGACAGGTCGAGCAGATGCGAAAGCAGGTCTTAGTGATCCGGTGGTCCTGAATGGGAGGGCCATCGCTCAACGGATAAAAGGTACTCCGGGGATAACAGGCTGATCTTGTCCAAGAGTTCACATCGACGACAAGGTTTGGCACCTCGATGTCGGCTCATCGCATCCTGGGGCTGAAGCAGGTCCCAAGGGTTTGGCTGTTCGCCAATTAAAGCGGTACGTGAGCTGGGTTTAAAACGTCGTGAGACAGTTTGGTCCCTATCTATTGTGGGCGAAGGATATTTGAGAGGAGCTATTCTCAGTACGAGAGGACCGGAATGGACGAACCTATGGTGTATCGGTTGTCTTACCAAAGGCATCGCCGAGTAGCTACGTTCGGAAGGGATAACCGCTGAAAGCATCTAAGCGGGAAGCCTCCCTCAAGATTAAATATCCCATCGCAAGACTGAAGACACCTTGAAGACTACAAGGTAGATAGGATGCAAGTGTAAGCATTGTAAGATGTTGAGCTAAGCATTACTAATTAGTCGTGAGACTTACCTTATTTTTTAAGCCTATTTCTAATTTACCATTGCTGGTGGTAATAGCCTAAGGGAAACACCCGATACCATTTCGAACTCGGAAGTAAAGACTTAGAACGCCGATGATACTGCAGGAGTGCTCTTGTGGGAAAGTAGGTAGCTGCCAGTTTTATATAGACGGTCACGCAAGTGACCGTTTTTTTTTACCCTCTTTTTATTTTTGATTTTCCGATGTCTGATTTTTTTACTGACAAATACAAATCAATTGAATGTTGTTTACGATGTTGATTCGGTTTTATAAAATAAATATATTTCGGTCAAAAATGAATTTTAATGAATGATATGGTTTTTGTGAACTTTATCCTTCGGAAATGAATTTTCGTTCGTTTAAAAGGAGTCTTAATTCGGTCTTCGGTAATGTCAATAAAAATTGTGTCGAAAGTACAAATTTTAATATTATACCAAAACTTGTAACAAATCCTATAAATGATAATACCGTAGAGACAAGGCA
>DYOB01000189.1 GCA_020720765.1 Borreliella garinii
TCCTAGGGCGCTTCTGGTATCCGAGACCTGGTTCGAATCCAGTAAATACCTGCACGGCTCAATGTTCGACGGGACCATGAACTACGTCTTCCGAGGGGCTGCCCTTGCTTTTGCTAAAGACGGATCCCCCATCCTCATGAGAGAAGCCATAGAAATGATGACCAAACTCTACCCCCCCGAAGCGCTCCGCCGTTCCATGAACCTTATCAGCAGCCACGACGTTTTCCGCGCCCTCAATTACTTGGGCTATCCCGAAGTCGGTGCCCCGGGGTTCAGGGAAGCACTCCCGCGTTTCCTGCTGGCAGTGGCCTAGCAGTACCTTCTTCCGGGAGCACCTACGGTTTATTATGGTGATGAGTTAGGGACAACGGGTGCCGAGGATCCCTTCTGCCGCGGCCCCTTTCCTTGGCCAGATACAGGTGCCGATTGGGGGGATTGGACCCTCTACGATGAATTTAAGAAACTCGCCGCCTTCAGAAATACCCACAGTTCGGCTATCGCTCTCGGTTCGGTGGAGTTTAGGAACACACCCGGGGTGCTCACCTTCGTGCGCCGAGGTGCCGACGGTAGTGTAATCCTCATAACCTTAAACAATTCAGAGGCCGCTGTCGAACTTCAAACCGAAGGACTTGCCGGACCAGAATCCATAACCCCGCTTTCCTATAGAATGTGGGAATTGTAAACACTCCTTAAACCTTGTGTACCTTCTGCGACCGGCATATAATAGGGCCGGAGGTTTCTTATGCTCACACGCAGTCTCGATAAAGCCAAGGAAGCTTGGAAAACTAAAGATGTGGAAGCTACCAAGTACGCTCATTTGAACTGTAACGCTTCTGAAAAACACAAGACCGCGGGCACTTCCATTAAGAGTGCGGTGTACGGCGGCCTTGACGGGATTATCACGACCTTTGCCGTTGTAGCGGGCGTGGCGGGTGCGGAATTGGGTATAGGCATCGTGCTGATCCTCGGATTTGCCAACCTGCTTGCCGATGGCCTTTCCATGGCTATAGGTGACTTTCTCGGTACCAAAAGCGAGAAGGAATTCCAGACAGCTGAACGGCGGCGGGAAGAATGGGAGGTTGAGAATTGTCCCGAAGGTGAAAAACTGGAGCTGGTAGAACTCTACCAAGATAAGGGACTCTCCCACGAGGATGCAGTACAGGTCGTTGATATTTTCTCCAAGGATAAAAAGTTTTGGGTCGATGTGATGATGGTGGAAGAGCTGGGAATTCTCGAAGACGACGAGCACCCTCTGAAAAGCGCCCTCGTAACATTTTTCAGCTTTGTGGCCTTCGGGTTTGTTCCGCTTCTGAGTTATGTGCTCGCAAGGTTGATTCCGGGTCTTACCTCTGAAACCTTTCCCATTGCTGTAGGACTCACCGGTCTCACGCTCTTTGTATTGGGTTCGCTCAAGTCCCGCTTCACAGACATTGATTGGTGGAAGTCCGGCCTTGAAATGCTGATGGTAGGCGGGATAGCTGCTGGTGCCGCATTTGGAATCGGTATTATGTTGAAGGGGCTTGCATAGAAAAGTTGATAAAAAACCTGGCTTGATATATTATTGCACTTGGAGGAAACATGTGTATTAAAAAAATCTTATCTGCATTTCTTATACTTTTAACGGCTTGCGGTGTAACCCTATGGGGACAATCCCGCCCTAACGAAACCGACTTTCTCATTTGGACGGTGGAAGGAGAATCAGACGGAGCCTATCAATGGCTGGAAACTCAGTTGGAGGCCTTTCGCCAAGACTACCTCGCCAGAACGGGAAAGCGACTACGCATTTCTCTGATCAACTATGATTATGAAGATATGAGAGAATCCCTGCTCTCCTCCGACAACATCCGACTACCCGACCTGGTCCTGACGGTGAACGATCACGTGGGCCCCTTGGTCCAGGGACGGAAGATTCTGCCTATAACGACCCTACCTGGTTGGAATGCTTCTGTTTACTTGGAAGCGCCTCTGGCGGGAGTCAAATTACCCAACAACAATAGCCTTTGGGGCGCGCCTTTTAGTTATGGCAATCAACTGATGCTTTACTACAATAAAAAAATGGTGCCTACACCGCCGCGGAATACGAACGAACTTGCCGCCATGGCAAAGGCGCTCACCAAGGACGAAATATACGGTTTGGTCTTCAACCAAACCGAACCGTTTTGGTTGGTTCCCTGGCTTGGGGGATTTGGAGGGAAGGTCTTCCAGGAAGATGGAGTAACTCCCAACTTGGACTCGCCAGCCATGGTAGGGGCTCTAGGTTTACTGCATCAGTGGAAGTTTCAAGATCAGATTCTTCCCTTGGAGTCCGGCTACGCCAGTTCAGAAACACTGTTTATGGATGAAAACGCTGCCATGTTGATCAATGGAGACTGGGTTATTTCGGAATATGCACTGAAATTCGGTAAGAACTTAGGAATAGCCCCCCTGCCTATGGTGTCCAGCACCAACCTTTGGCCCCTGCCCTACACATCCGGGAAGTATTTCTTGCTCACTACCAAAAACCAAGGAAACTCCCCGCGTTTGGCCGTGCTCAGCCAATTAGTTCAACATTTTGCATCAACCGATTCACAGCTTTCCATGGTCCGCGAACTCTTGAGATTACCCGTTACAAATCAAACAGCGACTATCGAAACCTGGGTGGACGATCCCATTCTTAACCGACTCCTTCAGGAAATGAAGGAAACCCAAAAGCACACCACTCCCATGCCCACTGTTCATGAAATGCGCGCCAACTGGGACGCCATGCGGCCCATGATGAATGCAGTTCTATTTGACGACATTTCGCCGGAAGAAGCCGCCAAGGAAATGCAACGGCTTGCCGAGGAAACTATCAACGCTACGCGAGGAGATTGAGTTTCTAGTCACCTGAGGTCTATAATTTAAAAGGAGGCTTTTTTGGAATCCATAACCGATCCCATTCTTCAATCTTTCCTTAAGAGAATTGGAGATAATAAAATTAAGCCTCTGGAAATTATTTTATTCGGGTCACGAGCTAGAGGCCAGGCGGAACCATATTCCGATTATGACTTGCTGCTCATTTTTTCAGAAAAGAATTCAAATCTCTTAAATAAAATTCGTGAAGTAGAATGGGATTGTATGGAATTACATCAGGCAGTCATTGCCAGTATTGTTTATACGGCTACGGAATGGGAAGAAAGAAAACAATCGCCCTTAGGGTGGAATATCCAGAGGGAAGGGGAAAAAATCGCTTGATAGAGGGACAACAACGCCATTCAGCAGAAAAAATTTACTCCGCAGCAAAAGATAAAATTCTTGTCTCCCAGGAACTTCATGATGCTGGGCATTATGGCGACTCAATATCACGCTGTTACTATGCCGCGTTCCACCTTGTTACATTGACGTTGTATCTCCATGGCAAATCATTTTCATCCCATAGCCAATTGATTGGTGCATTCAACAGAGAAATTGTTGCTTCAGGGTTTATTTCCCGCGACACTGGTAAGGCCCTTCATCGACTTTTGGAACGACGCCAACGTGCGGACTACGATGTATTTGAACTTCCTGGTTTTGAGGATTCGCTTCAGTCTATTGAGGATATTAAACTTATACTATGAGCCTGTTGCGCTTGAGACCGCAGGAATTTACATGAGGTTGAACTGTGTGATAC
>DYOB01000190.1 GCA_020720765.1 Borreliella garinii
TTTTTGACGCTTGGTTGTAGCGAGCGATATGACGCCATGTGACCGGGTGGTGTAAACTTCTTTCTGTACATTGATCGGGGTGGAAGCGGTGGGCCGATCCGGTTTTCCATGGGTTTGTCTGGAACTCAGAGGAGGAAACGAATGACCCACCAGGATGGGAGTGGCATTCTTGAGGACGTGTTGAAAGTGCTGACACTGCAGGAGCCTGAAAGATTGAAGAGTGCGATAAAGATTCTCTTGAATGCGGCGACGATCTCGATACCGGGGGCGAACCACCGGTGGACGATGTAACAGATGGAAGGAATCAAGGTTTCAATGCGGTGATCGGTACCACGCATACGCCATCAGGCCTGCGGTAGGCTGCGTTTGAGCGGCCGCAGATTACACAAAGAGTGGTTGCAGGACGTTCGAATTTTTTGTTTATATCCAAGAGCTTGGCAGCGGCTTCATCTATTTGGTTTGCCCCCAACTTTATCTCGAAGGCGGACCAGCTTCCGTCCGCAAGCTCCACTACCGCGTCGATCTCATCATTGCCGTAGTCCTGGTAGTACAGGAGATTGGCTCCAAAGGATTGCGCATAGATCCTGAGGTCACGTTCGCACAAGGCCTCGAACAAAAAGCCGAACGTTCGCAGGTCACCGATCAGGCGCTCTTCATCGGTGATGCCCAGGAGAGAACAGGCAAAGGATGGATCCACGAGATGACGTTTTTCTGCCTGCTTGATGCGAAGGGAGGAACGTATGGCTGATGCAAACGGCTTTTGGTTCTCGATGATGAACAGCTTTGCAAAAATATTGAGGTACTCGGCGATTGTATCCTCATCGACAGTCGATTGCTCGACTCCCTGTATGTCACGCTTCAGACTGGCCCTGGTTGCCGTCGTGCTCTCGTTGCGTGCAAGCGACCGCAGCAAGAGGCGGAGCTTCGATTGATCGCGCACTTTTTCATCCACTTTGGCTACATCATCGGTCACCACATTGGCCAGATACTGTGCTGGAATCTTGACAGCATCTTCCGTCGACAATTGCAAGTTGCCAGGCCACCCTCCCCTCAGGATGAAGGATGCCAAGGATTGTAGACTCACTTCTCCCGTAATGACATTCTCAACGGTTCCGGTGCACAGGTTTTTTAGTGACACTTTTCCAGAAGAATCCCCCGACTCGAACAACGACATGGGCATCATACGCAACCGGGCGATACGGCCGGTGCCGCTATGTATGACCCCCTTGTGCGCAGGGGTGGCGGAACCGGTAAGAATGAACTGTCCCTTCGTGATGGACTGGTCGACCGTGAACCTCACCGCATCCCATAGCGACGGTACTTCCTGCCATTCATCAATCATACGGGGTTGTTTGCCCTGCAGCACCAAGGAAGGATCAATCTGTGCAAGCTGCCTGTTTTGGAAATTTCCCAAAGGATCGCCAACAAGGAAAGCGCTTTGGGCATGCCTCTGCGCAGTCCAGGTCTTTCCGCACCACTTGGGACCCTCAATGCAGACCGCTCCAAATGCCCGGAGGTGCTGCTCTACTGCTGAGTCTATGATGCGTGGCCGATAGAAGTTATTGTCCATGGATGTACTCTTGCAAGAAGAATACAACATTCGGTTGAATATAACAATTCCATTCGGTTAAAAATGAACGTAGGTTGATTGCGTTCGGAGCTGATGATCCCGCTTCCACGATTCGGATTCTGAGCATGCCTTCGTTGACACCAAGAGGAAGTAAACCCATAGGGGTGCGAAAACAGTTGTAGTTCGGGGCAAAAGCCGAATTTCGACGTAAAACCGCAAAAATCCTGAAATGACCTATCAGTTTACGTAAATCGTAAAAAATGCATATATTTTCCATGTTTTTGATGAAATTTGGTAAATAAAGCCGCAGAACGATAGAAAAAGATTGACAACAGGGTGTTCTCGTGAGAGGATATTTGTAAATTGCTAGCATGCAAGATGAGTGCATATACTGTCAATGAAGGGTAATCATTCATACCGATCAAGGTATTCGCTGATCCTGCTTGCGAGAAAGAGGGGAAGGTGGATCAGTGTGTATTTTGAGCCTTGCGGAGTAGCAGCGTGCTCGACCGAGAATTGACCCGAGTAAAGGCGTACTGCGAGCAGTGGTGTCTTTCCGGTCAGGTCATGCGAGTTCAGCATGGTAGCCCGGTCGATCCAGGAGTGAAGCGAGCGTAGTGTGCCGGTTTTGCCCGATTTCACCTCCATCGGAATCAACCTGGCCTGGTGCTGGATGATGAAGTCGACCTCGGCATTGGACTGGCTTTCTTCGCGTACCCAGAATGCGGGAGGTTTTGCATCCTTGCAGCTTGCCGAAAGCAGTTCCTGTGCGGTGATCTGTTCGGCCAGCAAACCCTTGTAGAGGGCGTCGAGGGGTTCGGGGCCGAAGTAGGCGGACTGGAGTCCTGCCCTGAAATTGAGCATACCGGTATCCAGAAATTGCAGGCGTGGCTTGCGCTTGAGGTCGCCAAGAACCGGGACCGAAAAAGATGTAACCGGATAACGGAGATAGAGGAGCATAGCCCGCTCCAGGATACGCAGGGCTGAGGCAATTTCTCTGGAACGGTAGTTGGAATTCCCGTATTTTTCGAAGGTGATGCGCTTTCCCGTTTCTCGCGGAGATGCCTCTATTGCAAAGCGGATGACGCTTTTTTCGGTTTCTGTTCTGGCGTATTTGGCAACATCGTCGGTGTACGCGGTAAAAAGGTTCCGGTATACGTCGGCGACCTCCCCGATGTCCCGGGTCCCGAGGTACCTGTCGACTGCCTCGGGCATACCGCCGATCAGAGTGTAGGTCTTGAAGAGGGCTTCCAGCTTTTCTTCCGCCCATGAAGGTACGGGAATGGTGTCCACGAGTACTAGGGCTTCGTCCTCTCCGCTGGCCTTGAGGAATTCCCGGAAATTCAAGGGGAAAAGGTACAGATACTCGATGCGTCCTACGGGGAAACTGATCTGTTTGAGATCCATCATAACTTCGAGCAACGATCCGGCTGCGATTACATAGAGATCACCCAAGTCTTCATAAAAATAGCGCAACAGGGATATTGCTTCGGGGCAGTGCTGGATTTCATCAAGGAACAGGAGTGTTTCGCCGGACCTTCTGATGCCCAGATCAAGGGAGATTTTCTGAAGTATATCCCCTGGTTTGAGATTTTTTGTAAAGTATGCACGGTGCTCCTGAAGTTCGAGATTCAACGAGAAAAAGGTTCTGAAGGACTTTCCGAATTCCCGGATTATGGTCGTCTTTCCTACCTGCCTCGCACCCCGGATGACAAGCGGTTTGCGGTACGGTGATGCTTTCCATCGCACAAGGTCTTCGCTGATTGTCCGGTAGAAAACCATTGCCCCTCCAGCCTCTGAGTCAAGTATACTGTCATGAGGACATTTTGTCACAAATTATAGGCAATTATCTTGATTTTCTGGCATAAAATATAGGCAAATATTGTGATAGTTGGATGCAAACCATGGGCAGGTGGTTGATCCAGGTTGGGAACTGTGTACAACAGCTTTCTTGCCCCAGGCGGACTGTCCCCGGTGCACTCCAAGGTGGTATAATCCTGAATCCGTACCAAAATAAGGAAACCCAAGTCCTATTC
>DYOB01000191.1 GCA_020720765.1 Borreliella garinii
CTAACCACCTTATTAGCTTAGTGGTTTATGAGCAAGTTCCGCTGAAGCAGTACATCTTTAACTGCTTTACCGCTGTTTGACTCAATTCAACGCGCCAGGCCAAGTTCTTCCCTCACTTCCGCTATCGTCTTCCTTGGCTCCTCTCGCTCCAACACCGCCAGAGCTAAAAGGTATTCCTCCCGCTCCTCCAAGTACCGTTCAATCGCCTGTTTCACGTAATAGCTCTTGCTCCGTCCTGTTTCCTTGGCCAAGCGTTCCAGCTTCGTTTCCGTTTCTTCTTCCAGCCGTACTGCCAACATGGTCTTACACCCCCTGTATGACAAGTATAACACTTCCGGCCTTTCCTTGCCACCATGGCGCCATCAAAGAGGCCGTTCAAGCGGACTCGCTGCCTCCCCGGGCGCTCGCCGCTTAACGACAACTTTGATGGACTTCACACCTAGCCCTGGAGTTCGTACCCGAACTCCAAGGCCCCGGCCCACAGGGCCTGTCAAAGCGGTAGATTATATCAGGTATTGATGCAGTTGTGTTTCATAAGTGGAGGGGGGGCTTTTTCGTGCAAAGGCCCGACCACCTCATTTCTGCGCTGTTCCACTCACAATCTGTAAGCTTCGTTAACATTGAATCCATAAGTTAAACAGACAATCCTTTTGAAGGATTAAAACATCCTTACCAGGTATTACTTCGGATGAGTAAAAGCCCATTTTTCTTCGGCGGCTAGACGAATAGCATCCCAGGTCCGAATCTGAATCACACCCTTAAGCATCGAATTCCATTTTCCTTTGAGTTCTACCATTTCCTCTGTCAAATCAGCCTGTCGACCAAGTATTAACATTCCTCGGGGTTCCCGAAACCCGCTCATTTTATATGTGTCCCGAAAGGCACTCTGATTCTTCTCAGCAAAGTCAAGATATTCAACCAACTGGTTTAACCCTTCATTACATGTCGGACTAAACCGAAGACCTTTTCTTCTTGTGCTTGTGAATATCTTTTCCTTCGGACCTTTCAGCTCTACGAACCACCAACTTTTCCCATCACTATTTTTACCTTCCAACAGCCAATCAGGAATTAATCCTCGCGTATAATTTGCAATACTGCCACGAATGTTCGCTTGTGGAATTGCTTTCATGGAATGGTGTCCTGTATTCACAAGGTCCAAAAACGCCCGTAATAAATCAGGAGCTCCCCGCAAATGTGCGTCTATTTCTGACTCTGTTGCTCTATTATCAATCAGATCAATAAAGTAGTCGTACTCCCGTTGATTTAAATATCGAAAGTCGGGCTCGGACTCATTTCCTGCTGTTTGCCTAAACAAATAGTGCGCATCTCGCTCAAATTGTATAGCTCTTTTATAAGTTTCCATAAATGATCACCTTCTTTTTAGTAATAATTGACAGCGCGGATACATCATTTCTTAAAGCACTTTCCGTCCTATAGCGTACTGCCCCGGTATTTCAATGCATTGATAAAATTTGACATCTTTCCCAGCATTTGGATATCCAGCTCCTCCAACTATGTCCCTAACTTTTTTGATCAACTTGGGACCACTTCGCAAACCAAATGTAATTTCAAGAATTTCTGCCTTGGGGACAATAACAGGGTTTTTCAGTAGATGTCTGTCAATAATTAATAGCCTTAGTTCTTGTTCATACTCCCAATACTTACTTTTTTGACGTAAGAAGGCGGAAAGATCATCCTGATTCCCTTTAAACAAATTGTAAGGCTTCGGTTTAGCATCATGGTATTCAATATACACTGCCGGTATTAGGTCACTAACCTGACCTGTAAATAGTGGTGTAATTTGATTTGGATCGACCTTAATATTTAGACTTTCTCCCACTATATGTACCTTGAAACCAATACATATACCTGTATGATTCTTACAGTAATGCGACCACATAAGAATATTGGTAGGAGTTTTAGCAAGACAGAAAATATTGAGCGGGTTCGCATGCGCAGATGAGTCCCCTGATAAAAATTGATTTCTATCGAGTTGGCCACTCCTTATCTTCCCTAATACTATCTCTTTTTTTTGCCTATCCACACCGACTCGATCTAAATAATTCCCAATCTCTTCTACTGTTGCGGTGGTATCATAGTCAATCTTTGAGTCAAAAGGATCATTGAAAGCATCTGGTTTGGAAAAATATATTTCGCCTTTTTCGAGTAGATTGAAGGTATTTATATTTAGTCCATCAGGACCATCTCCCGCAAGTTTACGATACTTATAAAGGCATTTTAGCTTCTCATCACCGGGTTGAATGCTCATATTTGTTCCTTATTGTAATTCAGCCTAATTCCTCATTAACTTACAACGCAGAGCGTTGTCAAGTTGAAGGAAGAATTAGACAATGTTAATCATTTTGGTAACAGATCACAAGAACATAAAAATATTAATCTTAAACTAAATTAAGATCCCATTCGGGACGCATGTCAACCACATTGTACTTTGGCCCAGCGACCCTAATTTCGGGCCTTAAATCTGTGCAGTCATTAGATATTTCAAATGAAATAACAAGATCGTCGCAATATATACCCAAAATTACTATATTTATCCATGTTCTGTTTTCAGAGTATCTTTTACTAAAAAAAGAGTTTAACTCATCGTATTTTATTATCTCCTTCCACAAATATTTTTTCTCTCTTGAAAAGTAGCCAGTAATATTTTGATAGCTTTTTTGAGGATAATTGGTTTTAAAGTATTTGTTTATATAAAATAATAATTCAGTGTTTTCCTTCATTCTAAATCAGGTCTCCGGTATCTGTTAAACACTTCTTTTGCTTTTGAATCCATTAATACAACTTCTATGGTTTGTAAATTAGCACCGTCAAATCCCTGATATTGTCTGTATTCTATAGAGCCGTTTGAAGCTAAATCTAAAAATTCGCTCTTTGGTATATCAGACGCAATAATTCCCCTATCTAGTTTCCTTTCGTAAAGAGCCTTTTGAACATCGGGTCTTTCCCATTTTATTGCATCTTGTGCCACTCTTTTATCTGTACTTGTATAGGTATTAGAACCTCGCATATCTAATCCTTCAGTGAGAATCTTATGAGCATTTGTCACACTCCCGTGATAGAGGGTAATTCTTTCATCCTTCTCATCTTGGTTACCCATAGCTGGTGAATGAGATACATCACCTTGCACCAAAGTTAAAATTGCAAGGGCTAATAATACTTTTCCTCCTACCTTTCCTATATTCGAAATAAATTTCAAAACAGGTGGCGCATTTGAAGCTAAAATACCTGCGCCATTTAAAAGTGCAAGGGTCTCTGCATCAGATAGTATTACAAACCGCCCATCCGGATATAGATACTCGAAAGGTTTCCCTCTAATTCCTTATAGGTGAATAGTTTAACCCATGCCTCTTATCCAAACTCCCATGTTTGAACCCAATTCTGTCAAAGAACTAAGGATATTTTAGTGTATCTTGAGGGGTGGAGCAAGTATTTTTTGGGGGTTTTAGGGGATAGTTGACACATCTCCATTATCTCCGCCCTGGCTAGCCCCAGGGAAACCCCGAATTCCAGCGCCCTCCCCGTTTTAACCACGGTCCCGGCGCATTGCCAGAGAGCTGGTTGTTAGGTTATTACAGGTT
>DYOB01000192.1:0-1536 GCA_020720765.1 Borreliella garinii
TTTGTTCACCCAGAAAAACAGTACGATTGTGTAACATATACAAGTCTTTGTTTATCGAACGCTTTGTGACTTTTATTGAATCTTTCATTACTTCATATACAGAGAATACTTCATTAATGATTTGTTCATTCATTGAAGTCTCTCCAATATAGGCTCTACCACATCTTTAGTGAATTTAACTACTTTTCTATATGTACTGTCATCATACCAATACCAATTCTCTTCATCAACATTATCGAAGTATCCATGACTACTTTTCTCGATTACTTTTCCACTACCGTCTTTAGTTTCCGTACTGATACCAGGGCCACCAACGAAAAAGTATACCAGCTTTTCAGTACCGGAAGGTCCAATAAGGTCTATGCGCCCCTTTGCTCCTACTATCCATATTCCATTTGGAATCAATGATACCTTCAGGCTTTCGTCAATTAAAAAATCGTATCGGAAAGCACGATACGGACCACTCAACTCTTCAGTAATTGAAATTTCCTGTTCGCTTATTGTAACTTGGTGACCAAATTCTTTTAACCATTTCATCAGCCTGGTTTTTACTGATTCAACTTCACCATTATACCATTCTATCTGTGCTTCAATTTTTTCACGTTCTACTGTCATTTTTTACCCCGTATTCCCTGGATTCCCGGCAATTTATGCCTATGCCGGCATGTCCACTTCCAGTGCCCGGTATAGCTCCCGCTGTTTTTTTGTAATCTACTCCGTACCTGGCCGGTTTCCCGGGATGTTCAAAGCTTTCTATGACATCAAGTTCGTCGAGCAAACCCTAGCCCCCCCCCTGGGGTCAGGCCCCACTCTCATGTAGGACTTCATCCTGCAAGGTCCTGCTACTTCTCCGCGCCCTGGTGCCTTTGTGCATGGCCCTCTTCCGAGATTACTTCGTCACCGGGTTTCAGCCTTTTGTCACCGAGTAGCGGACTGGTCAGGGCTGCAAAAACCACGAGGTTGGCGGAAGAACCCGAGTTGACGAGGAACGAGTATTCCGCCCCGGTAAAGGCGCTGAACGATGACTCGAACTCCTCTGAATACCTGCCGGACGTGAGCCAGAAATCAAGCGATGCGTCGACAAGGCTCTGCAGTTCCTTCTCGTCGAATACGCAGACGCAATGGAGAATACCCGGGACTCCGGCCAGAACCCGCCCGCAGGATCATACTCGTCAACCGTCAGGTGCAGGAATTGGCCAGGTTTGTAGCTCGGCACTGTCCCCACTGGTTTCAGGGCCACCTCGTACACACCCTCGCCGTAAGATTGTACTTTTGTAACAACGGCCTTGAGTTTTATGGGATTTGCCATGGAATATCCTTGGTTTGTCTCTGCAATCTTTTTATCAGTCAAACAATGAAGTCGACTAGAAATTTCTGTTGTTTTGTATGAATACGTTTAAATATTATAATATGGCTTACTGAGCTATAGTTCTTTCAAAACTAAAATGATATTAATGCTGCAATGAATCCCGTAATGTTCATTGCAATTGGAAATGTTCTTTTAAAGAAAGACTTAATTCTGAAGGTTTTTACATT
>DYOB01000192.1:1636-3580 GCA_020720765.1 Borreliella garinii
TTTACAGATTTTTTGAATTTCTAAAGAAATTTCTTCTTTGTTCATTTTTTTGTTGTTCAATCTCAATGGAATCATTTTTTACTCCAACTATCCTTGATTATTTTCTTCTCTCGTCCTGTTCATCTCTTAGACTTCATCCTTCAACACCCTGTCAAATTACCTCATATAACTCATTCGGCACACGGAAGCAACTCTATATTGAATGGTATACCTTTTGACCGCAAGAACTCGGCATCACCTGCGCGAGCCTGGGGGTCTAAACTGCGAACGCTTCTTCTAACAGAATCCAGCAAATCGGCAGGATCCATGACAAGGGGGAATAGCTTACTTCTGGAGACCTGCTCCACATGCAAAATACAGCGGATTGATTTTGACCTGAGAGCCTTGGTTGCCAAGTGCCGTTGTTCCGTGTCAGACCAAGAGCTCATCCTCATGCCAGCAAGACAAGCCAGCGTATCGCGGCACTTCTTGGCAAACTCCAAGCCCAGGCTGGAAGGCTTTGTTCGCGTGTTCCTGCGGTAATCCTTGACCTCTATCAGCCAAAGACACTCAGAATCGGCCGCGATACCAATAAAATCGGTCTCCTTGTTGCCTTCTTCTTTAAGCTGCACACCAAAGTTCTGCCAGCGCTTGCCATAAAACTGGTTGCCTTCAAGCCTTACAATGGTCATGTCATCCGGAAACCCATAGACAATCTGACCTTCACTGTATTCAACCATGATCAGAATAATTCCATATAGCGATTGCTCTGCTCCAGATTGGCATCCAGACTGGCAATGGGGTCTATATCATCAATACTGTCAGCCTGGGATACCTTCAACCCTGCGTCAGTCTGGGCAAGGGCAATATAGCGAACGTTCTTTTTGGTTTCCTGCAGTTTCTTGGCTATTTCAAGTTCTCGCAACAGATAGAGGCTGTGGGTTGCAAGAACAATCTGTACGCCCTTTTCTGACATGCTCACGAGCGTAGCCGCCAGGTTACGTATCAGCTTGGGGTTAAGATTTACCTCTGGCTCATCCCAGAACAGCAATGATTTGTCACGGAGACCACCGTTCATTACCAGGTATGTCAGAAGCCCTATCTTGCGGATACCTTCCGCTACAAGTGGCATTTCTATCCTGCTTCCCTTTCCTTCTGCATCAAGAAGCAGGTAGAACTTGTTGTTTTCAAGCACTACCTTGCCACCCATCGCAAGTTCCAGGGTCTCACGCAGTGTTTGCTCTTCTTTTTTAAGCTTCCGCAATGAAGCCACGCCTAAAGAATCAGCAAGGTCGAGATAGGTTTCGTCGAATGCCAGATGCCGCTCCCTCAAGGTGGCAGCAAAATTGGGAAATACTGAAAGAATCTCTTTGGTTGGAATGAATACGGGTGAAGATTCAAGCCATACGCTCGGGGTGGCACCTTCCAGTTTAACTTCTTTGTCGCTGTTGGACGAGAAGCTGAAGAAGAAAGGATCAGCTAAATCCTTGATGAAGCCAACCTCTACTTCACAACGACCGCGTCCTTGCTTTCTCGTTACGAGACGCCCCAGTGAATCAGGCATGCAAACACTCTTGAGTTTGTCTGCCAGCGCTTTTTGCAGTTCATCCTTGGTCTTGCGGTCTCCTTTACCAACAGCATGGCTAACCCAGGCGCAGGAATACGCGAGCTTCATGAGGAGACTCTTACCGGTACTGTTTTCTCCGACAATTACATTTAATCCAGGAGAAAATCGTATGTCAGCCTCATCGAAAACCGTAAAGTTCTCTACCCTGAGTTTTTCAAGCATGTAGCGCTCCCGTTACCATGAAACCTGGGAAAAATAAACTGGAACTTTTCCAGACAGCTTTCAATTTTTTGTACTTTTCTCAGTCGAGTACATGCGTGTCTCACATCGCGATAGTGCAGCTGGACTTTAACCGGCAAGAAACCCCAAGCTTTGCCTGGCGCACTCTTGCACCATCC
>DYOB01000193.1 GCA_020720765.1 Borreliella garinii
TGTAATCATTGAAGATTGTTCTAATTAAATCTGCTGGCGTTGTTAGTTGCCAGGTCGGGTCAAGTGCGCGAATTGCGCGCAGACCACGGGCGAGATGCTCGTTAGAGATGCGAAAACTGATGGTTGGGCTTGACATGGTGATGCTCCTTGGTTAAGGTTGAATGGTGAAACTGCTGGTTAGGTTTAGAATGGTGATGGTTTGGTTGATGGGTGGGTTGATAGTAAAGTTATGGTTGATTTGTGTATGTTTTGTGTGTGGTTGTGTGTGATTTGTGGCCATTCTAACATGTTTGTGGCCGTTTGTCCACGGTTTTTGTGTGTTCGGTTGTGTGTGATTTGTGGCCGGTTGTGGCCGTTTGTGTGCGGGTTGTGGCTGGTTGTGCGTGTACAGTTGGCACCGTTTGTGGCCGATTGTGTGTGATTTGTGTGTGATTTTCGGAGGGTTCGTGTGGGTAAGTGGTTGATTTTAGGAGGGAAAATTTGCTTGTGTGTTTGATTGTGTGCGTTTTGTGTCCATTTGTACACTCCCCCCCCCTCCTGACAGTAAAAGTTAGGGTATCAAAAAAAAATTTTAAAGAACTAAAAGACTTAGCCTCCCCTAACAGCTTTGAAGGGGGGGGAGTGTACATTCGGACACATATCACACACAAACGGCCATCCGATATCCGTAAAGCATTGAAATCATTACCTTTTATTCATGAATTTTGTGTGCGTTTGTCACACATTTGGACACATATCACACACAAATGGTGCCAAGCGTACACGCATAAAAGTGTTTTTTGTGTGTGCGTTTGTGTGCGTTTGTGGGTTGTTTGTGTTTAATTGTGTGTAATTTGTGCCCATTTGTTCATGGAAAAATGGTTTTAGACGTACAGATTTAATTTTATTATACGTCAACATACCTTTTTTAGTGTCCATAGGCAAAAAACCATAAAAAGCCCGTCACGCCATGAATGCCCTTAAGCATGTGCTGATAGCACTATAGGGTTGAAAATAGCGTGGCAGTGCCATTGTGGCCGTTTTTAAGGGTATTCAGGATGAACAGGGGCGGGCGGACAAACAAAAAGACGGCCAACCAGGACGGCCAACCAGGGCGGTTTAATAGTTTAATCACTTAAAACTATTCAAGGCACTTAAACGTAAAAACTCGATACAGTTATTTCTAACCATATCGGGCAATGTTAAGGTTGTACGTGAAGGCCGGACATGGTTAAATCAACCATATCCGGCATAGTTAAGGTTGTTCTTGAAGATTATGCCTGAAGTTTTGCCAATAATTCGGCGATTTTTTCAGGAGATAATTTTGACAAAGCGTCAATGGCTTTGTCTTCATTGCTTTTAGCCGTTTCTGGTCGGTCAATAGTTTTCCAAATCATTTCTTCAAGGTTTGCAAGCCCAAGATCTTCATTCCATGTTTCGGTTTTCTTGCATGACTTGAAGCAAGCACGAACTTCAATGATTGCTTTTTGTAGTCCCTTTTGAATTAGGCGAAAAGTAAAGTCTCTTTCTTCGGCCCATGTGAGCAGACCTTCCTTGTACTCAAAAGTTTTATCATCTGGAAATAATCCTTTTGGTAATGGGTGAATGTAATCCTTTCCGTTCATTGGAGTAGTGATTTTTTGATTTTCAAGTTGAGTGTAAATTGATTCGGACATGATAGAGCCTCCTATAAAAAGGAAAAATATTGAGTGACTCGAAAACGATTTTCAAGTCTATGATTGCTTATATATAACACGGTTTCGAGAATGTCAACACGAAAAATGAAAAAAGTTTTTGTTCGTGTTCGTTTTTGTTGTTTTGCCTGGTGTTCCAGGTATTTTGTTTGTCCAGGTGGTTTTGTTTTCGTTTTGGTGATTAGGTTTTTGTTTTGCCTTGGTTTTGTGCAGATACTCATGGAACGGGAACAATTTTCTTTTTTGTGGAACTGCTCCCAGGGCGATGCCTCGGTTCGCTGGTGTCAGATAAGGGTTTCACATATGAGTTGAATAGTGGCGAAAATGTCAAATGCTGGCAAAAGGGAACCTTTGCTGCATTAAAAACTCCTTGCAAGCTAAGCAAAAAGTGTTATCATGACATAGAACATTTTTATTGTGCGCGGCCTAGACAAAAAACTAAACAAAAACCATGCTCAGTCAGACTAAACCATGCTCAAAGAACTTCGCACCCAGCATCGAACCATCATCCAGATGGCTTTCAATGGCTATCGCAACAAAGACATTGCCGAGCGCATGGAAATGAGCGACTGCACAGTCTCCCAAATCATCCGCTCACCTCTCGGCCAGGCATACCTCAAAGGAATGCAAGACAAGGCCCAAGAAGCAACACTGGACGTACGTAAAAAACTCATCACATTAAATGCCAGCGCCCTGGGCGTCCTTGAGCGCGTAATGAATCCAGCCGAAAAAGCACCTCACAGCGTCCAGCTCACTGCCGCGAAAGATGTCCTTGACCGATCAGGCTACAAGGCCCCGGATAGACTCCATGTTGACATGACCTTACAAACCAAAACCGACCAAGAAATCGACGCTGAAATCAATGCCATGCAACAAAGCATCGCCAAAACATACACACAAAGCCCGAACCAAGTCGCAACCATCACAACTCTACCACAGTCCCATCCATCAAACCACCCGAACATAGTACAAAATGAGTTTGATCCGTTCACCGATGAACACCAAGACGCGGGACTGAAAACTGAGCAAGGCATGGAAACTGAACAAGACCTATCAACTGATCAAGACTTAGCCTACTTAAACGATACATTCGAGTTCCCTGAAGAAGCCCAGTTCTCTGAAGAATCGTTACTACTAAGCAAAATACCAGCAAACATTTTTCAGTCAAATTAACGCCCAAGCACAGCAACCATACGAATGGGGAGCGAAGCGACCCCTGATGAATCCCAGGACATACAACCAAATGCAAGAGCTTAGTCAAAATATTATTCCATCAGCCGATCAAATTGCAGCAGACATTTCTCTGCTCAATCGTGACCAGAAGGAACAATATCTTAAACTCTTAAAAGAAAAAGCAACTCGCATCAAGCAAAACCGTATCATCCAATATTATCCAGAGGCGGGATTACTTTCTCGCCATAACTACCCGAAGCACATGGCCTTTTTTGCAGCTGGAGCAACCTTTCCTGAGCGTTGCATCATGGCTGCAAATCGCGTGGGAAAATCCGAGGGAATTGGCGCATACGAAATGACTTTACATCTTACTGGCCGTTACCCTGATTGGTGGGCCGGTAAGAGATTCACGCAACCAATAACTGCATGGGCTTGTGGAACAACATCAACAACTGCCCGGGACATCGTCCAGTTCAAACTTGTCGGAACTCCTGAAGAACATGGAACTGGTCTCATACCTGAAAAATACATCATCAAGACAACTCCTCGCGCTGGTGGTGTCCCAAATGCCATAGACACAATTCTTGTCCAGCATATATCAGGTGGCCTTTCACGATGCAAAATCAAATCGTATGCTGAAGGTCGCAAATCTTTTGAAGGAACTGAACAAGACATTATTTGGCTCGATGAAGAATGTCCTCTCGACATTTATACAGAATGCT
>DYOB01000194.1 GCA_020720765.1 Borreliella garinii
CCCTCAGTCTTCGGCGCTCTGTGCATCCCGGCTCCCCGGTCCTGTATCAAAATCTTAAGCGCAACAGGCTCTTAAAATGGGTAAAAAAAGAAAGTAAGCTATTAATCTCATGATGACAAGTATACCCCGGTTTCGAGGATTTTTCTTTATCCCCGTTAATGGTTACTTTATAAACATGGAGACCCTCCCCAAGTCCTTCTTTGACCTTATTGAATCAAACACTAAACCCGTCTTCGTGGAATTCGGTGCGGAGTGGTGTGGGCCGTGCCGTTCCATGATCCCGGTCCTTGAAAAGCTTTCAAAAGATTTCGCCGGCCGGCTTTTGGTCGTCAAACTCGACATAGACCGAAAACCCAGAATTGCCGCTTATTATAATGTCCGGTCCGTCCCGACCCTGATGGTTTTCCTCCAGGGTAAGCCTCTCTGGAGGCAGGAAGGAGCCCTACCCTATGCAACGCTGAATACTCAGATCAAGAAAGTGTTGGGGTAAAGGGGGGGGGAAGTAAGTCTGGGGCGCTGGATTAAACCAGCAAACCCCAGAATTAAAATTATCAGGGAGCGTAAGCCCAGGTGAGGATATGTCCGTCGAAATAGATTCTGGCGTATTTCGAATCTCCCGGTCCGCTATAGAGAATGTCATCGACTGAACCGCCAAGATCAATATGATTTATTAGGCTGTCTTCTTCGTTATAAAAATCAATTCCAGAAGAAAGGGTACCTGTGCCCCCGCCGCCCGAGAGTGTAAATACGGTACCATATCCGTAACTTACGTCAAAGGAGGTGTTGGATCCTGAAAGATAAACCCCAATGTAGGTGCTGTAAGGCTGGCTATTTACAACTAATCCGTTAAGAGACAGACTGAAAATAGATCCGTTCATACCAGTGTTAGATTGACTAGGATTCATTGCAAAACCAAAAGCAATCCTTTTAATAGTCTCCATGGCAATAGTATAAATTACAGGTACCACCGGAGACTCGTCCCAAGGAGTTCTAAAAGCTTTTGCTTTGATGCGTGTGACACCGTGGGTAATCGAGATGGGTGTCCCGGTGTACAACGTGGAGCTCGTTGTCGGATCTGATGGAGTTCCCGGCTCTCCGGAGCCTTCTGTTTTTGTATAATAGATTTGTGTTCCGGCTGGAACGGCTCCAAAACTCACGGTAAAGGATGCGGGATTATTTGTGCCGGATGCCACGCTAAATACCGGTGTTGCAGCCCGCAGGTCGTAGGCCTGGGTGTTTACAAGCGAGGGGCTCATACCGCTTTTGTAGGCTATGGCTTTTATTGTTGCATCGTTGGAAATATGGATGGGAGTTGCATAAACCGTTCCCGAAGTGGCTGTAGGTATGTCGCCATTGAGTGTGTAACGGATTTCGGCCCCGATGGTATCTGAAGTTAAGGCAATATCGAGTTCGTCGTTGTAAATGCCGCCAGCGACTGAGAATTTAGGGGCAAAGGTTGCAGGATTTACTGGGCGTGCTTGTACAAGCTGTCCATCGAAAAGCGTTGTATATACATCAAAAAGCGTTGATGCAAGAGGAAAATTCTTCCCAATATAGAATCCGAAAATATCCAGACCAATATCAAGACTTGGATTAACGCCTTTCACACCGGCTTTGATAAGAAAGTTGGCGGTAATATTCGTATCTGTCGTGCTAGTCACTGTGGCTTGCCCGTTGATATATCCCCGTAGACCCACCGAAACACCCACGATTTTTGCAACTCTTAGACCCGGTCTGACTTCAAAATAGGGTTCAACTGTTGCAGTTCCGCTCATTTCCAACTCGGGGCCAATCATTTGAGAGGCGAAGGTGTCAATTTTATTGGCATATCCCCTGGAATAAAGTCTCGTATTAAACCAATCCCACTCCACACCAGCTTCGACACCGGCGGTAAGCCCTAACTTGGAATTGAAACCTCCTCCAACCCGGAACTTACCTGAGCCGGTGAAGTTGACATCACAGCCGATCGCAATCTCAGCATTGACGTCAACGGGTATGGGTCCTACAAAGAAACCCACACTCGGTTTCGCCAGAACTTGTCGAAAGTTATGGCCGAAGGTTTGGCTGACGTAGGCGTTAATGACCGCACGCGCTTCGGAGTCAACGTAAAATGTTGCACTTGCACTGACTTTGTCCCAAGAAAAACTCGTTTGGGCATCCATTTAGATTCCCAGTTTCATAAGGTATTCGAGTTGGGCAGATCCAGTGATGCCTGGAGGAAGAGGAAAGGAATGGGTTCCTTGGAGGTTCAGAAGACTGACATAGATGGAACGTTGATTGGAACCGCCAGCGATGCTTCGGCTGTCGGAAGAAAGGTAACGAGCGGCTAAGTGGTCGACGTTCCCAACCAAGGTCAGGTTCATGACTTCGTAAGCACTTTGCGCCGGGATGTCTACTGTCTCATAAGTCACAGTCGAACCAGCCGCACTCAGAGTATCTATAGCCCTGATGGCGCCTTTTTCGAGTTCATTGCCTTGCCCGTCCACACCGTTACTGCGAGAGAGATCGACTATGTAATCCTGACGGCTAAGACTGGGAATTACGGTTCCAGTAAGTGCAATGGTATCCTTATCTTGGTTGGATATGGAAAAGTTTTCAGACTGTACGACAAGTTTTCCGCTGGGTGTCACTGTCACGATACCTGAAGGAAAAGGAAAAGATGGATCATCCGGTGCCTTATGCATTGTGGTATGAGGGGGCGTTGTGGTTTTATCACTGAGAAAGGCTACTTCGTAAGTACCGTCGTATCCCGTTCTAGAACCGGGTTCAAATCCTCTGAAAGTCAAGTCCGCTAGGCCGTCGCTGTTGAAGTCGTACGTTGCTCCTAAGGCGATATTGGCACCAGTGACCTCGAAATCCTTGTTCATGTCTTTATCATAAAGAACATAATTAAAAGTGATACCGGTAGCGGAAATGGCAGAAATGGTCATGCTTCCGGTTAAGACGGAGGTTTCAATCTCTTCATAGATTATTTCTGTTCTGGTTTCTTGAGTTGTTGTTACATCTCCGGTATCTGTATCGATAACGTCCTTATCAAAAAGTTCGTTCTTTGAGGTTGCATTCAGCTGAGCCAACCGGATGGGAACGGTTTTAACGCTTTTGAAGTGGTTTAGGTTGTCGTTTGTGGCGTTGTAGAGAAGGCTGCCGCCCAGAAACACGCCGTTCGTGATTTCATAATACCATGCGTCCGCAGGGGGGGCCACAGGTGCCGTACCCTTATATTCCTCATAGGGGTTGGGACAGCTTAAAAGGAAAAGAGTGGCTGCAAACCACGCCAACAAGTATTTTTTCATCATGAACTCCTCCAAATATTGCATTAGATTACCATCACTTTATTTTTTTAACAAGCCTTTTGTAAATTTTTTCTATAAATTTTTATCCTTAAACCCAGAAAGGTGTAAAGAAAGTAGGCGTGTACGCGTTTAACATACCCCCGAAGACGGTTCAAAAAGGCCTATTTGCAAAGTTTCACTTAATTTGATACACTTGATAGGGTGATGGAGGTGGTATGGGTAATCGCATTGATGTGACAAAAGGTACGGCCGC
>DYOB01000195.1 GCA_020720765.1 Borreliella garinii
GACTTGATTTTCTTCAAAAAACGATCAGAGTTATCTCTATATAATCAAGATAAATAGTCGACCCTAAAAAAAACCGAATCTCCCTCCCCAAATGGGAAGTGCCTTCATTGTCGCTATGCGCGTCAAGGGTACGCAAGCAAGGCTTGCCCCCTTCGGGGCCCTTGACCCGCGCGACAACTCCGGCTTTATCTCACCATCGATTCAAGGATGAAAAGGTTCATCCTTGAACCTTCCTCTAAAAAAGATTATTTTTTGAAATCGTCTTCTTTGAGGTCTCTTTTCCAGTTACCATAGGTCACATCAACTGCGGTCCAGGTCCCTCGTAAATTAGAAGCAACGACCTCTGCTTGAGACATAAGACTCCTCAAGAAGATCATGTCTTCTTCTAAACGCTTTAAGAGATGATGAGAATTTTGTATATCATGATCAGCCATGACTAGCTCCAATCCGTTAGTTGTGGTTAGCGGCTCAAAGGTGTTGTTGCGCCTTTGGGTCGCGCTCAATTTATCCCATCTTCGAATTCATAGCAACCCGTCTCGACCTTAGCCGTCGGCAGGACCGCACAGCATGATTTGCAATCATGTTTAAGTGCGCCTTTAGAAATTTTCAATTCCTTCAGGATAATTTTCCTCACTCCGCTCGTAGTCCTTTCTCTTTATTTCTTAAAGTCGTCTAGGTCGCATGCGACAAAGCGTCGTTGCCAGAGGCAACACATAAGCGCGCTTGGTAAGAATTCCCAAGACAGCCCTTTCTCGCTTTCACTCTCTAGAGTTCCCTATAAAAATTATTCACTCACCCTGCATCCTTACGACGCCAGTGGCCATAAAGCACATGAGCTCCTAATAGGAGCGCATAAGTGCGCATCCTCCGGATGAAGCTCTATGTTAATTTTAAAATCGAATCTCTCTTGTCAAATTTAATCCCCTCTTAAAGCCTCATAGAAGGCCCTACAGAAGCGAAAGATAGTTTTCACTTATCTTTCCTAAAGAACGATTATAGGAAGCTTAAGAGGAAAATTTACAAGATGAGTCACTCAAAAAACTTATGCGACAGCTTCTTTCAATGCCGTGCCTGCGCGAAATTTAGGGAGCTTGATCGCAGGAAGTTTAATAGCCTCCCCTGTTCGCGGATTACGTCCTTCCCTTGCCTCACGTTTACTAACTCCAAATGTTCCAAGCCCAGTAATCCTGATGTCATTTCCTTTCTTAAGCTCTGTCTGAATGGATTGAAGCAAGGCCTCAAAAGCACGCGTAGTGTCAGCTTCAGAAAGACCGGTTACCTCAGAAACTTCAGTGATTAATTTCGCTTTAGTCATGGATTTTGTGGCTTCAGCTACTTTAGTTTTTTCCATAAGAGAGGCTCCTTTTCTGTTTGTGTTTTATAAAATGCCCTAGAAAATATTCTTCTAATAAGGGCTTCATCCACAGGATGCGCACTTATGTACGATTTGCAATCGTCCTCGTGCTTGACGGCTATGGGCATTGTAATGATGAAGAAGGAACAAGGTCAAAATTTTCTGAGACAAGAAGAATTTTGCTTATGATTTTCTGCCAAAGGTCGGTGATATCCCCCCTTAAAAAGAGGGTGCCGTCGGCAGGACCGCATGTCACGATTTTCAATCGTGCATAAGTGCGCCTTTAGAAATTTTCGATTTCTTCAGGATAGCCTCATTCGCTTTGCTCATATATTTTTTGATGGTGTCTGGAGATAAATTTAAGGAGCGAAGCGAGTTATGGGGGTCCGACGATTTTTAAGGAGGCGCGCTTATACAAACTGTTTCCGTTTGTGCGCTTTGGTGCAAGCACCGCAGACAAACACACGACCTCCGAAAGATTTTTTGTCAGTCGCGACCTCAAAGGAAAACGCTGAGGAGGGATCGAAGAGTGATGGAGAATTTGTCCCATGCGGGAATTTGACCAAGGCTCCGAAAATCGCCAAAGACGTTAGGAGATAAATTTGAAGAATTTTTCGACTACGCAATATGCGTTGCCAAAAACGGCAACACAAAAGGCTCAATCACTAGACTTTCGTTCATAAAAGCTAAAAGATAAAAGCAAAAGAAGCCCTGAAGACCTTTTTTAAGATCTTTTTTCTCTCTTCTAAAAATGTGATTTTTGAATTTTAGATCGCCTCTCGACCCTAATTTCAGGACGGACCTCGACACTGAATCGTCTTTAACCCAGATTGAAGACTCTCATAACCATTGTCTCCATCTGAATAAACTCTTAAATACTCTTTTGCTACGCGATCCCAACGATAAGCTTCCTTTACTAATGGCTCATTACAAACCTTACAACACTCTGGAGTCTTCTCTTTAACCACTCCATCCTCATCAATTTCTTCCTCATCTACTGACACTAAGTCTAATTTTTCAATGTTCTGAAGCTTCTTCTCTTTCCAAACTTTCTTGAAATACCCACTAAAAGCAAAGGTTCTTCTCTTCTTCAAAGCATAATGAAGAGTCTCAACCACTTTAGGATCTGCCTCAAACTCTCCCTTCTCATTTTTCAAAATATAAGACAGCGGCTTGGTTGCATACTTAGCAACCTCTGCTACAATCGACTCAAACTTTCCCTCTCCTTTATCATCAACTCTACGAATATCCACCTGAGTAATACTATTATCACGCATGGACTCCTGCCAAAGCCTTAGCCATTCATCACGAATAAGATACAAGCCGTTTTTTCTATAAAAATACTCAGGAGAGACCATCAATAACATATGCAAATGAGGGTGATAATCCTCTCGATCATGATTGTAAGTAATCTCTGTAGCCCTAAAAGAAGACCGAACAATTGACTTAACGGCCTTACGTTGCATCATCCTCTGACACCCCCCATGAACATCATCAAGAGATTTTCCTAAAAAATCCCCCTTAACGTTTGGAACAGTTAAAGTAAGGAGAAGAGCCACATCAGTTAAATACTTTTCCCTGTGCCACCCTACCATGTCCAAAACTTTCTTCTGAACAACAAGAGCTCTCCTCGACTGACACAGAACACACATTCGACACTTACAAAAGCTTGCTCGCTTAAGCTTTTTCCCATGTTTAACTGTTTTACAGGCCATATATTCTAAGAAAGTTCCACAGGAATCCATCAATTCCCCATATTTCTCTAACCCTAAAGTTTGATAACAAACTGAGGAAATAGCTTCTGTTAAAAGCCTATTCTTCTTCCAAGGCCTTAGTTTTCCTGATTTTTTATAATCATGTAAGATGTCTTGTGATTTTTGATCTTGACTGTTTTTGGTGTTTTTCTTATTCTTCATCTCAGAGGGCTCTTTGTTATTCTTTGTTGATTTTGAACTCACGAAAGATAACAAAGGCTTTCTCTTTTTTACAACCCTCTTTCTTCATTTTCCCCTAAATTATTTTTTAAAGCCCGTCTCAAAAGGTCTTTTCTTGAAAAACCAATATTCGGTTTTTTCCAGCATTTGACTTGATTTTCTTCAAAAAACGATCAGAGTTATCTCTATATAATCAAGATAAATTGTCGACCCTAAAAAAAACCGAATCTCCCCCCCAAAATGGT
>DYOB01000196.1 GCA_020720765.1 Borreliella garinii
AGCTCACCAACTGCCACTCCAAGTTGACTTTCTTCAGACCCCGAAGCAAAAACTGTCGGAAGCCCAAGACCTGTTTGATGATTCCAAACACAGGTTCCACAGTAGTCTTGCGTTTCTTATACAACTCCTTGGCCCTGTCCGTCTCCATTGCTTCTTTCATTTCTACGACCCACTTCTTGTGGTGTTTTTTCGGCGGTTTGAGCTGGGTGTGGGAGTGTGGACGAAAGTCAAATTTCCTTGGTTGCCTTACCGAATCGGTTGGATTGAAAACTCTCCAAGGGCACAAGCTCCGCTACCTCAACGCTTTTGTATCGTGTCGCCATGGGCAACAAAGTATCACACAGTTCAACCTCATGTAAATTCCTGCGGTCTTAAGCGCAACAGGCTCCTAGTTAATAAAAAAGGAAAATTTTATGAGTAAATATTTTGGGTTCTTTATTGTTGCATTTGTAATAGGTGTGCAGATCCCGTAACCCCGTTATCTTCAAATGGGACAATAACTATTTCAACTTCTGGGCTAAGCACATTTGCAGGAAAAGGATATAGAATTTCACTTGTTCAAGGTATGTCGTTTGATAAAACTTAGCAAGTTTGATGGAAGTGGTAGCATGTCTGCAACCACAGACGATCTACAAGGAGGAGTTTGGAGCCTAACCTTCGAGGTCGACATGAACGGGAATTTAAATTTCCAAGAGGTTGGCATCGATTACGTCTATGAGTCTACTGTGCAAATTGACGGCAATAAATCACTTGTACTCACAATGGGGGATTTTTAAGAGCCTTTTTCAAAACTCAACGAGGAAGGGTTTTCAGAAGTGAAAAAGGAAGCGAAAACCGCCGCAGTAGTTTTGAAAAAGGCTCTAAACTTAAAACATAGTTTGCGAAGGTTCAAATTAGGAAGACCTCCCTACCCCCACCAGCACCTTTTTCAATTCCTCGATAAGAGCGCCGCCGCCGTTCAGGCTGATGGTGCTAATTTTTTCCGAGATGCGTTCGATGTATTCCAGTTCTTTAAGCCGGTACAGGGTGGCATTTTCGTCCAGGAGTTTTGCTGTATTCAAGAGGCTCCGGGTCGATGCGGTTTCTTCGCGTCGCATAACGACATTAGCCAGCGACTTCTTTTCAGCGATCAATACCTGGTTCAAAATATCGCGGATCTCGCCGGGAAGGATGATATCCTTGAGGCCTGTCGCATCCACAATAATGCCGAAACGTTCTGCCTTGGGTTTGATGCGTTCAGCCAGGACCTCGCCGATCTCCGTCTTTTTTTCGAGGAGCTCATCCAAACTAAAAGCACTCACGTATTCCCGCACGAGGATTTGTAAAAGCACATGGAACTGTTTTTCGAAATCCTGAACCGTTTCGGCGTAGCGGTTCACATCCGAAACCTTGTACTGGCAGAAAAAGTTGATGCGAAGGGGAATCTTGTCCTTCGTCAGGATTTCCTGGCCTGTCAGCTCGGTCTGGAGCTGGCGCAGATCGACTTTGATCATAGAAACCGAGCGGCTCCCTTTCCAGAAAAAATAGTTTCCAGGCTTGAGGGTGCGTTGAAAAACCTGGTCAACGTAGAGCATTCCCGCCTCCCAAGGCGCCACCGCGTAACTGGTCATCACATCCCTGAGTTCAGGCTTCAGGAAAAGTATGGGATCGATCGCCTGGTCGGGCTCGATATTTTTCAGGTCGACCATGGTAAAAGTATGTTTCAGGTGGGATTTCCAAAATGCATGAATGCCAGCCTTTAACACGTCGATGAAAAGACCATCGCGGAAATGGAGGCAGAGCTGACTGTCGGAAACCGGGACAAAATCCCAGGTCTCGGCCGCAAAGGTCAACTCCCGCAAGGTTTCAAGCCGAAATCTTTTGGGTTTGTACTCGAAAGCTACGTCGGAAATTTCATATTCCAAACCAATAACCTGCCATACATATCGACCGGTTCCCAGAACCTTCAACACTTTACCGTCGTGGAACAACACCGCACGTTGATCGGGCATTACAACTACCATCGTAGCCTCCTTAAAAATAAGGCGAAAGAACACCAGTTGGGGCGGGGTCCGAATTGAGACAGTTTTGGAATACGGGGGTGGAAACAGCCTCAGCCGGATCCCTGCCCGTGTTCCTCTCCGCCGGTATCCGCCGGTCCGCAAAGCCCTTTTCCGGCTGCCGGCCCGAAGGCTGGCGGTTCTTTCACCGGGGTTTGGTCATCCTTTTTAGAAGGGATGGACTTCATCATAGGTTAAAAGCCTATTGCTCTACCATTGAGCTACACCTCTCTAAAGAGACGACGGGAGTCGAACCCGCTACACATAGAGGAGACAGAAATACCCAGAGGCAGGGCCAAAGGGCAAAGGGTGGCGGTAAAACCCCCATACGGCGCCTAGCGGAGCCGCACTCCATGGATACTTTACCATCAGAAAGGAAATTTATCCAGATAGTTCTGGAAGAAAATATAGGGACTTGACATATATATGGCGGCTGGATATGTTCATTTTATGAGAACAACGGTTTATATACCCGATGATTTACTTTTTAAGGCAAAGAAACAAGCGCTCGAAGAAAAAACCAGCGTCACAGAGCTTATCGTTAAAGGACTTTACCAAGTGATCCACGAAAACTCAATCGAAGCCGCCTTACCAGTTTCTCAAACCCACGGCGGTCTTCTAGACGGAATAGCTTGGGATGCCCTAGACAAAAGGGAACAAGATTTTCGGTGATACTCTTCGATGTCAACGTTTTAGTTTATGCTTTTCGGGTAGATTCTCCCCTGCATGAGTCAGCTAAATCAATTCTTGAAAAGGCTTTGAGCGAGGAAAATTCCATATCGTTTCCCTCAATCGGCGCGAGTTTTTTAAGACTGGTCACCAATCCGAAAATCTTTGTACATCCATCCCCGCCTTTAGAAGCGTGGTCGTTTCTTGATGCGTTGACGGGTCGGAAAAGGTTTCAATGGAAAAATCTCGACGAAGAGGTCTGGAAATATTTCCGTCAACTGAGTCTTTCAACAGAAGCTACAGGGAACATCGTTCCCGACGCCTTGCTTGCCGCCGCAGCCTTGAGATACGATTGCACCCTCTCCACGTTCGACCGTGGTTTTTCCAGGTTTGGCGGATTAAAGGTAAAATTCCTTAATTGAGTTTCAAATCGGGCTTTGCACAAATCGAAAACCAAATACAGCTGCGTTCACTGATTTTCTGAAACCAAACATAAAAGAAACACAAAGGAAATTTTGCCACGTGAGGTCTTCGACCACGGCACCGGCGCTTGGCCTTCTTCGATTCCAACGCACTCCCTTATTTAACCACAAAGATCACAAAGAACGCAGAAAAGAAGGTACCACATATTAAGCAGATTAACACAGATATAGTTATTCAGATTAGCTTTACGCTGAGCCGCGGAGATCGCGGAGAGGAGGGGGTGAACGTTGGGGCAGTGCCGCCGCGCTGGCGGTCTACGACCGCTACACTGCCCCGGCGCTCTCCCGCCTCCGGCTACAACACATACCGTTT
>DYOB01000034.1 GCA_020720765.1 Borreliella garinii
TCTTATACAACTCCTTGGCCCTGTCCGTCTCCATTGCTTCTTTCATTTCTATGACACACTTCTTGTGGTGTTTTTTCGGCGGTTGGAGCTGGGTGTGGGAGTGTGGACGGAAGTCAAATTTCCTTGGTTGCCTTACCGACTTGGTTGGATTGAAAACTCTCCAAGGGTACAAGCTGGGCTGCCTCAACGCTTTTGTATCGTGGTGCCATGGGCAACAAAGTATCACACAGTTCAACCTCAAGTAAATTCATGCGGTCTCAAGCGCAACAGGCTCCTGGCAAGATTAGATCGAGTAGTGGAGTTCCATAAAGAGGTTATCCCTTTCTGTTATCACGTCTTTTAGGCTCATCTGGAGCATTTTTTTCATATGGGCTTCCAGACCGTTCCAGAAAAAATCGAGTTCTCCTTTGGTGTCCCTTTCCCGTAAAACCTCTATGGGGCCTTCCAGGGTTTCAAGCACTTCCAGGATGGGAATATCTTTGGGATCCCGCGCCAGAAGGTAGCCTCCGTTGACCCCTCTCTGACTTTTTAAAAGTCCGGATTTTTTCAGGGCAAGAAGTAACTGTTCGAGATAGTTCTGGCTTATGCCCTTTTTCTCGGCTATTTCCCGGATTTGCATGGCTGTACCTTTTTCGTGTGCTGCAAGCTCCATCAGCGCTAGCAGTCCGTAAAGACATTTTGAGGAAAGGGAAAACATGGTTACAGGGTAAACCGGACACCGCGCTCTGGTCAATGACCAGAATTCACAAAGAAACGGAAATATGCTAAAATGAAGCATGAGTTTTTGGAAGAGGGTGGGCAAGAAATTTGCCAACGCATTTACTGGGCTTGGGATCGCATTTTCAACCGATAACAGCTTTAAGTTTCATTTTACGTTTTCCATCCTTGTGCTGATCTTAGGTGTACTCCTTCAACTGGACGCCTACGAATGGATTTTTATCAGTTTAAGCATCGGTGCGGTTTTCGTCGCCGAGCTTTTTAATACTGCTATAGAATACTTGGTGCGGATGCTTATCAAAGACCATCATAACGACGCAAAGAAGCTCCTCGACATAGCAGCAGGTGCTGTGCTTTTCGCGGCCCTAACAGCCGTCGTTGTCGGGGCAATAATACTCGGGCACAAACTTTGGACGAAAATCAGTTATTTTTTCGTTTTTTAATACAGATTCCGCCAGTAGCTTCTATAACTGCCTTTGAAGCAGATACCGCACCTCTCCTTCTTTAGTCAGGGGAATAATCCAGTCTTTAAAATAAAAAAGCATAAACTCTTCGTCGACCAGGAAACGGGTCTTGGGGTCGCTGAGTTTTTGGATACCCACCAGCTTGCGTTTTACCCTTTTAAGGACCTCACTTTCCACTTCCGGACGTGTTAATTTTTTTAAAAGGCCATCGCTGTCCTGCTTTTGAATCAGTTCTTTAAATTCCTGCGGACGATCCTGGTATTTACTTTCCGCAACGTAACAAGCGGCGTAGTGTACCCTTCTCGCTATGGCCTGGAGACAGATGACGTCGTGTTCGACCGAACTCCCGTATTGCCCATCATCCCCTTTTTTACAAATTTGCGGAAGAAAATCAAGGTAACTGATAAGGATTTTCCCTGAAAGGTTGATGGTTTCCAAGGAGCGTATTTGGATTTCAGGGTCGCGTGCTGGTACGGAGCGTTTACTTCCGGGGAGTCCAGCATAAAAAGGTCTCTCTTCCGGCATAAGGTAGCGGCCGAATAAGGCATCCATGGATTCCTGGTGGAGAAGACGGAGTTCAAGGAGCGAAAGGGTTTCTGACGGCGCAAAACCGCTGTGTTCCGGAACGTAAGCTTCTTCGTTAAAAGCGAATTGGCACCTATCTAGGAGTTTCATCAGAATGGCTTCTTCAAGGCCGCTTAACTTTTTAACTACCTCGTCTAATTGGAGAGACATGACATTTTTATTATATCACCGCTTGCGCATCTCGTCCAAGGGTGGCGCCTTCCAAATTGTATAAAAAACATCGAGTCCTCCGCTTTTGGCCCTTCTTTTACTTGTATTTTTGAGTCCCAGGAGCTCTTCCGAGTTTTCGTCCTGGGTTATGACCCCTAAAAGATCCACGGGGTGTTTTTTAAGAAACGCTCCCAAATCCTTTAAGACAGCATCGGCTTCGTTTTTATCGCCGAGCCTCGTTCCCCAGGGTGGGTTGGTCAGAAGTGTAAACTCCTTATTTCTCGCTGAAAAAGCTCCAAGCTCGCATTTTTCAAGGTGGATGCGCTGGTCCAACCAGCCTTGGGGCAATCCAAGGCGTTCAAGGTTTCCACGGGCGTTGTTGAGCGACCGATAATCACGGTCTGCACCGTAGATGCATAAATCCACATCCAGCCTTTCCTGCGAAACAGCCTTTTCTACCTCTTCCTGAAAAACCCCGGGTTCGAAGAAGGGCAGGCTTTCTATAAGAAATTTTCTATTTAACCCCGGAGCTCTATTGATGGCGTAAAGGAGGGCTTCAATAAGGATGGTTGCACTCCCGCAAAGAGGGTCGACCAAGGGCCGGTTCCGCCTCCACCCGCTCCAGAGAACCAAAGCCGCGGCAAGGGTCTCCTTCAGGGGGGCTTCTCCTCCGGCGGTTCGATAACCACGCTTGCTCAGGGGTTCTCCGCAGAGGTCGAGACCCAGGACAACTTCATCTTTATCGATGTAAACACGGATAGTGACACGGCTCGCTAAGGGGTCGAGGTCAGGTTTTCCCCATTTTTCTGTCAATCTGGTAAGAATTGCCTTATGGGCGATACTCTGGACAGAGGTTATCGAATGAAGTTTGGCTTCTCCGATACGCACCTTATCGATGACAGGGAAACCGCCTTCAGGAATCCATTCCTCCCAGGTTAGGACACGGATTTTTTCAAAAAGTTCTTCAAAGTTTTCAGCGTGAAACCTGCCGACTTCGAGCAGAATTCTGTCTGAGGTCCTTAAACCCAGCAGGGTCCGGTAAACCAGGGCGGAATTTCCTTGAAAATCCACCCTCCCTCCCTGGCTGGCACTGATTTCAGCCCCTAAGCGTTTGAGTTCTTCTTTCAGCAGGGATTCAACCCCTGGGGAGCAGAGGGCGAGGTATTTCAAGGAGACTCGATACTGTAAAGTTCGAGGTTGGCGCTGAGAAAGTCCGTAAAAGCCAGGAGTTTGGAGTCTGGAGATACCGCAAGCCCGGTGGGTTGGTTTCTTCCCCATACGGTCTGGAGGAGCCGCAGATCAGTGCGGTCCATCACATAAATGCGGCCGTAATCGGGACCCACCTTGAGGTAACTTTCGGGGTTATTGGTGCCGCGGGCACTTGCGAAAATGTAGCGCCCGTCGGGGTTGACATCGATCGTATTGATATTCCAGGTCAGCCTTAAGGAGTGTAGAAGCCTGCCGGTTGCCCCATCGATGGAATGGACCTTACCGAGACCCATATCCCCGAGGATAATCTCGCTACCAAACGTTACTGCGTGACGCATAGCCCCGCCTTCTCCGATAGAGATGGGCGATAGGGTCCTCCAGTCGCTGGTACGGAACCTGCTGACAGAGCTGTTACTGAAGTTGGTAACGTAGAGGATGGATTCGTCTTCGTTGAGCGTAAGGCCGCGGGGAATTCCTGGCATTTGGAGAACACGTTCCACCTGGCGGGTCTGAACATTGATCACCGAGACATTGTAAGAGGTCCAGTTGCTGACGTATGCCCGTTGTTCCTGTTTATCGATGTAGATGACCTTGCTCCAATTTCCCCCCGTGGGAAAACTTTCCACATAAGACCAGTCGGAGATCCGGAAAACGTGGATCATTGCAGTAGTCATCTGACTCAGCCAGATTTCCCCTTTTTCAGGCAGCATCGCCGTTTCGACAAAACCTCTTTCTTCCCCGTAATTTCCCGGAATGCAGTAGGTCAGACGCCTGAGAGGGTTTACCGTATAGATTTCCATGCCTCTTCCGGCCAAAAGAGCGACAGCGAGGTGTTTTCCATCAGGCGTGAACCTGACGCTCTTGGGTTGGTAACCGGTTTCCACCTCGGCGATCATCCTTAAAGGTCCCGCAACAGGTTCGAGTTTTTCCCTAAAAGGTACCATTCCCCTCTGAATTTCTAGCTCCACGGTCTTGGACTGGTGTTCCGGCGCAGAGAGTGTCAGCGCCTGGCGTCCGCCGGGTAGCCGAAAAAGCCGTGAGAATCTGCGGATCTCGACCGGGTTTTGGGTTTCCCCGTTTATAGTTAGCGTAAAATTTGTTGGAAAACACTCGATGGTCACCAAAACCTGCCCGGAAAGTCCCTGGAGGCAGAGAATAAAAGTTAAAATATAGGCCAAGACACCGATTTTGTTTACCATAAAAAAGTTTAACACGATTCACAGGAGAATTCGAGTCTTTTTTCAAGCATCTCCTTCACAAGTAATTGTTCAGAAGGAAGGTTTTCAAGCTCCAGGCTGACCCAGGGAGGAAGGAATTCACGGTATTTTTCAAGGTAGTCGAAGTCCGAGAGGGAATGGTAGGTGTGATCATCGAACCCACCCCAGGGGCTTTCAGGGGTTTTCCGGATAGCCGAGACGTGACAACAGCCGATTTTGTGCCTTTTGACAATTTTTATAAAGTCTTTATAGTCGAAATCGTTCTTTAGCACGCCGTTTTCCCAGTGGCTGAAATCGATACACAGCCCGCCAAAGGTCAGGAGTTCGTTTTCCATAGGGATAACTCCGCTGTTTTCAATAAAAATATTCTGGAGAAAACGGTCGGAATCGGGGTAGTAGGGGTGGATGCTGCGGAGGCTGTGGATGTTGAAAACTTCGGTTTGGAACCTTTGTGTCAAATACTCGAGTTCAGCCTCAGTCATATCGCTTCTGAGATGAACGTGGGGAATCTGGGTGATAGGACTGTTTTCAAGCTCAGAATACAGTGCCTCCCTCTCTGGGCTGTTTAGGCCTGTAGGGAAGAGTGCAATTTTTTGAATATCCAAATTCCTTATTTCCTCTAGGAAGTAGGGAATTTTTTCTTTCCGTGTCGATGTCAGTCCTACCAAAATCTCCATAGGGCATTATGTTCGCATTACCCTCTTTTGTAAATGCCCAGGAAAGGTTAGTATGGAGGAAGGGGTGACTATGCGATCTGTAACTCTTCATGCCCAGGACCTCGAGGGCTTATTATCCAGGGAAGACCATCTTCTAGTGGCCGAACTCGAGAGCCGATATCAGGTTGTACTCCAGCGTTTTAAGGAATTGACGGCCTACCCGGGCGGGAACGTGGAAGAAATCCTCAGGCAAAATATCATCCAGGATTTCGACACCATGGGCCAGATGATGAGAAACTCCCTAAAAGGCTTGGAAAGGATTAAGGTTTATAGTTTTGAAACCCCTTCTCTTCTACACGGCGAGGCCAGTAGGATTATTGCTAAACTCCGCGACGTTAAAACCGGCCGGCCCGAATTTACCTACTACATCCAGAGGGCCTACGAGATGCTTTTTCATTTGGCCTACACCCTCGAAGCCTCGCCCCAGAAGAACCATTTTATGATCCCCACTCCCGTTACAAACCCGGTCCAGAATTTTGCAGTGCATAAAATCCCCAACATGGATGAGGCCATCGGGAACACTGTTATGTGTGTGCTTCTTCGAGGGGCCCTCCTTCCCAGCATGATCCTCAGTAAAGAAATCCAGGAAAATTCGAGCAATTCTTACGTGACACCTTTTGCTCTTTTCAGGATCAAGCGCAACGAAGAACGCACCCAGAAGGATATGGAATACATACTTGACCTGGACAGGAGTTTTTTTGACCTAAAAGAACTCGAGGGCAGGGACCTGCTTTTTGCAGATCCCATGAACGCTACCGGTGGAAGTCTTGTCACAATTGTCAAGTATCTCGAGGAGCAGAAGGTACAACCCAGAAGCATCAGAACCTTTAATGTGATTTCATCCATAAAAGGCGCTCTTAATACAATTCGAGCCCTGCCTCAAGCCACCGTCTACACGATATGGATGGACCCTTACCTTAACGAGGACGCCTATATTCTGCCGGGATTAGGCGACGCCGGCGACCGCTTGAACGGCCGTGACGAGCAGCATTCCCAGAGAAATATCATCCAGCTTTTGGCCGACTACGGGGAAAATATCACGAGTCTCTACCGGGCGCAGGTGGCCCGTATCGAGAAGACGGTACTAGGGTGAAGTCGACCGCTTTCCTTGTGCTCATATCTTTGGTTGCGTGTGTGACTCCGCCAAGGGAGGAATTTTTCCAGGACTACCTGACTTTAGGAAATGGATATTATGACCTTAAAAAGTGGCCCGAAGCCGAAAGGTACTACCGCAGGGCCATGGAAATCCAGCCGCTCGTCCCCGCGGTGGCTTTTAACCTGGCCCGGGTTCTTATCGAAGCGGGTAAACTCGACGACGCGGTTAAACTCCTCCAGGAAATTAAAACACGCGATCCGGAAAATTTACTCGTCAGGAAAAGCCTGGCCTACGTCCTTTTTTGGAAGGGTCAAGAAAGGAATGCCTTAGCCGAGTACACTTCCATTTCTGAAGAAATGCCCGGTGACCTTGATACCTTGTATAATCTTGGACTCGTGGCATCTAAACTCGAAGAAACCCAGCTTTCCCGGACAGCGCTTGAGAAGTGGCTCGAACTCAACGGAACAGCGACAGTGCCTAAAGATGTTTGGATTGCGCTTGAAACTGTTTATAGGAAGTTGGAAGATGCAGCCGGGTTAAAAAAGGTTCTCGAAAGCCTTGTGATGTCTGATCCGGGAAATCCCGCACGAGCCTTGGAGCTGGCCGGGATTTGGGAGAAGGAAGGCAATTGGACGCAGATGGTTGCCAAACTCATCCAAGCCGACCAGATTCTCACCATCGTTACGAAAACAGACGCGGAGTTAAGGTGGAAAATCGGTGAAATTTACCTTCTTCAACTCAGCCAACCCGATACTTCCCTTGAATGGTTCGGTAAGGCTATCGAGGCTAAGTTTGCGAACAGAACCAAGGCTGAAGAGCTTTTGGCAAGGCCTGAAATCCTAAATCCAGAACCTATCAAGCTCTTTTTTGAAGAAAAGGGACTTTTGGGAGGGAGAGCACCATGAGCCGGCCTTTTCCACTGATAATGGGTATCCTTAACGCAAGTCCGGACTCTTTTTTTAAAGAGAGTACTGTCACCCCCGAACTCGCCGCCCGAAAGGCTCTCGAGTGGGAAAAACTCGGGGTGGATATCCTCGATATCGGAGGGGAAAGTACGAGACCCGGTTCACAACCCGTCAGCGTAGAAGAGGAACTTTCACGGATACTTCCCGTCCTACGCGCAGTTCGAGAGGTCACCGGGCTTCCCATCAGCATCGATACCTATAAACCCGAGGTTATGGATGCGTGTGCAGATGAGGGCGCCACTTGGCTCAACGATATCAGCGCCTTCGAGGCCCCCAAACTCGGCGAGGTAGCCGCCAAACGCGGACTGTCCGTGATCCTGATGCATAAAAAGGGATCTCCTGAAACCATGCAGACGGCTCCAGTTTATAAAGACGTCGTGGGTGAAGTCGTAGGGTATTTATCAGACCGTGCGGAGAGGGCTATGGAATTTGGCATTCCCCGTGAAAAAATTTGGCTCGACCCGGGTATCGGTTTCGGTAAATCCCTGGAACATAATCTTGAACTTCTGCGTGGCCTTTTCAGGTTATTGGCACGCGGATTCCCGGTAGCTGTCGGTCTTTCCAACAAACGCTGGATAGGAGAGCTTTCGTCCGATGATTCAAGGCTTGCGGGTTCCGTCACTGGTGCCCTTTGGTGTTGGCTCCAAGGCACAGGAATTCTCAGAGTTCACGATGTCGGTCAAACAATTCAATCATTAAAGGTTGCTCAGGCGCTATGGAAGAACTGATCAACCACTGGATCATCCGGTCTATTCTACGCCCTCTCCTGGACATAGTACTTCTAGCCTACATTCTCTACAGGGCTTACCGAATACTTTTTCAAACCAAGGCTATTCCTCTGATCCGAGGAATAGTCTTTATGATTCTTATTTACCTTGTGGCCGTGGGGCTCCAGCTTGAAACCATGAACTGGATTCTGAACTTTCTCGCCCCGGGTATCGTGGTGGGTCTGGCAATCATCTTCCAGCCTGAAATACGCAGAATCTTTTCCCAACTGGGCCAGGGCGGGCTTATCAATTCACCCGGTAAGACAAAGGCCGCCGAGGTGGAGACGGTGATGGCATCGGCGGAGATGCTATCAGGCCTCCGGTATGGTGCCTTGATAGTATTCTCGCGAAAAGTCGGTCTGAAGGAATATTTCCAGAAAGCCGGTACGGTTCTTAACGCAGAACTTACGAGCAGTCTTTTGACAACCCTTTTTTATAAGGATACTCCGCTTCATGACGGGGCGGTAATTATCAACGGGGATAAGATCCAGACCGCCGGTTGTTTTCTTCCACTCACAGAGCAAGCAAATATCAAAAAGAATTTCGGAACACGCCACCGGGCCGCTCTTGGACTGGCGGAGGAGACCGACGCTGTTATCCTTATAGTCAGCGAGGAAACTGGAGCCATCAGTTTGGCTTACGATGGACAATTGTTCTATGATCTGGAAAGCAAAGAAGCAGAACGACGTTTGAGGCTTCTTCTGCAGTTCCAGCCTATCGATATCCAGGAGGTGGAAGAAGATGCAGTGGAAACTGGCCATTGACCGCTCACAGTGGCTGAACGACCTGCCGGCAAAGCTCCTCAGCGTGGCCGCCGCGGTCCTCCTGTTTTTTTTCAACAGGATAGACAGCGTAAAACCTCGCTATATCACTTCAACTATAAGACTCATCATACCTTCAGAATTGATTCCCGCTGAGGCTTATAATAAAAGGGTCAGGGTTCTTTTAAGGGGGCCTCAGGAAATGGTCGAGGGCGTTCTCGAGGACGACATCGAAGTACTGGCGGACTTCTCGGTTTTTACCAGGGAAGGTATTTATTCTGTGCCTCTGCAGGTCATACGCCGTGGGTCTGCCCTCGAAGCTGAAAACATCGAAATCAGCTTGGAAAACATGGAGATCACCTTGAACCTCCAGAGAAAACAGTCCAAGGTTTTGAGTGTCAATGTTCCATTCACGGGAGACTTGGCACAGGGGCTGGAGCTCGACTCGGTGCTGACCTCTCCGAGCGCTGTAACTGTAGAAGGGGCGAGAACCCTCGTGGAATCCTTAAGAACCGCTGAAACCGAGACTCTTGACTTGACTGGGCGGCTTGAGAGTTTTACCGCACGGGTCAGACTGTTGAACCCGGATCCCCTTGTGGAATTCCGCGGAGGAAGCGTCATCGAGGTGAAGGTGAATATCAAACCGTTGATAATCGAGAAAGAACTGGAAGGAATTCCCATCACCGCCAGAAATCTCTTGCCTACTCTTGAACCCTCAAAGGAGCTTCCACTTCTTAAAATCCGGATGAGCGGTCCGCAGATTCAACTCGATTTAACCGAAGCCTCGACACTCTCGCCGTATTTGAGCTTCGAGAATATCACCGAACCCGGTACCTATACTCTACCTGTAAAATGGAACCTCGACCAACGGATACAGGTTCTTGAACAGAGCCCCGAATTGGTCACAGTTATCTTGGTGGCCAAATGATCAGAGGTGTCGGGGTCGATCTGGTTCATGTGGACCGTATGAATGGTTGGCTTGAAAAACCAAGACTCCTTGACCGGTTTTTTCCGCAGGGTGAACTCGACTATGTGAGAGCCCGCGGTCTAGGGGCAGCGGAAAGTCTTGCCGCGCGTTTTGCTGCAAAAGAAGCGCTGGGTAAGAGTCTAGGGCGCGGGCTCGGCGGATTGAACCCCAAGGAAATCGAGGTCGCGGTGATGCCCTCGGGCGCACCCTACATAATTCTGCACGGGGGTACCAAGGAAACTATTGCAGCCATGGGCAATTTTTCTTTTTATCTAAGCCTTGCCCACGAAGGCGGGCTTGCTATTGCTGTCGTAGTAACGGAGGAAACCGATGTCTGATGAAGCCATGGGGAAGGTGAGTTTCTTTGAGAAAAAAGATAGTATCTGCCCTATTTGCGAACACAATTTCAGGACAGAAAATTTTATGACTGGCGGTGGCCGGATGAATGCGGGGTCTCTCGGGAAGGACCTGCGCCGTCAGTGGTTGCCTTCAAAAAAATTCGGTGAAGTTTTCCCTCTCGTCTACTATGCCAACACCTGTCCTAATTGTTATTACTCTGCCCTTAACCACGAATTTCTGAAGCCCGACCCTAAAGCCATACAGGGAATCCAGAAAACTTTAGAAGACCGGAAAAACTCTGTGAAAACGATTTTTCCAGAACTGGATTTCACGATGCCACGAACCCTGAAAGAAGGGGCGGCCAGTTATATTCTCGCCATCCATTCTTACCAACATTGGACGGGACTCCACGCGCCGAGCCTGAAAAGTGGCATCTGTGCGCTGAGGGCCAGCTGGATCTTTCATGACCTTCACCACCAGTTTCCCAAAGAGAACTACGATTATCTTGAGCTGATTCTTCGTACGAAGGCCAAGTATTTTTACTCCATCGCAATCGATAGGGAAACCACCGGTAAGGAGAGTATAGGTGGGGTGACCAATTTCGGTCCCGACATTGATAATAACTGGGGTTACGACGGTGTCCTCTACCTTTCCGGTCTTCTGGAATTCACCTTAGGGGATGCTTCCGATGAAACGGAGCGCTTGAAAAAACTCGAGCGGGCGCGCATGGTCGTCGCCAGGCTTGTGGGGATGGGAAAAAGTTCGAAGTCCAAACCTTCAGCTATCCTTGAAATGGCGAAGGAGCTTTACCACGAGATGGGTGCGGAAATCAAAGAATGACCGAGGCGAGTTATTTCCGACTTGACCTAGGCTACGACGGGAGTCGTTTTTCAGGATGGCAGAGTCAGGAAGGTCAGAGAACAGTCCAGGGTGTTATGGAAGGTGTTCTATCGCGCATGATGGAGTCACGTGTTTCTCTGACCGTTGCGGGGCGAACGGATACTGGGGTCCATGCGCGTTCACAGACGGCGGCTTTTACAGCGGCTACCCGTATGACCCCGCTCCAGGTTCAAAGGGCCTTACATTCAGAACTTCCGGGTGAAATATTTGTGCACAACTGCGGCTATGCCGAAGAGGAATTCCACCCGCGGCATTCGGCGAAAGCAAGGATATACGAATATATCCTGGACCCCAGACCCAGGGCTGAACCCTGGAGGGAACCCTACGTATGGGCCTGTCCCAAAAAGATTGACCCCGATAAAATGCAGAGGATGGCGGCGATGATCATAGGGGAAAAGGACTTTTCGTCTTTTTGTTCCGCCCAGGACCCTTCACCGAGTAAAATGCGCAGAATCTTCCAGAGTTCATGGAGAAATCAGAAGGGGGACTGGGTTTACCGAGTGACGGGAAACGCATTTTTGTGGAGAATGGTAAGACGTTTAGTTGGTGCTATGGTGCGGCTTTCATGCGTTCCTGATGGTGTACCTGAATTTGCTGAGTTGCTGAACACTCCGAGGAAGAAGCATACTCCTCCTCCGGCACCTCCGACAGGATTGTATTTGCATAAGGTGGTTTATCATGAATTCGACTTCCCCTATTAATAAGTTCTGGTACCTTTTGCGTTCGGTTGAAGCGCTGACCCAGGGGGGCTGGCCTCCTCCGGGCGAGGCTCTACCTCCGAGACTTCTAAGGGAGGACGGGGAAGACGATGGACTTCCCGTTTTACTCAAGGATTATGAGGAACAGGGTGAAGGCTCCCTGGCTCCGAAGCTCGTCGTCCTTACGGGAACACCCCTTGTGAGTGAAGAATCCGAGTACCTAGGAAAGTGGTTGGGTGCCATCAACCTTGAAAAGTCCAACGACTGTTACCTACTGAGCGGTCCTCATTCAAGTCATACTTTGAAAACTCTTGAGGAGATTCTCGACTACCTCCAACCAAAAGCCCTTCTTGTTCTCGGGGCCGAAGCGGCACAAAATCTTATGTCGAGCAAACGAAGCCTTGACCTTTTCCGGGACCAGGTTCTTCGGTTTTCACGGTTTTCCCTTATCGTGACCCACCACCCGAAGGATGTTCTTCTCCAGCTGGATTTGAAAAAGGCCGTCTGGAAGGACTTGCAGAGGTTAGACGGTCTTATTCGTTATGCCTGAAGAAAGTACCGTCCTCATCCCTGTATCCGTGGTTTTTCCCATACCCGAAGACCTGACCCTCAGTTACCTTGCTCCAGACGGAACCTCCACAGGCTGCAGGGTTATGGCGACACTGAAAAGAAGGAAGACAGAAGGGGTCGTTGTGGAGACCGGCTCAGCCGCCCCCGAGGGAATTAAGTTAAAAGCTGTGGAAAGGGTTCTCGATGAGACTTCGCTATTTGGAAGATGGACCATGGATCTTGCAAAATGGCTGGCTGATTTCGGACTGTGTTCCCTGGGCGAGGCCTTAGGGGCCATGCTTCCAGGCGGGCGGAGGGAAAAGTCGGCTCCGCTCTGGGACGATCCTGTCGAAGGCCTCCACAAAGAAAAATTGGAACTCAGCGGTGAACAACTCAAGGCGGTTCAAGGAGTGCGGTCTGGTACGGGGAGCTTCTATTATTTAAGGGGAATGACGGGGAGCGGAAAGACCGAAGTTTACCTGAGGCTTGCAGCGTCATATATTGCGGATGGTTTATCGGTTATTTTTCTCGTTCCGGAAATCAGCCTAACCCACCAGCTTATAGAAGAAATTCAGCGGCGTTTCGGTACACCCGCCGTCCTTCACTCGGGGCTTACCCCATCGCAAAGGCTCAGCGAATGGCGGCGTATCCAAAAAGGGGAGGCTCTTTTTATTCTGGGGGCCAGGAGTGCAATCTTCGCCCCGGTTATTTCCCTGGGCCTGATCATTCTCGACGAAGAACCTGAAAGCTCCTATAAAAGCGGAGCGGTGCCACGGTTTCATGCCCGTTCGGCAGCAATGGCCCTTGCGAAAATCACAGGTGCCAAGGTGGTTCTGGGAAGTGCAACCCCGAGCCTTGAAGCGCTTGAAGAAATCCGTAAAGGTACCTTAGTGGAGTTGATTCTAAGCCGCAGGTTGGCTGGTGGAGCCCCTCCCAAGGTCCAGCTTGTGGATACCCGTGGCGAGAGCGGACTGATAAGTTCGATTCTCGCCGAGTCCATCATAAAATCCGCCTCCGAGGGAAGGCAGAGCGTCCTCCTCTTGAACAGACGGGGATTCACCTTTCTTTTCCACTGCTTGAGCTGTCACTACGAAATGCATTGTCCAAGTTGTTCGGCACCGATGACCTTTCATAAGTCCAGAAACCTGATGATCTGCCACCATTGCGGACTCACCACCAGGCCGCCGTCGCATTGTCCCAACTGCGGGTCGCACGACGTGGGATGGGGAGGAGTGGGAACGGAAATGGTCGAGGAGGAAATCCAGCGGGTCTTTCCCGGCCTGACCTGGGCCAGACTGGACGCCGATACCGCGGCCGAACGAGGGAAAATGAAAAAGATAATCAGGGATTTTTCCTCGGGGAAAATAACCCTTCTTCTGGGCACTCAAATGGTGGCTAAGGGGCTGAATTTTCCCGGACTAAAAACCGTGGGGCTTCTCAATGCCGACATTGGTTTAAGTATGCCGGATTTTAGGGCGGCGGAAAGGGTCTATAGTCTCATTCGTCAGACCACAGGCAGAACAGGCCGTTACCACCCGGACGGGGAAGTCTTTATCCAAACCTGGCGGCCCGATTTCTGGGTGATGAAGGCGGCAGAGGCAGGCGACGACGCCTTATTTGTCACTAAAGAGCTGGAAATTCGCAAACAGCTCCAGCTTCCACCCTACAGCCGGCTACTCCGTGTCGTTATCCGGAACATTGACCTCGCGAGGGCCCAGAGCGATGCTAGGGAAACGGCAAAAGTTCTTGCGGAATGGAACGTTTGGGGAGGAACGGTGAGTTTTCTAGGCCCGGCGGAGTGTGCTATGGAACTCCTTAACGGCTGGCACCGGAGGCATATCTTGGTCAGGGCGGCGCAGACAACGCCCCTGAGAAATCTGGGGCAGAAACTGCGGCACTGGACTCCTCCCTACCGCTCACGTCTTGAACTCGACCTGGACCCTGTCTCCCTGCGTTGACGGGAGGATTTTATTCAAGTAATGTACCACGATGGAACTTGTATTTTACCCTAATGATATTTTAAGGCAGACTACTGCACCTGTGACTGAATTCACCGCCGAACTCAAGGAAACGCTCGAGGAAATGGTGGTGATAATGGACCGGGGCAGGGGAGTCGGACTTGCGGGTCCCCAGGTGGGACTTGCTTTGAGTGTTTTTATCGTCAGGTTAAAAGAACAGAAGCCTGTTTTTTTTATCAATCCCGAACTCACCTCCACAAGCCACGAACTCAGCGTTTACGAGGAAGGGTGCCTGAGCATCCCTTTGGTTTACGCAGAAATCGCACGTCCTGCCTCGATATCCATCCAGGCTTATAACCTCCGGGGCCGGCCTTTCCGCCTCGATGTCGAAGACTTTTTCGCAAGGGTGGTCCAGCACGAACTCGATCATCTTAAAGGGGTACTTTTTACTGATCATTTGAGCAAACCCAAACGAGAGAGGCTTCTCGACCAATATCAGAAACTCCGGAAAATGTAATGAGGGTTTTTTTTGCCGCGACACCCGAAATCGCCATACCTACCCTCGAAGCTCTTACGTCAAGGAAACTCGTCTGCGGAGTACTCACAGCCCCCGATGCTCCTTCGGGGAGGGGGCGTACTCTTACCCCATCCCCGGTTAAGGTTCGTGCGGGGGAATTGGGAATTCCCGTTTTTACACCCATGAAACTCGACGGGATTTTTCGGGAAGAAATCAAGCCTTTAAACGCCGGACTTCTTGTGAGCTTTGCCTACGGCAAGATATTCGGTCCAAAATTCCTTGAACTTTTTCCTTTAGGCGGAGTCAATCTCCACCCAAGCCTGCTTCCCAGGCACCGTGGTCCGGCACCTGCGCCTGCGGCCATTCTCTCTGGTGATGCATTAACGGGGTTGACCCTCCAGACCCTTGCTCTGGAAATGGACGCGGGGGATATACTCGCACAGCGTATACTCCCTCTTTGGGGGAGTGAAACCGCAGCGGATATCCTGGAATGGGCCTCGGAAACCGCTCCCGAGCTGCTTTTGGGTACCCTGGACCACTGGGAGACGAATTTTTCATCAAAAATAGCCCAGGATCCGGAGAAAATTACGTTCTGCACCCTTTTGAATAAGGCCGATGGAAAAATCGATTGGGCCAAATCCGCTGTGGAAATAGACCGTGTGGTCAGGGCTTTCACGCCCTGGCCCGGCGCATTTACTGAAATCCAGGGTAAACGCCTGCTGGTTCGACACGCCCAACCTGCATCGGGCGGGGAGGAAAAGCCGCCGGGCACAGTCTTAGGGATAGACAAGCGGGCGGGAATTCGGGTACAAACAGGTGAAGGTGTCCTTGAAATTTCCCGTATCCAACTCGAGGGAAAGCGCGAGGCCAGTCACCTGGACTTTGCAAACGGCAATCCGAACCTGAAAGGAACGGTATTAGGGGTCATATGAAAGAATTTTTCAAGCGTCTTTGGAACAATGTAGCCATTACAAGCGCTGATGACGAGAGAACAGTCTATTTTAAACGTTCCCTCTACGCAGTTATTGGAATGATGATAGTCGGGATGGTGGCCTCTTTATCTTTTTTCTTCGTATTTCTCGAAGGTGAAGAAGATATCTTCGTGCCTGACCTTATCGGACAGGACCTTGGAAATTCACTCCGTTCGCTCAATGATAAAAATCTCTATCCCATCTACAGGGAAGATTTGAACCGTGAGGATGAAGAAAGTTGGGGGAAGGTTGTTTCCCAGGATCCTCCCGGCGGGCAGATAGTCAAGGCTGGAAGAAGAATAGTAATAACCATAGGCCGGCCCCCTGTAGTGGACCGTTTGATGGATCTCAGGGGAAAAACTCTGAGTGAAGCCAGGCAGATCATTTTTGAGTTCAACCAAAAGCAGATTCAGATCAACGGAAGGGCCCAGATCATTGTTAAAGAGCCCATTACCTATATCCGCAATAACCTTACCCGTACGGCCGTCCTTCAACAGTCGCCCGATCCCGGCTCTGATATTTTTGGACGGACCGAGGTCCAACTTGTCGTAAGCGACGGCCCGGCGGGTCTGGTAGCTAAACTTCCCAACCTCGTAGGCCAGGGTTTTCAGGATGCCATGAATGCGCTGAGTAACATAGGAGCCGTCTACGCCTTTACAGCACGGGATGCAGAAAGCGGAGAGCGCACCGGGGTAGTTGTGACCCAGGTTCCCGGTGCCGGGACAAGCATAGGTGAAAAAACCATCGTTCAGCTTGTGATGACCAAGCCGAGGAACCTCCCTGCAAATACCTTTTTCGGCATGGTGGAAACCAACCTTCTGGCCGATGCAATTCCCGCTAAGCTGACCCTTACCGCAAGAATACCCGACGTTGGAACCGTAGTTCTCGCTCAGATGAACCACCCTGGTGGCCAAGTGGGGATTCCCTACGTCACAAAGAGGGGAACCGAGCTCATCCTTCAGCGCTTTACGGAAACGATTTGGTCTAAAACAGTCATAACTGAATAATGTCAGTTAATCCTCATGAAGGCCTCCTGCAAGAGGGGACGCTTTTTTGGGAGGCTGAATGTTCTTCAACTATGGAATTGGCACGCCTTGGGGAAGCCAGGGGCGATCCCACGTGCAGTATCTACGGCACCGATAATCAGACCCACGGCAGGGGACGCTTCACGGATAGAGTCTGGTTGACACCGCCCAGAACAAGTCTAACCTTCACTCTTCTACTGCGACATACACAAATCAGAAGTTTTCCGCTGAGTCTCGGCCTGGGCCTGGGTTTGGCTCTATGGCTTGAGAGTTGCGGTTTAAACCCCGCTATAAAATGGCCAAATGATGTTTTGATAAACGGGCGGAAGGTCAGCGGTATTCTTATCGAGTCCACTCCTCGCTATTCCCTGGCAGGTATAGGGATCAATATCTCACAAACGGATTTTCCAGACCATCTTTCAGAGAAGGCTACCTCACTTAGTCTTGAAGGCATCACGAAAGAAAGCACCCCGCGGGATTACCTGCCGAAGGTTCTCTATTTTTTGCAAACAGCTATCGACCTCGATCAGCCCAGGATGGAGATTCAAAAGAGGCTCTACCGTATGGGTGAATCTGTCTCTGTCATCGAGGGTACCAACATGGAACCGATATCCGGAATAGTCCTGGGGCTCGGGGAGGGGGGCGGTTTAATCCTGGAAACTGCGGAAGGAATGAAGACCGTCCATAGTGCCGAAATTAAAATAGGCTCCTAATCAGCCACCTTTTTTGGGGTGGCGATCATTGGTGGTAAAAGTTCGCTCAAGGGTTCCTTGGGCCAATGGGCAAAGCCCTGATCGGAAAGCGTGAGGCCCCAGTGCATGTGTTCTTCGCGTCCGTCAAATTCTGAAACAGGCTGTTCGGTGAAGCCTCCTTCAGGGTTGAGAAAGAGGGTGCCATCCTTGTATAAAAGCGGAAGGTTGTGGGGTCTCTGCCCTAAACCCTGGTAAAAACGCAAGGTTAAACCCTTACCCTGGTTTGACACTCTCACAGCCTGTGTTCTTATGAGGGCGGACTTAACGGCTGGAAGTGAGGTCCATTTTCCCTCCATCCAATGTTCGACCGTGGGTTTGTGCCACATCCCGAATTTTCCGACCGGGAGAAGCCATGTTGCCCAGGAAGACACCGTCCCCTGCTCGAAGAAAACGGGCCATCGTACACTCAGACTCACCGTCAAATCTTCGATTCCATCTGCGAAGAAATAGTCCACGACCATCCTGCCTGGTGAACGGAAAAAGGGTGATTCACAGAGTAAAGTTTCCCGTATTCCCCAGATTCCCTCGCCTTCCAGGGAGAAACTGCTGATCGAGACATAAGGTATTTTCTTTCCCTTGAAAACGAGAAAACTTTCCGCAGGGCCTGCGGATTCCAGGGGATTTGAGCCCCAGGTGAGGTTGTGGAAGCGTCCCCGGAGGAACTCGACGTGCATTCCTGCTCCGCTAATCCTGCTGTGTCCCTGCATGCTGCTCGTCAGGGTTCTTTCAGCAACGCCCACGAGGGTTTGGCTGTGGAGAACGCCCTGGCCTTGCGACAGGTTTTGATCGACCCTGGATCTTCCGAGGCTCACCATACCTTCTTTCTGCATAGGTGAGAGTGGCGGGCTTTGGGAAATAAGGTTCTTGATACGGGATTTTGATAGAATCAAGGAACTCCAGGACGTAAAAGCGATATTCTCAAAAATATCTTGGTCCCATTCGAAATCCCCATCATCCAGCCGGCAATAAAGGACTGTTAAACCATTACCAGATAAGGAGATATGGGAAAAACCCCTGGGTGTACCGGGTAGGCGTCGTTTCTGGCGGTAGGCTTGAAGATTGACACCCTGAAGTTGAAAAGTCTTGCCGTCTTTAAATCCTTCAACGATACCTGAGGCCTGGTTCGTTTCGGGAAGTACAATAACATTATGGTTCTCATAGTCTGTGGAGAGGTCAGAAAGAGGGAAAGCGGTCATAATAAGGCCTTGGCCCAAGGCTAAATCTTTTTCCACCTCTTTGGGGAAAAGATAACCGTGGGGTGCGCCCATACTGCCGTGGTGAAATGTCTCCCACCCCTCGGGGATGCCGGTGAAGGCTGAAGAAGCAATTCCTTCTTTAATATGGGATAGGGAGGCGGGGAAGGAGCGCGGAAGAATAGAATCGAGGACGATCATGACACACTTTTTGCTCATGGCTTTATTTTTTCTCTAAAACCTCCTCTTGTCAAGCGTATGTGCGCCTTGGAAGTCTGGGTACTTGCCAATTACTTGACATTTGAGTATATTAATCCCATACGAAATTTATCTATATCTCAAGGAGAGGCTTATGGCTAAACAGTTACAGTTCAACGAAGAAGCACGGCGGGGTTTGCTCGCAGGTGTCGAGAAACTATCCAGAGCGGTCATGGTTACACTCGGACCCAAGGGTAGGAATGTACTTATTGATAAAAAATACGGTGCGCCCACGGTTACCAAGGACGGTGTCAGCGTAGCCAAGGAAATCGAGCTCGAGGATCCGTATGAAAATATGGGAGCCCAGCTTGTTAAGGAAGTTTCTGTAAAAACTAACGACGTGGCCGGTGACGGTACCACGACAGCGACGGTTTTGGCTTATGCCATTGCTAAGGAAGGTTTGAAGAGCGTTGCAGCCGGAATCGACCCTATGGGAATCAAGCGCGGTATTGATAAGGCTGTCGAGCTCGCAGTCGAGCATATCAAGAAAATCCACATCAATATTAAAGACAGGGAAGAGATCGCCCAGGTTGCTTCGATTTCCGCCAATAACGACCTTGTCATCGGAAAAGAAATCGCCGATGCCATGGAAAAAGTCGGTAAAGACGGCGTTATCACCGTGGAAGAGTCCAAGACCATAGAAACCACGACCGACTACGTCGAGGGTATGCAGTTTGACCGCGGCTACCTCAGCCCCTATTTTGCTACCAACCGCGATGCGATGACCACCGAACTCAACGATCCCTATATCCTAATTTTCGAGAAAAAAATCAGTAGCATGAAGGATCTTCTCCCCGTTCTTGAAAAGGTGGTTCAAACCGGCAAGCCCCTTCTGATCATCGCCGAGGATGTCGACGGCGAGGCTCTGGCCACACTTGTAGTGAATAACCTCCGCGGTACTTTAAGCGTCTGCGCAGTGAAGGCCCCAGGTTTCGGCGACCGCCGTAAGGCAATGCTGGAAGATATAGCCATCCTGACCGGCGGCGAAATGATCAGCGAGGACATCGGACTCAAACTCGAGAGCGTAGAACTGACACAGCTTGGCCGTGCCAAACGCGTGAAAGTCGAGAAAGAAAACACCACCATTATCAACGGTGAAGGCAAACCCGCCGGCATCAAGGAAAGGGTGGCCCAGATTCGTGCGCAGATCGATGAAACCACCTCCGATTACGACAGAGAGAAGCTCCAGGAGCGCCTTGCCAAGCTGGCTGGCGGTGTCGCGGTGATCAACGTCGGCGCACCCACCGAAGTTGAACTGAAAGAAAAGAAACACCGTGTTGAAGACGCACTTCAGGCGACCCGTGCCGCTATCGAGGAAGGCATAGTACCCGGCGGCGGTCTCGCTCTGATCATCGTTGGTAAGTACCTTGAAAAGGTCGATATCTCCAGCTACACCGACGACGAAAAGGTTGGCTTCAAGATAGTCCGCCGTGCTCTCGAGGAACCCATCCGTCAGATAGCCGGTAATGCCGGACTTGACGGGGCTGTGGTTGCCGAACGCGCAAAGACTGAAAAAGAAGGCATCGGATTCGACGCTGCCAAGATGGTTTGGACCGATATGGTCAAGGCCGGGATCATCGACCCCGCAAAGGTCACACGCTCGGCACTTCAAAATGCCGCAAGCATCAGCGGTCTTCTTCTGACTACAGAATGCGCCATCACTGACATCCCCGAAAAGAAAGCCCCTGCAGCTCCCGCCGGCGGCGGAGGCATGGGTGGAATGGGCGGTATGGACGGCATGTACTAAGATTCAGTTTTATTAGTGTATTTCTAACCGCCCCTCGGGGCGGTTTTTTATTGGGTTGGCCTATACGGCCCCCTCTAAAAACCTAACCCTTAGATAGTGCCCCCGGGACTGGTCAAGAAACCATGAGGTAGTCGGGCT
>DYOB01000197.1 GCA_020720765.1 Borreliella garinii
AGGAAGGTCGACAAGAGGGTCGTCAAGAAGGCATGCAAGAAGGTAGACAAGAGGGGCGTCAAGAAGGCATGCAAGTGGGTCGTCAAGAAGGCTACAAAGATGGAGTTTTTGAAGTGGCGAAGCGGATGAAAAATCAAGGCATCCAGAACTCGATGATTGTTGAAGTTACAGGGTTGAGTGAAAAAGTGATACAGGGGTTGTAATTCCCATTATCTCAAAACCTGTTTTTATCAACATGCCTCACTTTTTTCCCAAAACGGCCCCTGCACACTCCCCAATGGAGGCTCTTAGGGCGTTTACAGGTTCAAATATCTTTGTTTTCTTTATTATGAGCCTTTTTCAAAACTACTGCGGAGGATTTGTCAGTGTGCGAAAAACTCGCTCAAATCCTCATTTACCCGAGTAAACTGCGGTTTTCACTTCCTTTTTCACTTCTGAAAACCCTTCCTCGTTGAGTTTTGAAAAAGGCTCTTATATCTACACTGATACAAGTTTAAAGTCAGAGAATTTTAGAGGTGTCCATAAGGAGATTACTCACAGAACGTAGGAAATATCCTGGAAGTTTTTATTAAAAACTCTCCTCACCGAAGAAGTCTCCTAATGGGGATTCGGGATCGACAGCCGCTAGAAGCCGAAAGGCGTTTCTAACCGAACTGAATTGAAGACCGAGGTCCCTCTGCTGGTTCTGGTAGAGGGCAAAAAATTCCTGGGCTGTCACTCCGCCAACGTCTTCCCCAAGGCTCACTTGGGGAAAATCTTTCTGCACGGTTGCAAGCCACGCCCAGTCCCTTTCAAAGAAGAACATAATCTTTTTCAGGTTCAGAAGGACTCCGGCCACGGCGCGTTTATCCCTAACAAGGTCGGCGATAGAAAGCACGTTACCTGAATCTACGGCGGATTTCCAACGAACGAGGACTGCGTTCTGAGCGTTGAGTTTTGCGCGTTCGGCTTGAAACCTTGCTAAATTTCTGTCCCATCTGCGGTAGACGGTTTTAAGCAGTGGCACCGCAAGTTCAGAGAATTCTTCAAGAAGGACGGAAAACCATTTATCCTGAAAGGCGTCAATATTCCTTACCTGGACGCTATATTCGGCCACTCCATCCTCGGGGTTTGCCGTAACAGCCCGACCAGGAATCGCAGAGCTCCTTTCTCCGCCTTGGACAACAGAGACTTGCCCGGTACTGCACGTAACGAGTACTTCAAGTTGCGGGGCTATCACCACATCAAACTGGGTTCCACGGACACCCAAGGCTGCAGCTTGAGTATTGACTCCCACCTGGCTTCCGGCTAGACGTTGAACGTTTAACCCGATGCGACCCGTTAGAAGCTGGACAGTGGTTTGAGTCCCACCACCATTCAATAAGCTTTGTTCAACGTAGACTTTAGTGTTGGGCCCGACATTGAGAGACGCCCCGGGCAGGCCTGGTCCGCGGAAGTTGGCTTCGAGTCGCCCATTATTACCAGTAGAAATCAAATCAAAGTCGTGCAGAACAAAACCCATATCCAATTCACCTGTGGAATCTCGGCCGTCCCGGTGTAAGGTCACATTGCCCCTGAGGCTTGTCACCACACCTTCTAACTTCGCAGGAAGATTGGGTGTTGATGGGGGATTTTGGGCGGTCGCCGCAGAAGGAGTGGAAGGTGCCTCGGGCGTGGATGGTGTCTCCGACGTAGCAGGTGCTGTTTGTTGTGATGTCGCGGAAGGGTTTGAAGGTGAGGTGGAAGTCTGTTCTGTGTTTTGAACCGGGGAAACGGTTGGATCGTCCGACGGTTCGGATATTTGTGTGGACGGAACGGTAATTTCTGAATTGTCCCCGGAAGGTCCGCACGAGACTAAAGCCGTTATCGCAATGAGAATAAAACCCCAAATCTTTTTCATATTTTATCACCTTCGGCCCATAGCCGTGTCAACTCACCCATAACTTTCACAGCTGCCGTCATAGCCCTCAAAGGAACCCATTCTCTGCGGCTATGAAAATTCACCCCACCCGCAAAAATATTGGGACAGGGTATTCCCAGTTCGGTCAACCTTGCGCCATCCGTGCCGCCGCGGATGGGTTTATAGATCGGAGGAACTCCAACCCTGACAAGAGCCTCTTCCAGAAATTGTATCAGCCTCATATCTCTTCCTATGGTACCTTTCATATTGCTGTATTGTTTCACAGTTTTCAAGATACACTTTCCACCCGGAAAAACGAGTTCCACGGTTTTTGAGGCAGACTCCACAAGGGCTATCCTTCTTTCGCATTCAGCCAGGGAGAAATCGCGGATCAGGATTTCAAGCGTACACGACTCAATTCCGCCCTCGATACTTCCCACCCAGAGACAACCGTAGCGTCCGTCGGTGGCTTCAGGACTTTCGCTTCTGGGCAGCACCTGAATCAAAGAGGATGCCATATTGACAGCGTTGACCAATTTTCCACGGGCGTCACCCGGATGGTGGCTGATACCGGTGAAGGCGATTTGTATTTTAAACGCGTTGTAGCATTCATCTTCGATTTCACCCATTTCACCGCCGTCAAGGGTATAGGCACGTCGCGCTTTCACCTTGTCCATGGGGAAATCTGCCACCCCGGAACCTATTTCTTCATCGGTGGTGAAAATCAGCTCCAGCGGCGGCCGCGTATGGTCAGGGTTTTGCGAAAGAAAAAATGCAAACGAAATGAGTTCGGCGACACCGGCTTTATCGTCAGCCCCAAGGAGCGTTGTTCCATCCGAGGTGATAACCGTGTCTCCGATGCTTTCGGCCAAGTAGCGTTCCAAAGCTGGATCGATGACCAATCCGTCGGCAAGCCGCAGGATTTCTCCCTGGTAATTTTCATGTACCAAAGGCTTCACATTCTTTCCGGGTGCATCAGGAGAAGTGTCGACGTGTGCGAGAAAAGCAAGCGGGTCCGCAACGACATTTCCAGGGAGACGCGCGATCAGATAACCATTCGGAAGTAATTCGGTATCTTTCCAACCCATAGCCAGGAGTTCTTCGTAAAGAAGTTTCAACATATCCGCTTGACCAGTGGTTGATGGTTTTTTTCCCGTGGTATCGTCCGAGGTTGTTTCTAATTTTACATAGCGGAGAAAACGCCCAAGGAGGTCAACCTGGACTGAATGGTCTGTCATTTGCTTAGAATAGAGCAAAATTTGAAGTGTTTCAAGAATTCCTTCTTTACTTTTTAATTTGAAGAAGGAGGACACCAGCAGTACACAGAAGGATGCCGAGGATTTGAGCGAAACTCAACTCCTCCTTGTAGAGGAGGATTCCCACAGGAACCAGGGCAAAGGTTGTGACGATGAGACTTGTCGCTGTAGCTACCGAGAGGATCCAGCCGGCTCTATAGGCTAGAATAAAACCCATATCCAGACCAGCAACGGCCAAGCCGAGAGCGAAGCTGATCCAGTTGACTTTAGGAGCCTGTTGCGCTTAAGATTTTGACACAGGACCGGGGAGCCGGGATGCA
>DYOB01000198.1 GCA_020720765.1 Borreliella garinii
TTAAGAAGTATCATTATGAATCTCCTCGTCGTGTTTGGACGTAAATACCCCGGTTCTCAATACCGACATTGCCACGGATCAGTAAACGTCAAGATGTGATGAATAAGTGAATAATTATCTATTGATATTCATTTCTCGTGATGTAGACTTTTCACAGGAGTATGTAATGAAAAGAATGTTGATGGTTGCCCTTGTAGCTTTTGGAACATCCTGTGTTCCCCTGAAACCAGACACAGATACGCCCCAGACAACAGTAGCCGGATACGAGATTGCCCAAGAAAGCGAACTGCGATCCATCCCCAAAAGTTATATCGACTCTGCGAGGACAACCCTCCGCGTTTCCTACAACCACACAAGCCACGGCACCCATGTCACCTACGGGTGCAACGGTCTCGAACATTATAAAACCGGAGATGAAGCCCTCTTTGCCGTCACCAACAACCCTTCCGACACCGGGATGCTTTTCATCCACGACCAAGGTGGGGATCTCTCGGTAGAAGGCGACGGCGACTGGGCAAGTTGGAGGGACATAGTGCGGAACTACCTGGACGACCCCGCGAACTCCACTATCAATGTAGTCATGTGGTCCTGGTGCAACATTGCGGGCCACGATGTTCCTTCTTATTTAAGTTCAATGGAAACCCTCATAGGCGAATACGGTTCCGGGGGTTCGAAAATCGGAAGCGGTGCAGGTCAAAGAGCTTTAGCCGTTACCTTCATCTTTATGACAGGCCACGCCAACGGCGGTGCTGATAACCTTGGTTCGGGCAATCCCAAAGAACAAGCGAAATTGATCACCGATTATTGCGCCGCACACGGATATTACTGTGTGGATTATTGGTCCATCGACACCCATGCGATGAACGGAACCTATTATGAGGACGCAAACGACGACGCAGAATCCGCGACCTACGGCGGGAACTTTTACCAGGACTGGCAGGTCGCCCACACAGAAGGTGATGATTGGTTTTATAATTTGGATTCGCCCGATGGAAGCGTAAGATGCGGCGAGCACAATACCCAGCATATCACAGCGAACAGGAAGGCCTACGCATTTTGGTACATCCTTGCACGGATAGCGGGTTTCAAAGGGTAATGCTCGCTTAAGAAAAATTTTGGGAACCGTTTTATTTTTCCATCGACTCATTCTATGACAACAAACGAAGGAGTTTGAAATGAAACAATGGTTTATTCTTTTGGCAGTTCTGCAAGGGGCTGGTATTTTTGCAACCGAGATTTCTCCGGCCTTACGGGAAAATCTTGTATTCATGTTTGAAGAAGAAAAGCTGGCTCGGGATATTTACACAGCACTTAATGCTCATTGGAATCAGCGTGTTTTTGAAAACATTTCACGGAGCGAGCAAACCCATATGGACCGAATTGCGGCCTTGTGGAACGCCTATGGAATCAGTAATCCCGCCGCAAGCCTCCCGCACGGGCAGTTTCGGAACCCGGAATTGCAAGCACTATACAATACACTACTAACCAGGGGCCGTTCATCGCTGGAAGAAGCCTACCGCGTAGGAGCGAACATCGAGCGCCTGGATATTGCAGATCTTCAAAAGGCCCTGGCCGGAAACCTCCCTGCCGATGTCAAGACTGCTTATGAAGATCTGCTTCGCGGTTCAGAAAACCATTTACGCGCTTTTACCCAGGACAGACAGGGGAACGGCAACGGTCAAGGCCGCGGCAGATCTTAGAATCCCATCCATGAAGCGCCTTTCGGGAGAATTTCTGACTGGCGCTTCCTCATCAAATTCACATGGAAAACTCATACTTTACTCATTGACGGGACGTCGAAATGAGTCTAAAATTTCTCATAACTGCTGGTTTTGTGTATTTTCCGCCCTTTTTACCCCCTTCGGAGGATGTATGAGTTTCACCTTTAAGCCCAAGGCTCTTGCCCTGGCCCTAGTAGCATTCGTTCTGTCCGGTTGTGCCCAACCCCAAGCGAGTCTCGCCACCGATGGACTGGAAATTACAGCAGAATCCCGCGCTGTGGACACAAGCACCACGCGTAAAAACTGGATCTTGCAGGAAATCCGCAATGCCAATGGTTTTATTGCCTCGGCTTCCGTCCGGGCGCAGAAATACTTGGATATGTCGGTTAACCCCGCAAGCTCTTTTCCCTTTTTCCGTGCCACTGCACACCTTTACTACAAAGACCTCTCCAACGGCAGGATAACAGTGCCTTCGTCCTGGGCTTCGACCTCTAGTATAAAAACTTGGCTGTCGGGAGATTTCCACCTCCAGAACGCCGGAACCTTCGCCAACAAGTACAACACTGTCAAGTTCGATCTCAATGATTTCGATGAAAGCTGGATCGGACCTTTTTATTGGGACCTCATCCGGTTTACCGCTGGCATCTACCTTTCAGCCCCCGAGTACACCCGGTTTACCCTGACGGAAACCGAGGCCACAAGCGAGGTGGACACTTTTCTCACCGAATACCAAAACGCTTTAAACACGGTGAAGGGAAGTTCTTCAGAGACCAGCTTGGAAATCACAGCTACGAACACCGATGGTTTTCTCCGGAATTGGATAGAGGACCTGGAAGACGACCGAACAACCGCAGAACGCCTGGCCAAATGGACCAAGGTTTCGGGAAGCGTTCGATCCTTTGACCTTGCTAATCCTGATTTGGGTTCCGCTACTTCCACGATGCGCTCTGAAGTCACCAACGGCTGGACCGGGTACAAGGCCACCGTTTCCAGTTTTGTATCAAGCCAACCTTCCCGCTATTTCACAATTAAGGATGTTGCACAAAGACTCAATAGCGGGTTGGGAAGCCGGGGAGTGACCAAGTATTATGCCCTTATTGAAGGCCCCACCACCAGTGTCAATGACGACATTCTTTTAGAACTCAAGGAAGTGCGTGCACCGAATATGCTCCTGAACCCAGCGGTTTCTTCGACCATATATAATAGTTCTTACACCAGCCACGCATCGCGTGCGGTTTTAGCAGCAAAGATTCTCGGGGTAAAAGTCGAAGAACACCTGGGTGTCCTGCAGGGTTCCGGCCGGGCCTTTGTGGTCAGGCAGATCAGCACGTATAAAGACGACGTCGACGGAACGGTATTTGCCAGCCGTTCGGACCTGAGGAACTACTTGAAATACGCCGCCCGAGCCTTGGCCTGGGCCCACGCCAGAGCCGACCGCGATCATTCCTCCTCCACCATCGGTTACAATGCCGAGTCGGGGATACTGGCAGCCATCAAGGCTTGGTCAAGCGCAAAAACAACCATGCGCAACCTGGGTAAGGACTACGCCGCCCAGGTACGCCAAGACTATACTTTTTTTAAACAACTGCTCTCTTCCGGCACCTTGTATTAGGAGCCTGTTGCGCTTAAGATTTTGACACGGGCTAGAGGAGCTGGGATGCTCAGGGCGCCGAAGACTGAGGGCCAAAGCTGGGCTCTGGCCCGATGGATGAGGTGTTCTG
>DYOB01000199.1 GCA_020720765.1 Borreliella garinii
ACCTCCTCCACTCCCCACCTGCGACCCAAACAACGACGGCTACCATTGGTTTAATTTACACGACAGAGATGGGGCTATAGCAGGAACATTAGTAGGACAGGTCAATATCACCTACCATGAAACCATAGAAGATGCTCAATTAGGCGTAACCGACATACCCGATTTTTCACAATACTACAACACCCAAGTTTGGCATCAAGTAATCTACGCCAGAGTGGAGAACATTACCTCAGGATGTTTTGATGTGGTAGAATTAGAGTTGTTAGTCAACCCTACGCCACAGATCAACTTTTTCCCTGACGACTATGAATTGTGCGATGACAACTATGATGGTGTGCTTTACGGCATAGATTTAAACGAGCATTTGGATGAGATATTGGGTGGAGTAGCCCCAAGCGATGTACAAATCTCCTTCCACAATACCCAAGACCAAGCATGGACAGAGATCTATCCTATAGTGAACTTCACCAACTTCAACAATGCCTCCGGTCCGGATGTGATGACCATCTGGGTGCGTGTGGAATATGCCGCTACCAATTGTGCCAGTGTAGTATCATTTGATTTGGTAATCCATCCGATACCACAGGTGATTACGCCAATGCCACTATCCATCTGCGATGACGAAGCCGATGGTGAAATGAACAATGGCTATTCACAAAGTTTTATATTACATGACAAGGATGAAGAAATACTCAACGGACAATCCGGTGCGGTAAGTTATTATTATACACCGGCAGAAGCCCAAAGTGGAACCCATCCGATTGCCGACCCATTCACCAATACGCAAATCCCCACCCAAACCCTATGGGCAAGAGTGGAATTTACCGAAACAGGCTGTTTTGCACTGACCACCTTAGATGTCAGAGTCAATCCGGTACCTCTTCCTGCCACCCCCGACCCATTAGAAGCATGTGAAGGAGGAATAAACGGTACAGCCTCTTTTGATTTGACCGACCCGGTATTACTGAATCAAATACGAGGAACAGATGCTAATGTAACCCTTACTTTTCATGCCACAGCACAAAATGCTGAAGACAATGTAATGCCGCTAACATCGCCTTATGTCAATATCTACACAGGCAGCAATACGCAAATCATTTTTGCTCGAAAAGAATTTAACGATACCCATTGTTATCGCATTGTTCCGGTGACTTTACAAGTAAACCCAAGTCCCGATTTACAACCCGATGCCACCCTTACCCTATGCGATGATAGTAGTGGAGACGGAACAGAAACCTTTGATTTGACCGAACTCACCCCATTGGTATTAGGCGACAATATTGACCCTGCTTTGGTGGTTGTAACCTACCACGCCACCCAAACCGATGCACAGAACGGAACCGGTGTGCTGAACCAAACACAACCTTATAACTCTTCTTCGCAAACGCTGTGGATTAGAGTGGAATATATAGACTCCGAATGTTTCAGCGTGATAGAAGTGTATTTACAAGTTTATCCTTCGCCACAAGCACCCAATCCCATTCCAACCCCCTACGCCTGCGATGATGCAACTGTTGACGGATTTACCTCCTTTAACTTGGCAAGCTTGATTCCAAGTATTGTAGGAAGTCAACTCGGAATGGATGTCTATTTCTTTTTAAACCAAGCGGCAGCGCTTGCCAATGACCCCACTACTTGGCTCAATGAATCAACTTATACCAACATAAGCAATCCACAGACTATTGCCGTACGTATTCAAAATCGCAATACGGGTTGTTTCACCATTTTCAATATGAATTTGCAAGTATTGACTCCGGCTTTGCTACCGTCTGATTTATCCACCGATATCACCGTTTGCGAAGACAGTGACACTTTTCCGGATAATGGCGAGGGATTGTTCGATTTGTCGGAATATACCCTTGTATTAACATCAAGTCAACCTTCTTTAACCGTGCATTACTACGATAGTACTAACACCGAAATTACAGCCCCATTTACTGCGGAAGAAGGAGACTTAGTGTATGCCCAAATATCCACACCGGTGACGACATCTACTCCCATAGCTTGTATTACCAATCTTACACTCACTCTTCATGTAGAACCTCAACCCATCGTTAATGTGATTCACAGCGATGTTTATACTTGCGAACCACCTGCAGGTGTCAGCATTTTTCAATATGATACTACCCGGTTACATGGTTTATTATTTCCCCATTTTGAAATAACTAATCCGGCAGACGGTGTTACATACCACTATTCTTATTACGACACCCCGTCCGATGCAATTTCAGCTTTAAATCCTATTTCAGGAGCTATGTGGTTGCACGATGGTCAATCATTCTATGTCAGAGCGGAAAGTGACCCAACCGAATGTGCCGGAATTGGAGGTCCTTTCACGGTTCACTTTGCAGAAGCACCCGGCATAGGAACTCCTTTAACACAAGAAAAATGCGATTCGGATGCCAACCATACTGAAAACTTTGATTTGTCCGATACTGCTTTGCAAGAAATCATTTTAAATGGTCAATTGGCTACCGACGTTACGATAACTTTCCATGCCACACAAGCTAATGCAGACGCAAGTGCTGCCGTATTTACCAATACAACAGTAGTTTTAGATTTGCAAAACCCATATCCGGTGCAAATGAGAGACACTGTGATATTTGTGCGTTTGGAAGACAATCTCACCAAGTGTTACAACACCACATCTTTCCACCTTAAGCTCTATGCCAAACCTACGCTAAGCATTACTACTACGAGTATGGTATATTGTCAGAATAACCCTATAACACTCACCGCACATCCTGAACCCACAACGCCTCCGGCAGGAACCTACACCTACGAGTGGACTTTGGGTGGATTAGTACAAGGCACTAACCAAACCCTTAGCGGTATTATTGAAGACGGAACCTATGTAGTGCAAGTGATTAATGCTACTACCGGTTGTAGCAATTCGGCACAGATTGAAGTCATAGCATCCGAAGTATCTACTTTGGAAACTACAGATTTGGTGATCACTAATTGGGTGCAAAATAATACGCTAACCATTCCTACCGGAACCGAATTCGGAAGTGGAAATTACACCTATGCTGTTGACCAACCTAACGGTCCTTTCTCCTCCCAATTGGTGTTTGAAAATCTCTCAGGGGGCAATCATTTGCTCTATGTGAATGATGAAAATAACTGTGGTATAATATCCATTCCATTTGTCATCTTAGATTTTATGCGGTTCTTTACACCCAATGGCGATGGACAAAATGATACTTGGAATCTCTTGGGAGCTAAAACCCAACCCGATGCCAAAATCTATATTTTCGACCGTTTCGGTAAACTCTTAGCTCAAATTGACCCGAACGGCGAAGGCTGGGACGGACGATTTAACGGCTTCCAGATGCCCTCTACAGACTATTGGTTCTCTATCGAACTTAAAGATGGTACCGTGAAAAAAGGTCACTTCTCTTTGGTGAGAAGGTAGAA
>DYOB01000200.1 GCA_020720765.1 Borreliella garinii
GCACCAAAAATGTCGAAATGACAAAGGTGAATGATGCTTTGCTTGTACATCCTACGAATTTATTGGTTAATCACATAGCCAAGTTATAGTCACCTTATTGCTTTTGGCAAGAGCAGAACCAGTGCTAGGACGTCCGACACTTGATGGGTTTAAAAATGCTACAATATCCTTTTGTACACTGTTCTTGTCCGTACAACGTACTGAAGAGTCTGTAAATTTAGATATAAGAGTTCCTCCAGTTTGAGAATATCCCTCATATTCACTGTAAGCCCAAACAGTAATAGTTTTTGGCAAATAACTCCCATAATCTACAGATATCACTGTAGCCGTGCGTTCAGGTGCTTTAAACTGAATTTCAAGCGTGACTTCTTCACCCAATTTCAGTCCTTTACCAGCCTTTAGTGCGCTAGACCCCAATATCTTCAAACTAATCCAAGCATCTGTGGATTGAGGATTAACTGGTTTCTCGTCCTCTTTATTTTCTTTCTCAACACCCACTTCGGCTGAAGCAAATTGTCTCGCCAATGGATCGCCCAAATGACTGTGCCCCGAGAAGAATACAGTGTAACTCCCCTCTTCACCAGAACTAAATGTTCCTGCTTTTCCGCCAGAAACAGTCGCCTTGTTTGGAGATACAAACCATTTAATCGAACCATCTTTGAATGGATTGTTTTTACCATCCGTCGTTGTTGCAGTTAGGTTGATAGATTCATTCACTTTGCCACTGCCACCCGTCACAGAAAGCTCAGGCAAGCTAAATAACAACCATTGAGGAGAACCCCAGATTTTGGTTTTATCCAGAACGGGCTCTTTCTTGCTAAAGATTCCCACTGAAACACCGACAAAGGCTTCTGCTTGCAAGTTGATATCAAATTTCGTAAGTTGTATCGGAGCATAACCAAATTCAGCCAACAACTCCCCTTTAGGTATCAATCCCGCCCCAATATCAGCAGTAATAGAGGGTTCTACAGAGAGATCAGCAGCAACGACCCGGTAGAACTCAACTTGTAAGTTTGGAATGAGCCGTATTTCTCCATGTACAGTACCATTCACTTCTAACCCAGTCTTAAATGACTTTTCAAAACTTGGTGTCGGCGGAATTGGTTGCCAGCTTCCTGTTGTTGGATTAAGTCGTGCCCCCATTTCTACCGCAGCAGTTGCATTTGCGCCAGCATTGGCTTTAATTTCACTGGAAGCTTCAGCACTAAGCACAGCCTTTACCGTAAGAATATTACGCTGATACACGGGTACACCGCCCACCAAGTAACGTAATGTGGATGTATTCTTGAATAACTCAAACTCCTTCTCAGCAGAATCGGAGGCTTCAAAGTTATAAAACGCATTCGCATCGGCACTAAACTGTCCTCGTGCAATAACTTCACCGCTGGTAAATACAATGCCACGTCCCGGAACATTACGCCAAGAGAATTTAGCTCTAAGTGAAGGTGTAAATTTAACACTGGCATTCAATTCAATTTCCTGCTTGACAGTGGCACGGGAACGATGAGTAGTGTCAAAATTTTGCTGTTCAGCAACCAAAGCATCATTCTGCCACCGCATGATTGTTTGCTGGCTACCTTCGCGGGCTGTGCGGGAAGTTCTCACACTGCTACGCTGTCCGATACGAGCGGCTTCTGCATTGACATCAAAAAGCACCACCTCACTAGAAATAGAGCCTTGCTGCAATACTTCGGTTAATTCCACATCACTCGTTTGCACATTCAAGCCATTTGCCGTTGTAGTGACTGATTCTACCTTACGCAGATGGGTTTCATTCCCGACATTCGCAAAAAGGATTGTACCCACACTTGGCGGATTACCAGTGGTATTTTGATAAACATACGTGTCACCCTGTTGCGTAGCTTGCCCCAATCCCACAGATTTATCTTCAATGATCGTCACATTCGGATTCACAATCACAGGTTCAGAAAATGTAGCAAAAGTACGAAGTTCCTCATTTTCGCTATATTTTCCTGCGCTATCCAATGCTCGAACCACAACAAAATAATCTTTTCCAGCACTCAGTCCAGTGATCGTTGCTTGAGCGTCATCAACAGTGGTTTGGCGTAAAGTGGCTGTCGTGGGTTGAAAGTTGGGTTGTTCAGAAATATGCACTTCATAACGCATTGCTATCGCTGGAGTATTGTCACTTTGAACGGGCAACCATGCCAAAGTAACTCTGTCAGTATCAGTTGGCGTGATTTGAACAATTTTAGGAGTTGGTACTGCATTTGGGCTGTTTCCCAATACATTGAAAATAATGGGTTGTGGGCTATAAATTACAGAACCGTCAGCAAGCCGATAACCAACAAACACATAATTGACGCTTTTATCGACATTTGAACCTAATGCACCAATATCAACAGGTAGATCAGCGGTTAAACTTACATTACGCTTAAACGGATGGTCAGCTAATTGATTCAGCCACACCGTTGGCGCATTGTATAAATCCACAGTAGAACGTTCGCCAAACTCATCAAATGGTGTGATAAACCGTATCCACCCCGCCATCAAACGGTTCATTCGGTTCTACGCCAACGACCACGAGTAAATCTGCTTGTTTACCCACATCTGACGGAGAAATTTGAATACTGCCTTGCAGATTGATGACAGCATTAGAATTGACAGTGATACTGGCTTGATGATTAACGCCATTGAGCGCAGCTCCACCTGTGAAAGTGGTTGTTGTAGTAGAAAATTGTCCAGCACCATCGATCATTCTTCCCGTTCCCAAACTGGGCAAAGCGAAAGCAACGGAAATATGCAACCATAGCAAGAACAAAAGGATTAACTGATTTTGTAGAGGATACCGCGCGCGCATAAAGCCTCCTTGTGGTAAAAGTATGCGACAATTTAATTATAGCAGGCTTTTATCGCACCTCTTACACTTACTTTAATTTGGTGCGAGCATCCAATGTTTCTTAGCGAGTCAGTCATGTCAGGGGCAAAATGGATTGTTATGCTGCCCACCGTATTCATGAAATTTGATGGGCAATGACTGATTTCAAACTGTCCCGCCCCACAAAATTTCAGCCACTTCAGGATATTGCATCACGAAACGCACCGTCACGCCTTCCTTGATGTAATCAGGCAAATCGTCAAAATCTCGCTTATTCGCATGAGGCAAAATCAAATCGTAAATTTTCACCCGCCGCGCTGCAATCGCCTTTTCACGAATCCCGCCCACTGGCAACACCTGCCCGGTCAAGGTCAATTCACAGGGCAGCGCAGTGATAAATACAACCGTTGGTAAAGTCATCGGATTCCCTTGCGATTATTTTTGCTGTTTTAGATTATCCACACGATATTTCGGCAACACGAAGTAGCCCCATGAAATCCGGTAGTCGTTAGACTTTTCTCATTCCCACGTCGGCGCATCAAAGCCATTGACTTAAGGAAAAATAGGCA
>DYOB01000201.1 GCA_020720765.1 Borreliella garinii
ACACATGGTCAATCTCAAACCATGGTTTTAGAGGTACAGGGTACCCCGATAATTCTGTAGTAAGGTTTCAAAGGTTCCATTCAGTGGGTAGTGGCCACGAATTTGAGGTAGTCGCCGTATTCGGTTTTTATAGCGTCGGCCAGGCCACGGGGTTTGTCCTGGACGGCGTATTCAAAACGCATGCCCAACTGTTCACCTGAACCAAAGAGTTCTTTGAAGACCGGCACATTATTCCAATACTCAGGCAGGAGTTGTCACTCACCTAGTTGAGAACACAAGGTCTCCACCAATTGTAGGTTGTAGCGGATGCCCACCTCGATCATCCTGCTGACTTCCTGACGGAAAGATTGTATAATCCCTAGCCGTTTTGCTTTGACCAATAGCCCCAAGGTGCCAACAACCTTGAGGCCCAGATATTCTGCCATATTTCTGCCGATCTTCTCATCCATAATGACCAAAGAACCAGGGAATGCCAGAGCATGAACGAGAGTTTGTTTTTCCCCCTTGTCAAGCTCAAAGAGTACCGGTAGCGTAATTTCTTCATTATCAGGCAGAATCCTTATCCAATCCAGGCTTCGTAGATCCGGAACCTGGATAGGACCTCCTTGTAGACATTCTTGGACTACCGCATCTGCAACTTGGATCGTATTGAAAAGCTCCGGGAGCAACAACAGCCGGTCAATGCTTGAGAGAGCGATGAACGGGGTTGTGTTGGAGAACACGGTCACAGGTTTTCTGTCTCCCGACGGATATCGTCCTCTGAATTTTCAAGCAGATCAACACCCCTCTCCCACGCCCTATGTAGAAACTGCACCCGTGGTAATCCGAGCCATTTGGCAGCCATTCCAGAACTTATCTTACCGGCTTTGAAGAATGCCAAGGCCGTTTCAAACTGTACAACTTGTGCGAACTCCCTGGTGTCATAGTGCAAACCAAGCAGGAGTTCTGGTGGGCATTCAAAAGTGATAGTACTGTTCATGGTACCTCCTGATGATTTTGGTCAAATATCCGGTTTTTCCAATTCTTGAAGAATAGATAGCCCTATATACGGCATCAGGGATTGATACCCTGACTGGCTCTCATGTCCACACATTCCCGTCAGCGGGTAGTGGCCACGAATTTGAGGTAGTCGCCGTATTCGGTTTTTATGGCGTCGGCCAGGCCACGGGGTTTGTCCTGGACGGCGTACTCAAAACGCATACCCAACTGCTCGCCCGAACCAAACAGTTCCCGGAAGACGGGCACATCACGCGGGGTGGAAATGACCAACACCTCGCGGATGCCCGCCAGCATGAGCACGGACAGGGGGTAGTAGATCATTGGTTTGTCGTACACCGGCAGTATCTGCTTGGATACAGCTTTGGTAATGGGATACAGACGGGTGCCGGCACCGCCGGCGAGGATTATGCCATTTCACAATGGAAGCCTCCGATATGACTTGATCATTTGGTTGAGATTGGTTTCATCCTCGTATTTTAGCGCATGTACTGTTCAAGTTCTTTTGGAACAGCGGGGAGCATGAACGGGAGCAGCACCACCATGGCGATGAAAGAAAACACAATGTCGAATAGCCTGGTCATTTTAACCTCATGTGGCAAAATATTTATTGTGCCGTCGGAAATGTGAACAGGATGTACAAGCTAAAGTCCAAGAGATTTTCAAGATGGAAACAGGAAAATCAGGGCTTTATTGGATCGATTAGAATAAGATCCTTGAAATAGTCGCGATAGTATTCTCTGTCGCGTGCAAGGAGGGCATCCGCAAGGGTTATGGCATGGGCCGCGATAAGGAAATCAGGGAGCACACGATTGGCTTTTCCGCAGTTCGCAAGGTATGCGGCATAGATGGAACCGGCCAAGGCAGCGGCTTCCAGGGTGCAGGGTTCATATTCGATGTGCCTTAGCCGACTACGGGCGTCAGGGAATAAACTGCTCTGGGGTGGTTAAAAGGAAATCGTTTAGCCGCAGATGCAGGATGCCCTCTGGAGCGGGATCAGCTATGAATTGATCCATGGTGACCACGTATTTGGGGTGATTGTCCCGGATTCGAAGCAGATTGCCAAACTCCCGCTGGGCTGTGGCCGCATCGCCTATGACATAGGATGCCTGCACGTATATCCGCCGCCCAGCCCGTTCGCAGACAAAATCGATCTCCCGCCCGTCATCCTGACCTATGTGGACATCAAAGCCGGACTGGATCAGATGCAGATATACGGCATTTTCTACCAGTTTTCCCGCATCGGCGTTTCTCGATTGTCTGCGAAGCACATTGCGGAGCCCCAAATCCTCAAAATAATACTTTTCTCCCATTTCAAACAGCCTTAAACCGTGAATTTCCGAGCGCTGTACCCGATGCACAAAGAATGATTTTCTGAGGGCATCAAGATAGGTGATTACGGTTTGTACTGGTATGGATACCCTTTGGGATTTTAGATATTTGCTGATATTATTGGCGGACATACGGCTGCCCACATTGTCGGCCAGATATTCCGTCAAAGATTCAAGGAAGCCGACGTTCCGTATTTTTTCCCTGGCCACCACATCGCGGAACAGGATCGACTCGTAAACGTTTCTCAAGTACTCAAAGACCACCGAATCCTCCAGCACGAGCTCTGAAAGATAGGGCATGCCCCCATAGCGCAGATAAGATTGGATCGCATCAGGGGTATCCCGCAGTCGGTGAAATTCCAGAAATTCCGCATAGCTCAGGGAGTGGATCGGTATTTCCATGTGCCTGCCGGCCAGGTAGGTGGCAAGCTCGCCGGAAAGTAAATTCGCGTTGCTTCCGGTGCAATACATATCGCAGGAGCGGGAGGCGAGCAGGCTCCGCAAGGCGTGCTCAAATCCTGCAATATCCTGTATTTCATCGATACATACGTATGCCGGCCCCCTGTCAGGAAGCTGGGATTTGATGTACCCGTACAAATCTTCGCCCGTGCGCAGGGCACTGAACTCGTGAAGCTCCTTGTTGATGTAGATGATCGATTCCGCAGGAACACGATCTAACAGTTCCGCGATGAGCTGGAAGAGTATATAGCTTTTCCCCACCCTGCGCTGACCAGTCAGGACCTTGATCAAGGGGGTATCAACATAGGGCCGCAACCGTTCCAGGTAGGAGGGTCGACAAATGTACTTTGGTAACATTGCCTTATCAAACATGTTTGATATAATACTACATACTGTAGATTATTTCAAGCATGATTGATAAGATCATGGAACGGGAAGGATATATCAGCGAGTACTGGCCACGAATTTGAGGTAATCGCCGTAGTTCGGTTTTGATTGCGTCGCCGAGGATACTCTGGTAGACCTACGGGTTTGTACCCGAGTCGTTCCAGGTAGCGCTCGGCGATCCGGCTGAAGGTGATCAGGTGCAGGCCCTGGTCCAGCTTGGGGAAGAAGACG
>DYOB01000202.1 GCA_020720765.1 Borreliella garinii
TTTTATGCAAAGCAAAAGATTATGCAAAGTAACCTACAGAAACCATCTTGGATTAGCTCAAAAACCGATTTAGCTTTACATAATCACTTTACATAAATATTATTGTTTTTTTAGTAGTGGCAACATTGCCAGAACTAAAAGAAGTAATATGAAACAGTATCAAAAAGTTGAAGAACTGATGTTAAGCTGCGTTCAGTATTTTGAGCAACAATCTTATTCACCGCTCAGAATTGATCGTTATAAGCTTTTATGGAAATGCAAGCTGTTACCATTTATGGTCCAAAAATCATTTTTGTATTATGATCCTTCGGTTGGAGAAGATTATATCCGCTCCAATATAGCTGGAAGCATTGTCACCCCTTATGAACGTGATATAATTAGAAGTGTAAATGTATTGAGTGAGTTCCAAGAAAAAGGAACAATCAGCAAAACTCGCTGCAAGCCTCTTAAGCGGGAGTTATACGGCCAGATAGGCCTGTTAATGGATAAATTCCTTTTGCATTTGGAGTCTTTACGCCGTAACAGAATTACGGTTTCAGGCCACCGGTTATATCTTTCCAGGTTCCTTTTCTATTTGGAAAGTAAGCTGGTCCATGCTATTGAAGAAGTCAAGGAAGAATATATTTTGTCTTTTGTCTCTACCCAGACTAACAATCAAATAGGTATAGTATCTACCATCAGGTTCTTTTTTAGATTCTTATATGAGGAACGCATCATACAGTCTGATTTATCCACAGTCCTTCAACATTACAAGTGGGTCAAAAGAGAAAAATTGCCCTCAGTATATACTACAAAAGAGGTATTCCAAATAGAATCATCCATACATAGAGAGGATGCTACCGGTAAAAGAAACTATGCCATGACCTTGTTGGCCTCCCGACTAGGGTTAAGAGCATCAGATATTGCCCACCTGACTTTCGGCAACATAGATTGGGAGAACAGCACAATTAAATTACCACAGTTCAAGACCGGCAAAATGATTGAACTTCCTTTGCTTGCCGATGTAGGGGAAGCCATTATCGATTATCTGAAATATGGCCGCAAAAAATCAGAGTCCCCAAGGATTTTCCTTTATACCCGTGCACCTTTCACAGCCATGACAAACGCTGCCGTTGCCGGCGCACTTGGCCGTACCGTAGATGCGTCCGGTGTTGACACTGCCGGAAGAAAGCACGGTGCACATGCCATGCGCCACAGCCTGGCCAGCCGTTTCCTTGAAAACCAGGAACCAATGCCTGTTATATCCGAGGCTTTGGGCCACCAGAGTACAACCACCACCATGTCTTACCTTAGAATAGATGTGGAATCTTTGCGCAAATGCGCATTGAACGTTCCTCTTGTGGATACATCATTTTACGATCAGGAAGGAGGCGCATTCTATGAATAAGTTCAATTATGGCAGCATTTATGCGCCTTACTTCAAGCAGTTCGTGGTTATTAAGAAAGGACTAGGTTACGTGTCGTTGCGAATCGAGTGGGTCTTCCTTGAGTTTGACAAATTCTTTATTGACAACAACATAACAACCCTTGGGATAACCAGGCAACAGGTTGATGAGTGGCGGGCAACAAGAACAAATGATGCACCATCCACAATTTGCACCAAATACTCCATCCTGTCACAGTTTTGCAAGTACATGTGCAAAGTTGGTTATGACTGTTATATCCCAAGGATGCCTGTTAACCCTGCCAGAAACAGCTTTATACCTCATATCTACTCTAACAGGGAAATGGCAGACATCTTCCATGCCTGCGATAATATGCGATTGTATGACAAGCACATGTCCACCATACTGTTTGTTGTACCAACCATTATACGCCTGCTGTATGCGACCGGTCTTAGAATAAGCGAAGCCTTGGCCTTGAAGAACAGGGATGTGGACTTTAACCGGCGATTGTTAAATATCAGGAAAAGCAAGAATGGGGAAGAACGTATTGCTCCCATGTCCGGTGCCTTAGAAGAGGTACTGAAACAGTATCTGCATTATCGGGATCGGTTGCCCATACCACGTATCAATGATACCAGCGGGTACTTCTTTGTGTCCCCTAATGGAACAAACTGCCGTCAAGGCAATGTATATAATTGGTTCAGGAAGGCACTCGCCATATCAGGCATCCCGCACACAGGAGACCATCAGGGTCCCCGTGTTCACGATTTTCGGCATACGTTCGCAGTCCACTCCCTGGTGCAGATGGCTAAATCCGGACTGGACCTTTACTACTCATTGCCCTTGTTGTCAACTTTTCTGGGCCATAAATCATTAGGTGCGACGGATCATTACGTCAGGCTCACTGCGGAAATGTATCCGGATCTTCTGAAAGACGAAAAGGGTATCTGTGCTTACGTTTTCCCAAAACCAAATAATCTGGCATACGATGGAAACGACTGATTTTGCAAAACATCTCAGTGCTTTCCTGACCAAGTATCTTGCGGGTGAGCGCAACTACAGCCCAAATACCATTTTGGCTTACAAAGATACTTTTATCCAGTTTATAACCTTCATGAAGGAACAGAAAAATATTGAAGTACAGAAGCTGAAACTTGAATGCATAACCAAGGATGTTGTCATCGACTTTCTTGACTGGATACAAGAGAACAGGCATTGCGGCAATGCAACACGGAATTACCGTCTTGCCGCCCTGCGTTCTTTCTTCAGCTACATGCAATACGAAAATCCCGAAAGGATGTATGAGTGGCAAAAGATACTGACCATAAAAGTCAAAAGACACGATAAACAGAGCATTAACTACCTTGCTACCGAGGGCATAAAGCTTCTCCTTGAACAGCCGGACGTAAACACACGAAATGGCCTCCGCAATCTTGCGCTGCTTGCACTTATGTATGATAGCGGTGCGAGGGTGCAGGAAATAATAGACCTTACCCCGTCCTCTGTCAGGCTTGACAATCCCAGCATTGTAAAACTATTTGGCAAGGGGCGCAAGGCCAGAATCGTACCACTTCAGCAAGAACAAACCGTGTTCCTGAAAGAATATATGCAGGAAAATCATTTATTGGAGCCATATGCCAACCAGTATCCGCTGTTCTCAAACAGCAGGAAGGAAAAGCTTACCCGTGCCGGAGTGACATATGTCTTGAATACCTATGTGGATCTTGCCCGGAAAATCAATCCGGGCATAATACCTGAAAAGATTAGTTGCCACTCTTTACGTCATTCAAAGGCCATGCATCTTCTGCAGGCGGGTGTGAATCTGGTATATATAAGGGATCTTTTAGGACATGTATCGGTTCAAACTACGGATGTTTATGCCCGGGCCGACTCTAGCCAAAAACGAGAGGCTTTTGAAAAGGCCTATGTTGACCTTAACCCTGCTACAGCTAAAACAAAATCATGGGAAAAGGACGACAATCTGTTGAAATGGCTGAAAAATTTAAAAAAGTAG
>DYOB01000203.1 GCA_020720765.1 Borreliella garinii
ACACAGTTCAACCTCATGTAAATTCCTGCGGTCTCAAGCGCAACAGGCTCCTAGCACCGCAATATCGAGTTTATACGCCAATAACTGGATTTTTGCATCCGTTCTGGCAGCTTCATGGAGATTTTCATTTTTCTTCTCCGATGCCTCGAGCCTATCCAGCCCCAGGGCGGCACTGCCGCCAGGAAGATAAGAATCAAGGGGTACAGAGAGACTCAAGCCCAGACTCAAGGCATCGCTAGAATCGAGGTTTCCTGAGAAAAGTTTAGACTGGGTGAGATTGGCACCCGTGCTTATGCTCAAGGTTGGTCCAAGCAGGGATGCAACTCGCAAACCTCGCGTTAATACCGACTCCTCTTGGTCAATCACGGCACGCGCGACCCCGGGGTTTGTTTCGAGCCTTTCTCCCCACCCGGCCATATCCGGGGTTTTTACACGTGCAGGCCATGGACTCGTAAGATCGAGGAGAAGGATGCCAAGGTAGGTTTTTTGAAGGTCCACCAACCAGGAACGCCAAGAAAGTTCACGGGTTTTTTGCATCTCCTGGTACTCCCAGGACCCCCCCCACCTCAGATCGAGGCTCGTTCTTAGGCTCCATCGGTTTCCCTCTGGGGTAGACTCGGGTGTGAAGAGCTGGGAACTGCGGTTTAACCCCATGCCGAAAGTGATAGAGGGAAGGAAATCTCTCCAAGCGGCACCTTGTTCAGCAAGCAGCGTCTGGCGTTCGAGCAGGAGGTTTGAGATCTCAGGGCTGTTTTCCAATGCAGCTTGCCAGGCTTCCTCGATGGATTGCGAGAAAAGATTCATACCCAGGAAAAACAGGAGCATAGGTCTCATGGGTGCCTCCTTGGCAACAACTTCTGGGTAAGCAGGAGAAGAGATGGAACTCCGTAAAGGGTTAAAACTGTGCTGACCAGAAGCCCGCCCGAAACAGCTATACCCAGGGGCTGGAGAATATTGGAACCTTCCCCCCCCCTAATGCGAGCGGCAGCATTCCTAAGAGTGTTGTCAGTGAGGTGATAAGGATGGGTACCAAGCGGATACCCCCTGTTTCCACTAAAGCTTCCGCAGGACCGAGTTGTTCCCTGCGAACGAGAAAGAATTCAAGGATAAGGATGCCGTTATTCACAACAAGTCCTCCGAGAAGAATAGTCCCAAGGAGGCTGTTCAGGTTCAGGGTCGACCCAAAAACAGCAAGGGATAGAATGACACCGATTAGACCGTAGGGGACTGTTTCGAGTACGACAAGAGGTGGGAAAAGCGAGTTAAATTGAAAGGCCAGGATGATAAATATCAAGATCAAGGAGAACGCAAGTGCCGTAAAAAGTGTCCCCAGAGCATCGTTGATTTCTACCCTCGGATCCTCCCAGACCAAACCGTAACCCTCGGGGAAAACCACCTTCTCCTGGATAACCTGGCGGGCCTTGAGTTCGTGCGCGGTGCGCTCCGAGTCGCTGAGGTCGGTTCCAGCCCGTCCGATCAACCTATAAACCGCAACGCCATCCTCGGAGTAAATTTGGCTGACCCCGCTAAGCGTTGTGAAATTGAACCAATGCCTAAGTGGTATGAACTGCTCCTTCCAGGGAACCAGTAGGGATTCCAGGGATTCTTTATCTTTAATATAGTCTGAGGGATAGACAGCCGTGACAGTAACTTCGTCTTCGCCGCTTGTCATGGTAACCGAACTTGTTCCGCCCAAAATCCTCCGGACCAAGGATGACAGACTGTAGACATTCCAAGGCGGAAAGTTGTCGATGGTTGCTTCACGGGGTTCAAGGACAAGTTCCTCCACGGCCGTTGCGCTGGGCCGGGTAAAGACCCTGCGATAAAACTCGTCTCCTGTCAGAAGAAGCCGGATTTCATCGAGGATTTTCACCTTCACAGCCGAATCGGGACCCGTCACTTGAAACTGGATATCCGCCATGTTGGGAAGCGGAAGTGAGACCGGATCCCAAGGCATCACGTTGTAATACCAATCCCCTTCGCTGGGAAAAACTTCCTGGAGGTCCAGAACAGCTTCGTCAGTGAGTGTTGACGATGTGAGGTCGACGAGGACTTGGTTGAACCGGCCTGAGATATTGGCGAAAACAGCTTTTATCCGATCGCCCAGAACGCTCCTGAGTTTTGCATTGATATCCGGAAGGTAGTCACGAAGAATAATCTGTGTGTCGGTAACCGCGGAATTCCTGAAAAAGACCACCAAACGGTCCGAGCTCGGGGTCGGCAGGGTGTCTTTCGGGATTCCCGGAAAAACAAAAATCATCGCAATAAAAAGCAAAAGGATATTAAGTAAGAGAAACCCGGCGCCTCTGGCCTTCACGCTGAGTAGCCAGGAAAGACTTGTTTTATAGGCCTGCACGAGTTTGGTCACGAATTTTTGGGCAAGGAGCAATAAACCTCTGTGAATTAAGAGTTTATTATCGTGTGCACGGTACAGGTAATAGGCGACAATCGGGACGATGAAAAGTGAGACGAGAAGAGAAGAGAAAGCCCGAGTGCATACACGACCGTGCGAGCCTGGTCCCCAAGGATGGCGTTAGTCAGCGGTGCCGTAAAGTTAATAGGGAGAAATACCGCCACCGAGGTAAGGGTTGACCCCAGGATGGGGCCCCTGACTTCCGCCACCGCCGCAAGAATGAGTTCCTTCCATTTACGGAAATCCATTCCCCCGGTGTATTCGAGTCGGTGGCGGTGGATATTTTCCATCACGACTATGGGCCCCCTCTAAAAACCTAACGGTTATCCCCAAAAGCCGATGTGATGGAATATTTTTACGGTTTTGATAGTGCCCCCATAGTGGTCAAAACAAAAATTTGAGGAAATTCAGGCGAAATTTGAAAAAAAACGTGATTTTTAGTCAAAAACCAGCTGTTAAAAACTTTTGACCACTATCGGGGGCACTACCTAACCTTTGTCAGCGTACACACTCTGTCCCTTATCCCGATTGGGTTCTAAAAGCTGATGCAATACCGGGCTATCGTGAATATTTGCTGGAGTCACCACATACCGGGTAATGAGCTTGGAGCCGCTATCAACCTTCACATGGTCCTTGTAGCCGAAGTACGATCGACTGTGTTTCTTGGTCCATTTGGCATCGAAGTCGAGTTGGCGCTCCGGTGGTGTGAGTGGCGGCACGGACTGTACTTCGGCGTCTTGGCTTGTCTTTTGATCTTTTTCCAGTATTTGCCTGTCTTCGGCGGCCTTTCTCTCTTCGTCTTTGGGCCGGGATCTCGGTACTTCAATAAAGCTGGCATCAATCATCACGCCTTCCTTTACGATAGCGCCTTTCTCTTCCAGGAACGTATCGAAGGCAGTAAACAGTTTGACATCGGCCTTTTTCTTAGCAAGTTCGTTTCGGTAATACCAGATAGTTTTCTCATCAGGGACAGTAGAAT
>DYOB01000204.1:0-1791 GCA_020720765.1 Borreliella garinii
AGGTTTGCTTTTTCTAGTGGCCAGGCAGAGGTGTTTCTTACCTATCAGCTCGTTGTTTGTTTAAAGGACAAACCAGGCTTTGACGGGTACGGGGAATCAGTGTTCGATTCCGGAGAGGGAGCCTGAGAAATCGCTACCACATCTAAGGACGGCAGCAGGCGCGCAAATTACCCAATCCCAATACGGGGAGGTAGTGACAAGCTATAGTGTCTCCACACCCTTAGGTGGGGAGGTATTATCATCTGATAATTTTCCATGATTTGGGTGTAGATAACCCTTAGAGCAGCCATTGGAGGAAAAGTCTGGTGCCAGCACCCGCGGTAATTCCAGCTCCAAGAGCGTATATTAATACTGCTGTAGTTAAAACGCCCGTAGTATACCTAAGAGTGCGCATGTAGTAATTAGTTCTATCAAGAGATGGTTGGGAAGAGTTTATAACCCTTCTTTGCCTACTTTTGGTAAACTTCAGTCGGGCAGGGCCTTACGGTTCTCGTCTGACAGTTGCTGCGTGTACACTTGTCCACGGTTCATCCGTGAGGCCCCTTTGGGTTGCAACTGTAAATAAATCGTTGTGCTTAAAGCGGGCTATGATACTCTGCCAGAGCGATTTAGCATGGGACTGCAGAGTAGCTGTATTTGAGTGAAACCTGGACTTCGGTTTGGGCGTAGCTTGGTACAGCGCTTGTAATGGAGCTCAGGGTGAGGCCCCGGGTACCATGAGGCTAGAGGTGAAATTCTGAGACCCTCATGTGACCAACTAAGGCGAAAGCTGTCGTGGGCCACCACAAGCTCGTCTATCAGGGACGAAAGTTGGGGGATCGAAGACGATTAGATACCGTCGTAGTCCCAACTATAAACGATACCAACCGAGTATTTGGGAAGACACTATCCCAGCGATCTTCTCAGAACTCAAGGGAAACCTTAAGTCTTTGGGTTCTGGGGGGAGTATAGTCGCAAGACCGAAACTTAAAGGAATTGACGGAAAGGCACCACCAGGAGTGGAGTCTGCGGCTTAATTCGACTCAACACGGGGAAACTCACCAGGTCAGGACACAAGTTTGATTGACAGGTTAATAGCCCTTTCTTGATTGTGTGGTGGGTAGTGCATGGCCGTTTCCAGTTCGTGGAGTGATCTGTCTTGTTAATTCAGATAACGAACGAGACCTAAGCCTTTAACTAGCCGTAGGCCCTTTCCTTCGGGGAAGGGTTAGTTTATCGGGACTGGCTTTTGGCCTTTTCCAAAACCTACGTGACTTTTGTCAGCTTCTTAAAGGGACTTCATTCGTTCTAGTAGAATGAGGAAGATTTAGGCCATAACAGGTCTGTGATGCTCTTAGATGTCCTGGGCTGCACGCGTACTACAATAACGGTACCAGCGAGCGCTATGGTTTTATAACCCCTTATCCTAATAGGATTGGGAAAACTTTTCAAACACCGTTATGACAGGGATCGAGGATTGGAACATCCTCGTGAACGAGGAATTCCTAGTAAGCGTGGTTCATCATACCACATTGATTACGTCCCTGCCTTTTGTACACACCGCCCGTCGCTCCTACCGATGGGACGAAGAGATGAACCTGGCGGACCGAGCCGCAAGGCAAGGGAAACCAGTTAAATCTCTTCGTCTGTAGGAAGGAAAAGTCGTAACAAGGTCTTCGTAGGTGAACCTGCGTAGGGATCATTTATGGTAAAAAGGTGAAAGCCTTTTACCAAATCCAACTCTGTGCAATGGAGCACACGGCTCGTGCATCGATGAAGCCCGCGGCAAAAAGCGATATGTAATGAGATTCG
>DYOB01000204.1:1891-3362 GCA_020720765.1 Borreliella garinii
AGAGGGTACCCCCTGGATTTAAGCATATTAATAAGGGGAGGAAAAGAAATCAACAGAGATTCTCCTAGTACCTGCGAGGGAAAAGAGAAAAGCCCATCCTGAATCTAAGGTTTTGCCTTGGAGTTGTAGGGTGCGGATGCTATTCCTTGAATTGAGAACCGTGAAATTACCTGTAAAGGTATTCACAAGTGAATCCATAGAGGGTGTTAGGCCCGTTAGCGTTTCATTCAATTTTGTAAGGAATGGTATCTACGAGTAGGATTGTTTGATAGTACAATCTGAATATAGGGGATAAACTTCCTCTAAGGCTAAATATAATGCACGAGACCGTTAGTAAACAAGTACCGTGAGGGAACGTTGAAAAGTACTCTGGTAAGAGGGTGAAAAGAGTGTGAAATTGCATAGATTTAAGCGTAACCAAGTATCGACTCCTGTAGTGTTCTCTTTTGGTTCATTATAGGTATCCAACAACTCTGTTCTTGTCTTTTGACGAGGATTGGGCTACACATGCTAATATTATCGTTGTAGATGCGTTCTAAAGATAAAAGTCTTTTTGCTGTGTCCTCGCTTCACGGCTTGGATGCGGTACCGGGGCTCGAGTCTTTAGGATGTGTCGCAAACTATCGGTCTTTAGTATATTGTTGGTATGGTATTTGGGAACGTCCCGTCTTGAAACACGGACCAAGGAGTCTAGCATATCTGCAAGCCGTAGCAATTTTAATTGTGAAGGCGTAATGAAAGTGTATTGTGTTAACAGCACAAACCGGGCCTTTCGGTCTGAGTTAGAGTAAATATGCTAGTACCCGAAAGGTGATGAACTATGCCCGGACTGGTTGAAGCCAGGAGAAATCCTGGTGGAGGACCTCCCGCGGTGCTGACGTGCAAATCGCTCGTCCGAGCTGGGTATAGGAGCGAAAGACTCATCGAATCGCCTAGTAGCTGGTTCCTGCCGAAATTTCCCTCAGGATAGCGGAGATCTATAATTAATTTTGCCAGGTAAAGCTAATGATTAGAGACCTTGGAGGTTGATAGCCTTCAATCTATTCTCAAACTTTAAATGGGCAATATCCGGAGCTTACTTAATGGAAGTGCCGGTTTAATAAGGATCTCTAGTGGGCCGTGGTTTGGTAAGCAGATCAGGTAAAGCGGGTTCAACCGTAAACAATAAGGAAAGGCGTCCAATACCGGTTTAATACCCACTAAAGGGTGTTAATTCATGAAGACAGCGGGACGGTGGCCATGGAAGTCGGTATCCGCTAAGGAGTGTGTAACAACTCACCCGCCGAATGAATTAGCCCCGAAAATGGATGACGGCTAAGCCGGTAGCCGATCCTTAGTCCCCCTTCTAGATTTCTTGAAGGGGGGGTAGGCAGGCGTGATGGTTGCTGCGAAGCTCTTGGGTGACTGGGAGTGGAGCGGCCATCAGTGCAGATCTTGGTAGTAGTAGCAACCATTCTTACGAGTTTCAACT
>DYOB01000035.1 GCA_020720765.1 Borreliella garinii
TACTGAGTATGCTTGAGACTAAACTGAGAAAGAAAGAAGAAGAGTGGGTAACACGGGGCCGTCAGGAGGGTCGTCAGGAAGGTCGTCAGGAAGGTCGCCAGGACGAAAAATTTGAAATGGCCAAGCGTATGAAGTCTAAGGGGGTATCAACGGTTGATATTGCTCTGTTCACTGGATTGACTGAGGAAGAGTTAAGAAGGCTCTAGACACTCATATCTCCATTATCTCCACCCTGGTTCGCCCCAGGTATAACCCCGCATTCCAGCGCCCTCCCCGGTACTAACCACGGGCCCAGCGCATTGCCAGAGAGCTGGTTGTAGGCTACAACAGGTTCCAATATATCTATTTTACCCATTATCTCCACCCGGCTGATACTCGAGATACAATACTTGTCATCCTAATTACTCCTTAACTTGCACTGTAAGGTGTCAAGTTGAAGGAAGAATTAGGCAAGTTTAAAATTATTATAGGGGAACCTGGTTGTGTGTGAAAAGCCGCTAATTGTCATCGCCATTAAAGAGGTTTATTTTCAAAACAGAAAAAACTACCACCAAAACAAATAATAAAGAAGTTACAGCAATCTTTTCATCCACAGCAAATAATCGATTCAAATAAGTTAATAAATTAAAATAAAAATACATGACTACACTTGGGACAACTACCAGAAGAATTACTTTTAGTATTGACTTAATAATATTCTTTTTCAATTATTATCCTTAATTACTCTGTTTAAATTTAACGATCGAAAATTCACGGTATCGTTATTGGTCTAATGTTGGCACCTGTTGTTTACTAATTCTAGGCAACCTATAAAAAGTACCCTCGCTTTACAGAATAGGGCAAAATCTGATATCTTGCAAGTGGGAGGTGGACACAAATGGCAACACAGAGAGGGTTTTTCGACTAAGAGATTCGACTAGGAGCCTGTTGCGCTTGAGACCGCAGGAATTTACTTGAGGTTGAACTGTGTGATACTTTGTTGCACATGGCGACACGATACAAAAGCGTCGAGGCTGCCGAGCTTGTGCCCTTGGAGAGTTTTCAATCCATCCGAGTCGGTAAGGCAATCAAGGAAATTTGACTTTCGTCCACACTCCCACACCCAGCTCCACGGTCCTGTGTCAAAATCTCAAGCGCGACAGGCTCCTAGTGGAAAACCCTGCCCACGATACCGAATATTGAAACTCCTACCTCATTGCATATACAGGATTTAAAAAATTTTACTTACGAGGTATTGGAGCGGTTCGGAATGGTAGTGGCCTCCCGGTAAACTCTAAAATGTTCCCGCTAAATACCTCGGGCTTTTCAGATAACCCTGGTTGTCAACCAAAGCCCTTGAGTGATGGTGGCAGTGCCGAAATCACCCGTGCTAAAGAATTTTTTACCACGGGTGGTCTGAGGCCATATACCCAGCCTCAGCGCCTCAACTTCTCGGCAGCTCTGCGAAAGCTAAGGAAGTCACATAACTACGGATTCCCTTCTTGGTGGTTTTGTGGTTTTCAGCCCACTTCGAGATCTAAATATGACAATATTAAAATATTCTTTAAACCTTAGTACTCTAAAAAGGATGATTGAGGAAAGGTTCTTAGGCTTTCTTAGCGACTTTATACCGTTTATTGAAGCGTTCCACTCTTCCCGCGGTGTCGACCAATTGTTGGGTACCGGTGAAGAAAGGGTGGCTGTCGGCAGAAATTTCGAGTGTGACTAGAGGATATTCGTTGCCGTCCGTGTATTTTACCTTGTCTTTTGAATTCATGGTGGAGCGGGAGAGGAACATAGTCCCCGTCAAACCGTCTTTAAAAACAACCATGTGATAGTCTGGGTGAATTCCCTCTTTCATAAATCTCTCCTTGAAACGTGAAAAGGTTATAACTTTTTCCCTTGTTCTTGTCAAGGTGCTATCTTTTGTAATAAGGATTTCAGAGATTATTTTTTCGTCTCAGGAGAATATCAAGAAATCTTGTGGCTTCGGCCCTATAGTTGCTTTGTGCTAAAATAAAGTCAAAAGTAGCTCTTTCATAAGCACCGGTGAATGCGTAAGCCTGTGCCCTGTAAAAAAATACCCGGGAGCGGATTTTCACCTCGAGGTCGAGGATAAGGAGTTCACTGAGTTGCGGGATGGCCGAGGTCCATGTTCTTTTGTTCCAATTTTCTTTCACAATGGAAGCAAGTCTTGACCCTACACCCGCAGCAATGGTGTTTTCCTCCGGGAGAATAACAGCTTGAGGCAGGTCTTCCTGGACGCTGTTTTTTAAGATTTCAGAAAAGAGGAGAGAAACCCTTTCATTGACGGGTCGACTTGGGGGAAGGGGGCTGTAGGCGTTTTCACGGAAATCACCCGTGTTGATATCTTCATTGACCGCGAGTTTGGGGAGAGGAAGTGCGCGAAGCACTTGTTCTCGGTAACCGAGGTCGTAAAGATTGATCGTCGAGGAGTTTTCGTTGGGGGTATTGGGCTGTCGGGCTTGTGCCATAATCGAGGCTATATCCGGAATAATTAACTCCGTTTCAGACGTCGCGAGACTTGCAGCCGGTTCAGGCCCTACAACACGAGGCCGGGTCTGGACTTGTGTTAATTGAAGGCCCATAGGGTCTGCTGTTCTGTTGGAAACGCTGAAAAGACCTTCTCCGGCATTGGTAAAAGTCTGGGCATTGACAACGGAATAAAAAAATGGAAGCCCCGGTGGAGGGATGTCCTGGTAGCTTGTGGAGCTTGCCGGTAGCGTCGCAAGAAGTATTCCTTTTTCAAGGTCTTCCCTTGATTCGGGGTACGCAGAGGTCCGGAAAATCATGAGATTTCCGGTGGCGTCGGTAGGTCTGAAACTTAAAACTATCCTGTCTGAAATAACACGCGCACTCACATCTAAGACTGAGGCTGACGGCAGGCTTGGAGTGAATTGGACAGAACTCATCATGACATTTCTAAAAGGGGCAAAGAATTTTTGGAGATTTCCCTGGGCGTCCCGGGCTAATACAGTGTAATAGTATTCACCTTCCGAGTCGGGTTTATCGGAAAAACCTTCTATGTTTTCCCCAATACTTCCTGCTAAAACAGCCTTGTCAAAGTTATTCTCTGATATTGGTTCTGACAAACGGTAGACTTCATACGTTTCACCTAAAAGGTCGGGTGCGTCTTTCCAAAAAATTTTAAGAAGTCCATTTTCCCTCTCAACCCGAATTCTTGAAACAAAATTTGTTGAAAGTTGTGGAACAACCTCGCTTTGAGCTCCCAGGTTCAGCACTTGTAAAAATACAGCAAAAGTTAGAAGTATGCGATTCATCATATGTAATATATCGGAAGAAAAAGGAGAAATCCACTCCAGCCTTTTTGAATTGTAAGGTTATCTTACTTTTCTGAAGAGTGAGTTACCCGTTTTCTTCCATCCATCCGGCATAAGGTTTCTGTCGGGTTCTGCACGCATAATCAAGGCTCCATCTCTTGAGAGATTCTGTCGGATATTTGTTAGGAGAAGGGTTTGTTTGAGTTCGGGAAGAAAATCAAGATGTTGGTTGACATAGATCACATCTGCAGGTTTTTGAAAAAATATAGACTCGGAGAGGAAATCCGCGCTTTGAAACTCCACATAATTACGGATTTCCTGACCCATTTTGACAAGGCGGGCCTCTTCATTTTTATTCCTCAGGAGGTAACGGGTTTTCCAGTCTGTGGGAATATCTCCAAGAAGCGATTCACGGTAAACCCCTTCCTTGGCTGTTTCTATTCTTGCACTGAACATATCGATACCCCGGATTCGGAAATTAGCACGGCCTTTTGCCCTTGAGTATTCGATAATCCGCATCGCAATCACGTAGACGTCTTCACCTGTTCCGCACCCGATAACAAGAACCCTTTTTTTATCAAAATCTTTTTCTTTTGTTAAAGAATGAAGGATGCTTTCCTCGGTTTCACCCCAGGATACATTGGAGGAATCCAGGTTGAACGTTGAAGGAGGTGCATCCTGGACCGCCGGTGTTTCGGGGAGAGGTTCGGGTTCTCTTATCGATTCAGGTTCTTGAATCAGTACGGGCGCAGCTTCCAGAATAATTTCCACAGGACGGGGTTTGGATGGTTCTTCACGCTTGATTATAGGTTTAGCGGTCTGGGGTTTAGAAGGGCGTGCCATACGGCTATTTTCGAAATTTTTATGGTAAACCAAAGCAGCAAGTGAAACGAGAAAGAACCCGCCTACTGGACCCTGAAGTAATCTAGGAGCCCATTCGGTAAAGGGAGGGAAAAGTACGGGCTGGGTTCCAACCCATAAAGTCAGACTTCCAGCTCCGAAGAATTCCCTTAAAAAACCGAGGAGAAAGGAGAGAAATAGGATAAAGACCAGATTCTGGAAGGTTCGAACGAGGAGTTCGGAGTTGTCCATTTGTGAACAGTCACGCAAAGGTTGGAGTATAATAAGGGGATTGAATGCCAGGAGTCGAATGTACAGTTGGTGGGGCAGGTAAGCCGGCCCGAAAAGGTGGGTAAGCAGGAGATCAACTCCGAAGACCAGGACGGAATTGACAAGTGCCGTAACAGGGAGTCCTTTGAGTGGCTGTTTTTTATCGGAAACCAAGATTGCTGTAATTGTGCCTAGGGCAAAAAGTACCGCCCAGGTAAGACCAAGAAGCAAGCCGCCCGAAAAAGTCGACGCCGCACCTATAAGTGGTGTAAGGCTAAGGTAGAGCATAGCAATAAAAGGGAACCGCATAAACACATCATAATGAACTTGACTGCTTGATAGAAGCCCTCTGTCCAGTTATGATAAGTCATTATGTTTGTACCCGTTTATGAATGGAAAAATCTGCCGGACACCGAAAAAAAACGCCTGCTCCAACGTTGCGAAGAAGATATTTCAAGGGTGGTTCCTGATGTCCAGGCCATTTTAGACGCTGTACGGTTAAATGGGGATTCTGCTCTTAAAGAGTTTAACCTGAGATTTGACGGGGTTTCTCCAACTATGGATCTCTTGATCCGGGAGGATGAGTTTGTAAAAGCCGAAGCGGCTCTTTCTACGGAGATTAAAAAAGCCATAGATTATGTCATCGAAAATGTTGAGAAATTCCACGAAATCCAAGTTCCGTGCGGCATGAGCTTTATCGAGGTCAGGCCCGGGGTCCTGGCCGGCGAACGGTTTTTACCCCTGGACTCGGCGGGAATTTATGTTCCAAGAGGCAAGGGCAGTTTCCCCAGCATGGTCTATATGCTGTCTATCCCTGCAAAACTAGCTGGGGTAAAAAAACTCTGCCTGATTACACCACCCTTGCCCGATGGGAATATCGACCCTGCATGCCTCTACGCAGCTAAACGTTGCGGTGTTGACTCAGTATACCGAGTTGGCGGGGCCCACGGTATTGCTGGCTTGGCGTTCGGAACCGAGTCCCTACCGAAGGTCGATAAAATTCTCGGTCCTGGAAATACATATGTCACTGCAGCTAAACGGCTTTTGACCGGGGTAGTTGATACCGGGCTGCCTGCAGGACCGAGCGAGTCCGCCCTCCTTGCCGATGAAAACGCCGACCCCTGGAAACTTGCCCTTGATCTCCTGGTCGAGGCAGAACACGGGGCAGACTCGAGTGCCTTTCTCGCCGTTCCTTCAATGGAACTGGCCCTGAAGGTTCAAGGTCTTGTACAGGAGCTGATAGAGCAGACGCCCGAGCCGAGAAAAGACTATCTAATTAAATCTTTTCAGAAATATGGTGCCATCCTTGTCTTCGATGACCTGACAGAAGCCGTGAATTGGGTCAATGACTTTGCTCCCGAACATTTAAGTATTCAGACAGCGGAGCCTTTTTCTCTCCTCAGCAAGATACGCCACGCTGGGGAGATTCTCCTGGGTGAACACCTCCCTTTCAGCGCAGCCAACTACGCGACGGGACCCAACGCCGTACTCCCGACCGGAGGCAAGGCACGAACCTTCGGGCCTGTTTCTGTTAGGGACTTTATGAAAAGCTCCAGCATAGTCAGCCTCACTCGAACAGGGTTTCAAAATGTCTCAAGAGCGGTTATTGACCTTGCAGACTACGAGGGATTTCCTTCCCACGCCCGTGCCTTGAGGCGTCGTTATGAAGTTTAGGTGAAACCTCCGCCGAATGAAGTTTTTGCTCCACTGGAGAAACTCGTCAATTACGAGAAAAAGACTGTGGTTCCCGGGGAATACAAACTCGAAAGGATGAAAAGCCTTGCCTTGGCTTCGGGAAATCTCCAGGACAAGATCAAGAGTTTCCATTTGTCTGGTTCCAAGGGGAAGGGGACCACGGCACTTTTTCTTTCTAGAGGTCTGGAAGCACTCGGAAACAAGACAGGACTCTACACGAGTCCGCACGTACGATACTGGGCGGAACGCATTACGAGGGAGGGAAAATTTTGGGAAGAAGAAGCATACCGTCGTGCTCTAACTCAAGCTATAACAACAGCAGAAACCCTTCCGGAAAATCCTCATGAAGGTATGGCAACAGTTTTCGAGATACTCACCCAGGCCGCCTTTTATCTTTTCACAAACGAACAATGTGATTGGATGGTTCTCGAGGCAGGTTTGGGAGGGCGCCTCGATGCTACGAATATTGTTACGCCGCAAACCTCGGTCCTAACCTTGATCGAACTCGAACATACCGAAATTCTCGGGAAAACGCTTGAGAAAATAGCCGGCGAGAAGGCGGGTATTATAAAACACGGTGTTCCGGTTTGGACTTACGAACAGAATGAAAAAGTTCTTGAAGTCTTCAAGAAAAGGGCCCTGGAAAAATCAGCTCCTTTTTTTATTCTTGAGCGCGAATGGCGGGTAGGACTCAAACCTGTTACCGATGGAATCCAGGTGGAGATGGCGAAGGACCATGTGGATCTAAAATGGATTCAGAAGACTCTCGGACTGGGGATAGCTCGAAATTCGGCTCTCGCGGTTGCTGTTCTGCAAAAGCATTTTTCCCTAAATGATTCCCGGGTTATGGAACCCCTTGTGCACTCCATTTCAGAAGCTTCGCTGCCGGGTCGCATGGAAGTAGCCGGTGAGAATCCCACACTTATACTCGACGGAGCCCACACTCTTGAGAGCATCCGTCAACTTACAGAAACCGTTATGGTCCGATGGCCGAACTCCGTTGTGGTCTACGGTTCGTCTTCAGATAAGAATATCGATGAAATCGCACGCTACTTGAGGAAATCATTTTCACGTGTTTTCTATACCTCCTTCCACCACCCGCGCTCGGCAGGACGTGAAAGGCTTGCAGATTTGTTTCCATGTCCGTCGGTTGGATTCGACGATCCTAACCTGGCCTTAAAGTCTGCGAAAAACTTTTGCACAAAAGACCAGGCCGTTGTTGTCACTGGGTCGCTGATTATGCTGGGGGAACTTTCTAACGAGGTAAGGGATTGATCCTGAACTGGGATGGAGAGTGGCTTGATTTTTCCCAACCTATAGAAACACATTCCATCTCTCCCGGCCCCGCCTGGGACCGTTCCTTAAAGCGTGTAGGGGAGGCGGCGCTTGAAGGTTTTTGGGTGGGGGGGTATTTACGCTATCCGGGAATATATTCCGAGGATCGTCCCGGCCTCTATTTCGAGGTTCACCGCAGCCCCCAACCCTATACCCTTCCTGATGCTGTGAATGTTTCGGGGCCTTGGTTGACTCCTTGGGTATCGAATTGGTCAAGGGAAGAATACAGCGAAGCATTTCAAGCTGTCAAGAAATCACTCGTTGCTGGAGATTCGTACCAAATGAATCTCACCATGGAGCTAACAACATACCTTTTAGGCAAAGAACCTGGGGCTAGGATTACCGATCAGGACTGGGTCGATTTATGGGAGAGAGTAGCTTCCCGTGGTCAGAACAGGCACGGGGGAATAATCCTCCACGGCAATACGGCGGTTCTCAGCTGGTCCCCGGAATCCTGGGTGAAAGCACGGCCCGGGGAAAAGGGAATGTGGAACTTCGAATGCAATCCTATGAAGGGAACAGCCTTGAGAAGTTCAGATCCCTTGATCGATAAGATGTCCGCGCAGGAGCTGGCTGGGAGTGAAAAAAACCGTGCCGAGAATTTGATGATTACCGACATGGTACGTCACGAATTGGGAGAATTGGTTTACCCCGGTCAAGTCGAAACACCGGAACTCTTTCAAGTGATGACACTTCCGACACTGCACCAGATGACGAGCACAGTAACCGCCAGCGGGTTTTTCGAAAAGCATCCTTTCCCCCAGCTGGTTTCAAGCCTCTTCCCTCCGGCCTCCATCACAGGAGCTCCCAAGAAGAGAACCCAGGAACTACTTCAAACCATGGAAAAAAGAAACAGAGGAATTTACACGGGGGTGATTTTTCTCCTCGCACCGGGTGGGGCGATGGAATCCGGTGTGGCGATTCGAACCCTCGAAGCAGAAAGAAAGACCGGTAAAGCTGTATTCGGTGTAGGCGGGGGAATTGTCTACGATAGCCAGGTCCAAACTGAATACGACGAGGCCTATTCAAAAGCCCTTTTTCTCGCTCCGCATAGCGCCGATTGGAACATCCTTGAAACGATGCTCTGGGAGCCTGAGTCGGGGGTGCGGCTCTGGGCGGGACATATGGAGCGGATGGAAAAAGCCGCAAGATTTTTCAGAAGGGATTTTCATGAACCCGGAGCGCGTGAAGTTCTGGAAGAGCTGGTAGCAAAGTATAATGAGGGCAAGGCTCTGCGAGTGCGGCTTTTGCTTGGTCCGACCGGGATTTTCCAAGTGGAAGCCAAGATTTTTCAACCTTTCAGCCAGATTTTGAAGGTACGCCTCGCTGACGGTCCAATTCAAGGTGAGGAGCCTCTGCGCCATTTCAAAACGGACCGCAGAAAGGTCTACGAGGATTTTGCACCGGGCCCGGGCGAAGAAATTTTTCTTTATGATACGGAGGGGTTTCTCCTCGAAGGCACCTTTACAAACCTGGCACTCAGGTTCGGGGACCAATGGCTGACACCCGGTGCATCCCGGGTTTTCCTCCCGGGCGTTTACCGTGATCTTCTATTAAAACAGGGGAAGATTATGGAAGCAGACTTACCGTACGAGTCTTTCTATAAGGCGGATGAAATCGCTTGTTTTAACGCTTTGAGGGGATGGATTCCAGCGAAACGCTTAAGCGCTTTCTGACATTTTCCAGCGGGTCTGGTTCCGACCGGATTCTTTCGCCAAATACAGTTCCTTGTCTGCGTACTCGACAAAGAGTTCGGGCTCCTCGCCGTTGTACTCAGCAACTCCGAGGCTTACGGTGATTTTCGTTGAATCTTCAAAAAAATCCTGCCTCTGAAATTCCCTGCGTATCCTTTCAGCGACATCGACGGCACCCATCAGAGGTGTTTGCGGGAGAATAATGATAAACTCTTCCCCGCCGTACCTTCCAATGGCGTCGACCTGCCTGGAGCACAACCTAAGAATCTCAGCAGCCTGAATTAGCACTTTATCGCCTGCTTGGTGGCCCATGGTGTCGTTGACCCTTTTAAAGAAATCTACATCGAGCATGATGATACTCAGAGGGTAGTTGTGCCGGCTTGCACGTAGGCATTCCTGGTTCAGGACATCGAGCGAATGCTGGTGGTTGAATAGACCTGTCATCCTGTCCCGTAAGGCCAAATCCTGGAGCTCCTGGTTTTTTTTCATCAGTTCGATATTGGCTATCCGCACTTTTTCTTTTTCCTCGTCGTAGTACCCCATGATGACCCTCAGCATGGCGTAGATAAGCAAGAGAAAAAGTCCTGTACCCGAAGTCAGTAAGGTGAGTCTCGGAGTAAGCTCGGTGAATTGAAAGACTGGAGAAACTTGCAGCTGTTCGAGAACGATAAGGGTCAATGCCCAAACAAGAAGGATGACGAAGAAGAAATGCCTTTTGAAACCCCTGAAGAAAAGATTGATCAGAAGAAGAATAGGAATAAAAGTCAGAGGCATGGGCCCCTGCGAGCCGCCGAAGGAGAACCAAAGCGGAACCGTCAGCACAAGAGCAAAGGTATAGTAGAAGGTTGGCAGGTAAAGATTGAACCTCAGGAGTAAGACGAAGTAAAGGAAAGAAAGTAATCCGAAGATTCCTAAAGAAACCGTGCAAATCCAAGGAGCGTTCGCAAATATCGCTATAGGTAAAAAACCCAAAAGAAAGAGTACACCGCTTGATAGCGTAAGAATGCTATAGACTTTTTTTTCCATGGATATCATTATACACCCCTCGCCCAAATGCGTCAATTTGTGTAAGCTGTTTTATGGCTTTGAAATCAGGAATTGTGGGATTACCCAACGTAGGCAAATCAACTTTATTTTCCGCATTGACAAGTGCACCGGCACAGGCGGCAAATTACCCCTTTTGTACCATTGAACCCAATGTCGGAATCGTGGATGTACCCGATCCGAGATTGAAAAAAATCCAAGGATATATACCGACGCAGAAGGTAATACCAACGAATTTTGAGTTTTTGGACATTGCTGGTCTTGTTAGGGGCGCAAGCAAGGGCGAAGGACTTGGAAATCAGTTTCTTGCGAATATCCGCGAGACAAATTTGATTGTTCACGTCGTTCGGTGTTTCGAAGACCCCGACGTCATCCACGTCGAAGGTCGCGTCGACCCGCTGTCGGATATTGAGACCATCCACACCGAACTCGCCCTGGCCGACCTCGACACTGTGGAAAAAAGAATTTCCAAAGTTGAGAAGCAGGCCAAAAGCGGAGTCAAGGAAGCACAGGGAATTTATAGTGCCCTGCTTAAAGTGAAAGAAGCCCTAAGCGCCGTCAAACCCGCACGTAGTGCCGTTCTCACCTCGGAAGAGGATGAAGCCCTGAAAGAAGTTCAGCTTATCACGATGAAACCGGAAATCTTTGTCTGCAACGTGGACGAGAAAGCCATGAATGGCAACACCCACACCCAGGCCGTCGAAGCGCTTGCAAAAAAACAGGGCGCCGATACTGTTATCATTTGCGGGAAACTGGAAAGTGAAATAGCGCTCCTTGAAACGGAAGCTGAAAGGGAAGAGTTTCTATCCGCAGCGGGAGTCGAAGAAAGTGGTCTTTCCAAACTCACTCGCATGTGTTACCACACCTTGGGAATGCGGACGTATTTCACTGCTGGTGAAAAAGAGATCCGGGCCTGGACCTTCCCGGAAGGTGCAAAAGCACCCCAGGCTGCAGGCGTCATCCATTCGGATTTTGAAAGAGGCTTTATCAAGGCCGATGTCTACCATTTTGACGACCTTATGCAATTCCATTCAGAAGCAGAAATCAAGGCTAAAGGAAAAATGCGAGTCGAAGGAAAAGACTACGTTGTTCAGGATGGTGATATGATGTTTTTCAGGTTCAACGTTTAAATGAACAGCGCCAAGCTCTTCCAGACTGTTCAAGCTTTGCTTCTAGCTATCCTTCTCCTTGGTGGCGGCTTTTTCATCATGGTGGGTTATCCCTACGGTTGGGCTATGGTGGGGATGGGTGTGCTTCTTTTTCTCTATGACCGGAGGGGGCTGCTCCTTATGCTTCTTGCTAACCTTGCTTACAAACGAAAAGGAATCGGCGCCGCACTCGACTGGTTCGACCGAGCCTGGAAATGGAAAAGTCTCGATGGAAATGGTTCTGTAACCTACGCATTTCTCCTGATGAAAAACGGCCAGTGGGAGAAAGCCGGTGAGGTTTTCAAGCTGATGAAGGTCCGAGGCCCATGGAAGATAGACCAAAAATTCGGCGACCTGGCCGAAAGCTACGAGGCACTTTTTCTTTGGCGGTCGGGTCAGAAAAATGAAGCGGTCCAACAACTTGAAAGGCTTCGCGGGAGCGGTTATATCAGCAGGGCACTTTTAACGACCCTAGGGTCCTATCTTCTTGAAATGAAGCGCTATCCCGAAGCAGAGCTTGTCTGCAAACAAGGAACAGACTACGACGAGAATGATGCGGGACTGTGGGACAATTGGGGATACTACCTTTTTCTGACGGGACAAGCCGAAGAAGCAAAAAGGATCTACGAAAGCCGCATCATACCCAACTCTCCGTCCTTCCCGGATGCTTGGTACCATTACGCCAGAATCCTTCGTACAGAAGGGGATAAAAATAATGCCCTTGCAGCTTATAGTACGGCACTCGGAAAAAATTTCCACTCTTTAAGTTTGGCGACTAAAGAACAGATCGAAAAAGAGAAACAGGAGCTTGGGATTTGACCAGGGAAGAGCTCGAAATGGTTCTGGGTCTTATTCTCAACGAGAGTGATTTCGAAGAAATCGAGATACTCAGAACTACCCTGGCCAAACGCGCAGAGGATTTGAACCGGGTAGGATCGGTTCGTGGAAATCTTAAAGGTATGGCTCAAAAGGCGGCTAAATCCGCCGAGGAACAATTAGGAACTACCCACGAGAAAATACACGAAATGGCCACGGGTTTGATCCGGGGTATGATCAAGCAGAAAGCGCCGGAACTCAACGACGACCAAATCAACGAACTTGTCGGCTCGTGGGCTCCCGCTCCCGGAGAGAAGCGTCCGGCTGTGGCTCCCGAGATCAAACTCCCAGTCGACGCCCTTGTAGCGATGACCCGGGATTTTCTTGCTTCTGCTGAGGGACGGTTAGGCGTGAGGCGCGAAAGCGAACTAAGGGACCATCTCGGTGAGAATTGGAAAAAGGCGTTGTGGGATAAACTCCCCGAAAGGGTTTGCAGGCTGATCGTCGTCTTTCTGGAGGGAAAGCTGGACCGTGATGTTTTCTGGGAAGAAGTGAAAGCCTGCGGTGTTTGAAGACTGACTTCTCACTCGATGATGACGGTAATCTTCTCTTCTTTTTCTTCCACAGTTTTTTCGAATATCACACCGGTTTTTCCGGCTTCAGCTTCCTTATATAGAGCCTCGAAGTCAATTTCCTTCGCTATGCCCGTGCTGGGTAACCACGTCAGGAGGTTTTTAAGAAGAAGAAATACTTTAATAGGAATTTGGAACCGTGAGACTTCCGCCCCATCCTGTGTAGAAACAACGTGGACAACGAGGGTTGTTGCTTCGGGTTTCTGAATACCCTGAACCACGCTTGAAACACGCTGATAAAACCAGTCCCCAATTCCACTCAGGGTATTCCACTGAAACCAATTATCCGAATCGCCAGGGTTTGTTTTTGATGTACCCCTTAAGGTCTCGATAATTTTCTGTGCCTGGGCTGCGGAAATATCCCCCGTCTCCACGAGTTTCATCAGTTCAAAAATTTCCTTATCATTCATCTGCAGGATCCTCCGGGTCGATTTCGTCCTCGTCTTCCAGCGGACCGTCCCAACCTTCAGGCGGCATACCGTGTTTAACGATCTGGAAGAAGAGATTTTCTATTTCGACGGCAATGTTCATATTGTGGATTGCGCAACCGCGCGTACTCTTTAGTTCAACCGGGGTAAAGTTCAGTATTCCGCAGACCCCGGCCTCGCGCAGGAGTTTTAATGAATCCGTGGCAGCCTCTTCGGGCACTGCAAGCACAGCGATTTTTATATCGTTTTTTTGGGCAAAATCAGGTAGAGTCTCGGGTGCCAGAAGGGGAATATCCAGGCTTGGCCTCGGTGTGGTGTCGGTATCAAAACCCGCAGCGACTTCAAAATCCCCCTGGAGGAAGCCTTTATATTGAGCTAGTGCCGTCCCGATTTTTCCCATTCCGAGGATGATGATCTTTTGATCCTTGGTTTTTCCCAGAATAAGGTCGAGTTTCTCGGAAAGATAATCAATATTGTATCCGCCTCGTTTATTTCCGCCGAGAAAAAGAAGGGAAAAGTCCTTTCTGACCAGCGCCGGGGCAACACCTATGGCATCCCCGAGGTTATTCGAGAAAACCCTTTCGAAGCCGAGTCCCTTTAATTGGTTCAAAATGCGCCGGTATTTCAAAAGACGAATTACCAGCTCTTTATTTATGCGCTTTATCATTTATTGTTCCGCTCTTCACAATAATATAGAGTGAATATACTGGTTTTTTTCCAGGTTGTCCAGTGGTAATAAAAAAATCGCTTTTCTTTCGCGATCGCATCTGTTACTATGGAAGGAGAAGATAAGGGGTATTTATGCAGTACGGAATACAGATGATTAAAGCCATCGGTTCGATGGATAAAGAAGAGCGACCCCAGGACGCCATTTTCAAGATTCTCATGAATGGAAATTTCGTTCTTGAGATTTCCGATGAGTTTACCCTCCTGATAGGAACCCTGATTAATGGTGGGATGCGTCGGCTTGTGATGGATATGGGTGACCTGAAATACATTGACTCCACGGGAATTGGGATTTTTATCAATTTAACCAAACAAATTCGTACAAAAGGTGGGGATCTTGTTTTTGTCAATGTCAACTCAAAAATTCTGGAAGTTTTCGGACTTGTGAAGCTCCAGGATTTTATCCCCTGCTTTAAAAGCGAAAAACAGATGATGGAACACCTGAGTTCGTTGAACGCGTGAAGGTTTTTCGACCTTTCTTTATACTTTTGGCCTTCTCACTCTGGGGTGAAGAGTTATGGGAACCCAACCCTTTTCTCCTCAGTAAGGGAGAATTTGCCTCGTATGAACTGGCTTCCTTCCTAATTTCCCAGAATCCCATGCTAAATCCCGAATTTGCCCTTGAATTGGCAGAAATCTACATAGCGGAAGCCTACGCTGAATCGGTTAACCATGATATAGCCTGGACGCAAATGCTCCTTGAAACCTCTTTTTTCCGCTTCGGCGGTCAGGTTAGGCCCGAACAAAATAATTTTGCCGGTCTGGGGGCCGTTGACGGCGGTAATCCAGGCTTAAGTTTTCCCGATGTCGTGACGGGTGTGCGTGCCCAGGTTCAGCATCTTAGGCGCTACGCCGGAGGGCAGGGTTACTCTCGCCCACCGGTCCATCAGAGGGGCATGTACGTGAGAGCAGGAACCGCGCAGACAATTCACGGTCTCAGCGGAACCTGGGCTTCCGACCCCGAATACCATGCAAAAATCTTTAATCTACTCTATAGACTTCATGAACATATCCAAGAACGATCCGCATCTCAAGACTCTTGAAGAATTAAGGGATCGGTACCACCACCGCTCCTACGTTTCACGCGTTGGGTCAGGTTGCGGGCATTCGTAAGGTTATTCAACCTATCCTTACGTGGCTCGGTCCTTCACCCTCGACTACCCTCAGGAACGCAGACCTTCCTCCTGTTTTTTTACTGATGCCCAACGGTACTATAGGTTTTTCATCCGTACCAGCTCGAAAGCTACCATTTAGGTTTGGGACGCGTTCAAGGAATGGGGAAGTTTAGAAGCGGGTTTCTCCACAGGGGAAGGGGATCTTTTTCATAGGACGGCGGTCTGGCTGACCCGTCCAGGGATACTCCAAGTTTCCTTGAAAAAGGTGGACAAATTGGACGTGAGTGGTTATAGTATTCAAATGGAGGAAAAATGAAAAAATTCGTTTGTGACGTTTGCGGCTACATATACGACCCCGAACTTGGTGACCCTGATAACAGCATTGAGCCTGGAACTTCTTTTGACGCTCTTCCCGACGACTGGGTTTGCCCCATGTGCGGCGCTTCAAAGGGTGACTTTTCCACTGTAGATTAAGCCTTCCGGGTGGGTTCTAATGAAATCAAAAGAGACCGCTTAAGGCGGTCTCTTTTATTTTTTTTTGACGTTTTGGGCGAAATCCGACCAAGCCGAATTCGTTTCTTTTTCGTTGTAAACCTTGGGCTTGGGTGTTGGCTGGGTCCTGGGTCGTCTCCTGGGCGAAACCCCTGTACCTGTCGATTCGGACTCATTGTGGAGGGATTTCAGCGAAGGTTTTCCGGTGGATGGGTTCTGCTGTGCTACCGGCACCTTTGTTCGGGGGGCCAAGCTGAGAACCTGATCCAAAAAGAGTTTCCTCTTCCCTGTGATCATTAAAAGCAATTGCGAAAACCACGAAAGTTTATGAACTGCGGTGGAAAATAATTCCTCAGGGTCCAGGTCGAGCATCAGGCTCAGTCGTTTAAAAAACATTGTGCCCTGTTTGAAAAACCGTTCAAGAAGAGGTTGGGCCGCAGCGACTTCCTTTTTCAAGGCAATAGCCGCTTCTGCGAGAAGACGTGGCCGTTTGAGAATATAACCTATTTCGGGATCGAGTTTCTCTATTTCTTCTTTGAGTGCATGTTCAAAAGAATCCGCCTGTGCAAAGGCTAAATCCTTGCTCTTGTTATCCGACTGAATATAATGTTGAAGCCTGTCGGTCATCAAGGGTTTGATTTTCACCTTTAACCGATCCCAATGATGAACGAAAAAATGATAGAGCCGGTCCCTGTGAAACCAGCTCTCGTCGATCACTACCACCGGAGGAAGACCGGTTGACGATTCAGCGACCGTATACCTTTTTTTAAAGCTCTCACTGAATGAGTTAAATTGTTCCTTATACTTTATTTTCAAGGGGCCGAATGCGGCGTGAATTTCTTCGGGTGAAAGGTAACCTTCGGAACTTTTAAGAAGGATTTGTACTAAGGCCTTCATATCCGAATCTTTTTCTTTATCGTCATCCCGTTCCCTCTGGGCTTCTTCCAGCTGGCTTTCGACCATCCCTCCCAGAAGTATAGAAGAATAGAACGCCGTGGCATCCCATTTCTGCCTCGGATCTGCTGAAAGCTCTTCCCTGTTTGCAACTAAGGTCGTGGTCAGCATTTTCCAAAAACCTGCTTCCTTGGCATTGATATGTTTATTGAGCTCGTTCAGGTTTGTTTTCAGATAACGGGACACAGCTATCTGGTTCGCCTGGTGGTTGAGTGAAATTCTGAGCATTTTAAAACATTGGGACACCATAAACTGATAGTCTTTTGCAGGGCAAATGGCATCCTCAGTTTTTGATAGAGAAATGCTCAAAATCTTTTCGTCGCTTATTGCTTGAGCAAGAACCTGCCTTTTTACTTGGGTGGCCTGTACTTGAGTCAGAATGTGGGGAGGAGGAAACCACTGTTTGGTTTTCAGGGAGCTAGATTTGAGAAAGGGTAGGTGGTTTGTTTCGAACCCGGCCTGGTAAATTTCCGAAAGAAAATAATACCAAAACTTCGAGCTGCCTTCATCGGTTAGTAAGATTTTCTCCGCCTGTCTTCCGTCTGCCGTATTCTTACTCAGCAAAATTCCAACCCGGGCGTCTCGAAGTTTCATCATCAGGCCATCCAGGTCCGATTTGTTCCAAGGTGTTGGGTCAATGTCGGCACGACGGAGCGCACAAAGTTTTTGAAAAAGTTCCCTCTGTGCATTATTTGATACTCCCCACTGGCTGAGAAGCGCCTCCCTCGACGGCTCGCTGAGTAGAACATAATCTGGCGGTTGTAATGGAGCTACCATAAAACTGAAACCTCTGGTTATATAATACTCTGACTTGATGTTTTTTACTATTCGATTTATGGTAATCTTATGGGGCGCTCGAGTCCGGTCTTTGTTGGCAATGCCAAGCATTTGAAATTATTACTCAGTGCAACGGACTCAAAAGATCCCGGGTTATGGAATTCCTTCGTTTCGACTAACGGGCCTGCATTTTCTGCCGATCTGCGGGGAGCCGATCTCAGCGGCAAGGATCTCAGCGGCTTTCACCTTCAAAACGCCCGGTTGCAGAATTCCGACCTTAAGGGGACCAATTTTACCAACGCCGACCTCACAAAGGCTAGTTTGACGGGCGCACAACTCGAAGGTGCCGACTTTAAAGGGGCAAAAATCCCCCGTCCCAAAGTGAAAGTCAATATTGTCCCGCCCCCGGAAGGCGAGGATCAGGGCCCGTATAGAAAGTTGAGGGCTCAAAAAGCCCAGGAAGCAGCTCAAGAATTCTTAAAAGAACGAAGAGAAAAAGAATCAGCGGATATCATCCGGAAAATGCACAATAAATCCCTTTATCGGGTGGACGAGGACGGAGAATAACTTTGGAGGTTCTATGTTTAGGCTGATCCTTTGCGTGGTTTTTTTGACTTTTTCTACCGGATTTGTTTCAGCTTCGCCTCCTCCACCCATGCCGTCCTTCACTTTTTCGGTCGACTCAACCATGGTCATTCCTGGAGATGGCACAGCGCGCAGTTCGGGCTGGCAGGGGAATCGCGGGGTATTGGCCGACCAAGTCATAGGGAACCTGAGTCTCGTAGCCGCCGATGCAGGTGGAGGTGGGGACAGCGCCCATTACACCGACGGCCAGTACAACCACAGGGATTTCAGGGTGGAACGCGGCCGCTGGACCGGCGGGCTGGAAGTTTTGGAAGCCTACAGGGTGCATCCTTCTTCCGCACGGGCTACAAAGTTTTTAGCCAGCCACCATATCCTCGTAGCCCGGTTTTCCCGTTCCCGTGACTATAAAGTTTGGGCAATGGATTCAACAGGCGGCCGGTTGGTTGCGGCCATAAGTTCCGACCGTATACGTCCTGGAGCCTGGACCGAGATTCCCGAGTTTGACGCAAGTCTTTTAACCGAAGCAGTAACTCTTATTTTTCTACCTACTGATACCGATCCGCCGGGATTAGCCCGTCTTGGACCTGGAATTAGAGGCGCTAGTCTAGCTGTGGCGCCGGGCTTGACCGCTGTCCGCTATAACTACGAGGTAGGAAAAAGGGTTCCTGATGCGCGCGTTGACTATCCCCACGGCCCGGCAGCGTTTGAAAATATTTTCGGTGATTCCAGGGATTATGAATTTGTCAGCACCCCCGACGGGGATTTGGGGGTTGTATGGCAGGACCCGGCTTCGGGAGGCTACTTTCTGACCTGGGTGGGACCCGACCGCCTACGCTTAAGAAACCTGGAACTGCGAAAGCGGGAAGACCAACTGGCCGCTGCGACTTCCGACCCCGCCGGGCAGCTGGGACTTATGATGTCCAGGACCTTGCACAAAAGCGCAGATGGTCTCAACCACCAGTCAGGACTTGCAGCAGTTTTCGACGCTGAAAGTTTATCTCTGATAAAATACCACGGGCAAACCTCCGGCCACTCCCAGGACCAGGTCCTGACCCTTTCTGCCGACGGAGCATTTTTGGGCGTCGACTTGGGGGATAACTATCCGCGCGGTGTAAACGTCCATCGATTTGATTCAACCGGGATGAAGAGTGAACTGGTTTTCACCCTTAAGACAGCCCACGGGGAACAACCAACAACCCCGGCGGGCCGGAGATTTCCCGAATATACAGCACTGAGCACACCGGCACAGCGCCTCTACCAATGGTCCAACGACAACCGCGTCTATAGTGAACTCGGCGGGGTGGTGGATGCTGGAGGGGACTGGTGGGTGGCTTTTGCAGTCGAGCGTTCACCCGAAGGTGCGACGCTGGATCCACGAAGGGCGAGAGGAGAAGTGAATGACAGCAGAAACCTGGCCTTGATGCGGCTGCGGCCGCCGTTGACTCCTCGATGGTCCGAAGTCAACGTTATCCGTCCCGAACTCATCGTTGAACCCGGGCCTGAGGAAAAGGGAGGCTTTTACGACTTCGGCGGAGGGTGGCAACCCCAGAGGAATTACGCCCCCCGTTGGATCACCGACTACCGTGATCCAAACACTTCTAACGTGAGCAGAGTGAAAATGGTTCGCTTGGCCGATGGCAGCCTACTTTTAGCCTGGGAGCGCTGGTCGCAAGATACGTGGCAGGACACCCTAGTCCAAGTGCTAGATTCCGAGGGGCGGACCCTGGCCGGACCTGTGTATTTGGGCGCTCAACTGCGGCTTCACAGACGTGACGACCCTTTTGTTCAAGGAAATACTGTATGGTTCGTAGCAGGTTCGGGAGCGGATGGACGGATTGACCTCTTCGGTTTGACCTGGACTGGGAGATAATCGAACGTTTTAAGGTTGAAGGGCCTATAGGTAAAAATCGGGACGCGCAGGAATATGGGGCTATAAAGTAGCTCCAAACACGTTTGGAGATTAAAGAGATTTATAGGCCCCTAATCTCTTCCTCATTCAACCCAGTGACTGTTGCAATAGTAGAAACCGGTAGGTTTTCATCCTTCATACGCTTAGCAACGAGAAGGACTCCTTTATTAAGTCCGAGACTTTCACCCTCTTGTCGACCTTCCTGCCTAGCTATTTTTTTTGCTTCTCTGATTGTTTCT
>DYOB01000036.1 GCA_020720765.1 Borreliella garinii
GCGGTTGGAGCTGGGTGTGGGAGTGTGGACGAAAGTCAAATTTCCTTTGATGCCTTACCGACTCGGATGCCACTGAAACAAGAACTTCCATCTCTTGGTTCAAATGCTCGTCTTTTCCTTCTTCTTTTGAATCGGCGTCCTTGGCTTTCTGCAGCAATTCAGCGACTTTCTCTGAAAGTTCCTTCTCCAATTCCACAGCCCGGTCGTAGCGAATGCTTTTGTATCGTGTCGCCATGGGTAACAAAGTATCACACAGTTCAACCTCATGTAAATTCCTGCGGTCTCAAGCGCAACAGGCTCTTAGAGAGACTTAGTATCTTCATTCAGATCTTAGCCATTCTTGAATTTTTGTACCAATCGAGTCACGGATCGGGCGAATTCCTCCAAGTTTTTCTTCATCCGTGCCTCCCAAGGCGCTTGGATCGGGGAATCCCCAGTGTAGACGCTGGTGTTTTCCAGGAAAAAGCGGGCACCTTTCTGCATTCGACTCGTCACAAACGGTCACAACGTAGTCGAAATGTTCTTGACGATCCACAAAATCTTGTGCCTTTTTTGCGAAATGCCCCTCCATGGAAATACCGATTTCTTCCATGGCTTTCACTACCAGCGGGTTAAGTTTTCCCGATTCGATACCCGCACTATGGACTTCAAATCTATCACCTGCGTAATGTCTCAAGAATGCCTCGCCCATTTGGCTGCGGCCAGAATTGTGGATGCAAATAAACATAAACCGTTTCTTTTCCATGTTTGCTCCTTTTATTTTATATTCAACGGGAACCATTTAGTTGTCCGGTTTGCAATTCCAACAAGTATTAACATGACCGGTACTTCAACTAGAACACCCACAATGGTTGCTAAAGCCACGGGGCTCTGCGGCCCAAAGATAGCTATTGCAACAGCGACAGAAAGTTCGAAAAAATTCGACGCACCGATCATTCCCGCCGGGGCCGATACATCGTGGGGGAGTCTGAGGGCGCAGGCGCTTCCATAACTGATAAAGAAAATAAGGAAAGTTTGGATGATCAAAGGCACGGCAATTAAAAGGATATGCAAGGGATTTTCAAGGATGGTCTTTCCCTGGAAACTAAAAATCAGAACGAGGGTGAGGAGAAGGGAAACTATAGTGATCCCGTTAAATTTGGGAATAAACTTTTGGGTGAAAAAATCCATCCCCCATTTTTTAACAATGAGGTAACGCGTCAGTATTCCTGAACCGAGAGGAATAACGACAAAGAGAATTACGGAGTAAAGTAGCGTATCCCAAGGTACGGGAACCCCACCTATGCCTAAAAGAAAACCTACGATGGGTGCGAAGGCAAAAAGTATAATTAAATCATTTGTAGCTACCTGGACAACAGTATAGGCCGGATTTCCTTTAGTCAGGTGACTCCAGACGAAAACCATGGCGGTACAGGGCGCAGCTCCGAGGAGTACGGCACCAGCCAGGTAATCTTTAGCGAGTTCGGGGGGAATGATGGCTTTAAAAACCACGTAGAAGAAAAACCAAGCAATTCCAAACATAGTGAAGGGTTTGATAAGCCAGTTGGCTACCCAGGTAACAAATAAACCTTGTGGTTTTTTTCCGATATGCAGAACGGATTTGAAATCCACTTTGAGCATCATCGGATAAATCATCAGCCATATTAGAATGGCTATGGGAAGACTGATTTCCGCTATGGTAAACTGGTTAAGCCACAGAGGAATGCCGGGGGCGAATTGTCCTATGGCTACTCCAACGACCATCGCGGCTACAACCCATAATGACAGGTATCTTTCAAAAAAACTCATGCGGTCTCCTTCTGTTTTAATGTCATGTAAAAATCTTTCACCTTGGACTGAATTTGTGATGCAAGCTGGTCGATGCGTTTGTTGATTTCCGAATCCTTTCCTTTCCAGTTCGAAGGATCCTCAAAAGGCCAGGATAGTCTTCGTACGGGTTCAGGGAAAATGGGACAGTCCTTCTCCGCTTCAGGACTGCAAACAGTGATAACCCAGTCAAAGGTTTTCCCTGCCTTGTAGATTTCTGAAACCCCCCGTGTGATTTTTTGGGAAATGTTGATCCCCTTTTTTGCAAGGTGTTTGACGACCCAGGGATTCAACTTTCCCGGTGTGATCCCGGCGCTCTCCACATCGATCTCGTTTTTAGCAAGAGACCTCAGATACTCCTCTGCGAGTTGACTGCGGGCCGAGTTATGAACGCAGACGAACAATACTCTGGGCCTTACCCTTAAAGCCGCAGGAGTATCCTGGTAATTGAGGGTGACTTTGCCATTTTCCCTAAGTCCAAGCCTCCAGTTCAAACGGTTGAGGTCTACAAGCATCTCGGGTTCTTTAATAGAATTTTCTTGAACATACCTAGCGAGCAATGTCAGGTCGGTTTGGTTCGGCGGAAAACAGAAAACTAGTTTTCCTATGCGTTTTTCTTCAAGGAGCCCGACAAGCATTAAGTATCTTGAAGCCTTACTGATGGCGTACTGAGGCTTTTGAAGGATATCGGCGAGTTCCGGCATACTCAAGGAAACCTTGCTTCTGATGATCAAATGAAAAAGTCTTAACCGAGTTTGGTCGCTAAGTGAGGCAAATATCTTTTGAAGATGCATATATGCATAATAGTGCATATATAAGCCTGTGTCAACCGATCCGATGAACAATTGACCCACAGGTTAAAGAAAATTAGGGTAGAGTATGAGTTTTTCCATACTTTTTTTCTTACTCTTCTCCGGAGGTTGGGTCTTTGGTCGAATCTTTGAAAAGTCAAGATTGCCTGGTGTCCTAGGGATGGTGGTATTCGGTGCAGGTCTAGGGTTTGCCATCCGATTATCTGGACTGACCTGGCCATCGGGATTCTGGGATTTGGTTCCTTTCCTGAAATCCCTTGCCCTTGTTGTTATCTTGCTTCGGGCCGGTCTAGGTTTAAAAAGGAAGGAACTCAGAAAAGCGGGATTATCCGCAGTTCTTATGGGTTTTCTACCCTCAATCCTGGAAGGAGCGGCGCTGACATTATCCCTGATGCATTTCTTTTCTTTTGATTGGTTTTCATCGGTTCTTACCGGAATCATGCTGGCTTCGGTGAGTCCTGCAGTTGTGATTCCCTCAATGTTGGAAATCAAGTCAAAAGGTTTGGGTCATCAAAACAGCGTGGTTACAACCGTGCTTGCAGGTGCTTCCGTTGATAATGCTTTTGCAGTGACTCTTTTTACCCTTTTTCTCGGAATTAAGGGAACTTCTACCGGCTTTTCTGCAGTGTCGATAGCGTGGTTACCCGCAATCCTTCTGGGCGGGTTGGTTCTAGGTCTGTTTTTAGGGGGGCTTCTCGCCTGGTTTTTCCACAGGTTCCACGGTTCTATTCGCGCCACGGAAAAAACCCTCCTCCTTATTTTTTCAGCCGTTTTGCTTTTACAGGTTGGAGAATGGATACCCATTGCAGCTCTACTTGGGGTGATGGCTATGGGTTTTATGATTCTTGAAAAAGCGGAAAAAGCCGCGAATGAACTCGCTCTGAAACTCTCTAAAGTCTGGGTATTTGCGCAAATCGCTCTTTTTGTACTGATTGGACTGTCATTATCACCCCAAGCCGTGCTTGATGCGGGACCCTTAGCACTCCTTATTGTTGTCTTGGGCCTGGTGTTTCGATCCTTGGGTGTGCTAATCTCCCTTATACCTTCTTCCATGAATCGGAAGGAAAAAATATTTTGCGTTATCTCCTATATCCCTAAAGCAACCGTCCAAGCTGCACTGGGTGGCGTCGCTTTAAGTCTAGGGATGCCGCACGGGGATACAATCCTCGCGGTTGCCGTGATATCAATCCTTCTGACAGCACCTTTCGGTCTCATAGGAATCCGATACTCGGCTCCTCGACTTCTTGAACAATTGTCCTAAAGAAGTTAAGAATAGTCTAGGAGAAGCCTATGGAATGGCAGACTATCGCTGCTATTGTCGTGTTCATTGCGGTTTTTATTGCCTTATCGACGAACTTGATCAATCAAACCGTCGTCGCCCTTGCCGGTGCGGCAGTATTCCTTCTCCTTCAACTTGCAAGTTCTAAAAATGTCTTTGAAACCATAGACTGGGAAGTTATCTTCCTTCTTGTTTCGATGATGGTCATCGTTTCAATAACCCAGAAGACAGGACTCTTTCAGTGGGTCGCCATCAAGATGGCCAAAGCCATGAACGGTAATCCCGTTTCGATCCTTATTGGTATCACTATTATAACCGCCCTTTTTTCTGCCTTCCTGGATAACGTCACAACGGTGATGATACTCGTTCCCATCAGTATTTTGATTGCGGTCGAGTTGGGGGTGTCTCCAGTTCCTTTTGTGGTCCTCCAATCCCTGGCAAGCAATATTGGAGGAACCGCCACCATTATAGGTGATCCCCCCAACACCATGATAGGTATAGCTGCCAACTTAAGTTTTCTTGATTTTATTGTGAACCTGGCACCCGTCGTCAGTGTGCTGATGGTGATAATTTCTATCCTGATATTTTTTGTTTTCGGCCCGCAAATGAAGGTCAGTAACGAACGGCGGTCCCGCATTATGGATATGGATGAAAACAGCGCCGTTAAGGACTGGGGTTACCTATTCCGGTCCCTGGTCATTCTTTTAGCGGTTGTTGTCACGTTCTCGCTCAATTCACTAATCCACATTCCCCTCTTCCTTGTGGCTTTTTCCGGAGCTGTCCTAATGTTGTTCTTTGAGGGAAAGGACGTCATCCATCATAGGTTAATGGAAATAGAGTGGGAATCCATCTTTTTCTTTATAGGTCTTTTCATCATGGTCGGGGGCTTGGTGCAGCTTGGGATAATAAAATTCCTCTCCGACTGGGTTATCCATCTTACCGAAGGCAATATACCTTTCGCCAGTCAAATTCTGCTTTGGTTTAGCGGGTTCCTTTCAGCGGTCATCAACAATATTCCCTACGTAGCGACTATGATTCCCATGGTTCAGCAGATTCAGGGAGGCTTATTAAACCCTGCAACGGCAAATCCACTCTGGTGGTCCTTGGCCCTTGGTGCCTGTCTCGGAGGCAATATGACCATTATAGGGGCCAGTGCGAACGTTGTAGCCACGGGGCTGGCTAAAAAGAGCGGCATCAATATTTCTTTCTTTAAATTCTTTAAGTATGGCTTTGGATTGACGCTCTTGACACTTCTTATCTCAAGTCTTTATGTGGCTATAATTTTGGTACCACGGTATCAGGGTTAAAAGGTCTTATAGCGAATCGAGGTCGTTCAAGTATTTTTGTGCGACGAGATCTTCAGGTGTAAATTCGAGCGCCGTCAGAAAATAGGTTTTTGCTTCTTCCATCTTTCCCTCAGTTTGGCTGAGTACCCCAAGATTGCAGAGAATCTTCGTACTCTGGGGGTCTTTTTTAAGGGCTTGGAACCAGAAATTCTTCGCAGACTTAAAGTCTTTTTTATGAAAATAACATAAAGCCAATTCGTTTAATGTGTCAGGATGCCCTGGATTGAAAGACAGGGAAGTTTTAAAATTTTCCAAGGCTTCATCGTACCTTTCGAGCCTTCGAAGGGCCCAACCTTTTAGAAACCAGGCGTTCCAAACATCTTGTCTCTGGCCCAGAAAAAGATCTATATCGAGAATGCCTTTCTCCTCGTTTCCCATAAGAATATGGTCGTAAGCGGTCTTAAAGAGTTCGTCTTCTTTTCTTCGTTTTCGAACCTCTTCCAATGCTTTCCCGACTTTTTCGTCATCGGTTATTTCAAGATACTCGCTCCAGATTTCTTCGCATTTTTCAATTTCACCCAGGTTAAGATAAAAATATCCCGCATCTGAGTAGGCAGCAGGGAGCAGGGGTTCGGTTGTCACAGCCAAATGGTACCATTTTTTTGCAAGAATTTTATCTTCGTTGGCTTGCTCCCAGTTTTCCGCCCTTGCATAAAAAGCCGCTCGTTCCTCAAAGAATCTCGCCGCCTGGAGAGAGGACCGCGGATCGTCTTCCTGCAGGGATGTCAAAGCGATGACAATCTCCTCACCTGTGACCCAGTCTTGGGCTTGAACCCTGTCGACGAGTACCTGGGACAGCTGGACCGGGAGGTCGGGGCGTAGTCTTTTCAGGATATCGACGTAGTCATCCCTGTTGGGGTTTTCATCAAGGTGGATGATAACGTGGAGTAGTCCTCGGATAACGTCTTCCTCGCTTAGATTTTTTAAGACGTGATCCTGTGATTCTTCGGAAGCGATGGGTAAGGGGAAACCGTCGGGAAGGTTAGGGGCAAATTTTTTTTGAATGTTCCCGGAAAGTTTAAGAAAATATAAGTTCATGAGTTGGAGTTGCCTTTATGCGGAATAGTACGCATATATTCGCTTAAAAGAGTTTTATAAGTCATAGGGATTTTTAAAGGATCGTACTGAATGGCCGCCGAAGCAATATCTTTCCTGCCTTCGACTTCATCCACCCTTAAGACAGAGCCTGGAATATCGATGTTTTTTCCAGATTCCAAGGAAACAAGCCTTAAAATGATGGATTTATTTTGAAGGAATTTGGCAATCCCTGGAATAAGTATTTGGGCGCCGCCAAAACTCAAGTCCCGAAGGAGGCATTTTCTAGGCACCTGGTCCACAAAAATGGTATTGCTGGTTGAAGCTATCCCCAATTTTTTAATGATATCTTCCTTAATGACTATTCGTTCGTTCACCCGTTTTTTTGAATTGATATTGATTTCTAGAAACGTACCAATGATCCCAATAAGATCTTCGGGTGGTTTTTGGGTAAAATCCAGGGTGACGAAGTAGAGATCCTGGCGGGCGCTATTGTAACGGTTAAAGCCTCTGACTTTAATATTGACAAAAAATTTTAAAAGCTCGGTTCTGTCGGGCCGCTGGAAACAATACCGCAGAATACCGGTGGTTGATCCCGTACGCAACCTTTCTATTTGCTCGGGTTTGAAACTTACAATGACCTTGGCACTCTCAAAACTTGTGGAATAGATAATGCAGGGCCATTGCATGCCGGCAATTTTTAGATTAACCTCGTCTCCGATAAAACCCAGGGCTTTCATCACGTCTTTATTCAGGGTGACTTCAATTTTGGAATAGAGATCGAAGTAGGATTGGAGTGTTTGCGAGGTTAATAAGGGCATATTTCTAGGTTAAACACTACAGCACTTGATCGATACGGTCAATAAGATTTTGCGCAATTTTCTCCAAATCTCCCTGGGGTAAAGGGACATGGAAGAGAATTTCTTCCGCAAGGATCAGACCTGTGACAAGGCTGAGTTTTAAAGAATCGTGGTCTTTTAAGGTTTTAGAAACTTCATCGAGCTTATTCTGGAAATACTCGACGACTTTAAGGATTTTTTCCGGATTCTCTTCTGTTTGCAGGGTCATGGAGACTCCGAGAAGGTTCACGGGAATGCGATGCATTAAAAAATTCCGAGGCCGGGTTCTTCCTCAGGAGTTTCTTCCTCCCTTTCTGATTCTTCCTCGATAGTGGACTCTTTTTCTACTTCTTTTTCGCTCATTAAAAGATGAGTATCAGAAGGTGTATCATAGGTTATCTGATGGATAGGATTTTCCGTTTTTTCAACCGGCTGTGTAGGAACAGTCTCGACGCTTTTAAGGTCGGCTATGGCGTTGAGAATGCCTTCTTCTATTTGGTTCTGACTGGCTTTCAGACCACTGAGCAGGTTTTCCAATTCCTGAATCCTTACCTCGTAGTCCGAAAGTCTGTTGCGCAGGTAATCATTTTCATGACGGAGCTGCTGGATAAGGTTGACAGCGTCTTTAACCTTTTGTTCCAGCAAACCCACCTGCTCTAATCCAATCACGCAGAAACTCCCAGGGCATTTTTAGCTACCGTTACGACCTTTCCGAAAGCCTTGGGGTCTTCAATGGCCATGTTAGACAAGGCGAGTCGGTTGAGACCGAGGCCAGACTTGTTCAGGCCGTCGATAAACCGGGAATAATTGATATTGTACTGGATTAAAGCCGCGCTGAGGCGGGTTATCCAAAGTCTGCGGAAGTCGCGTTTTTTCTGCCTTCTATCGCGATAAGCGTATTGAAGGGCTTTACGAACTGAGTCTTTCGCGGTTCGGAATGCGTTCTTTCTGCGGCTTTTAAAACCTTTTGCAAGTTTTAATATCGCTCGGCGCCTGTCCGATCGGCGCGTTCCATCTACTGCTCTTGGCATTTACTCTTCTCCTTTACTCAACCATAAGGCAAGAGCACACGAATGCGTTTAGTTTCAACGGGGCTCAAAATACCGCTGTGGCGCAATTTTTGTTTTCTCTTGCTCGATTTCTTCGTCAAAATATGTCTTAACGACTTTTTCTTGTATTTAACTTTACCAGTTGCCGTCATAGAATACCGTTTAGCGGCACTCTTTCTGGTCTTCATTTTTGGCATTATCCTCTCCTTAAGCCTTTTTCCCTTTTGGTCCTAAAGCCATGTGCATCGTCCGACCTTCCATCTTAGGGGGGGATTCAAGAACAAAGTTGTTGTCGAGCATCTCGAGAACCTTGTCTAAAACTACCTTGCCCAGTTCTGTGTGCGCCATCTCACGGCCGCGGAATCGAACGGTAACCTTGGTTTTATTTCCTTCTTCAAGGAATTCCAATATTTGTTTTGTCTTAAAATCAATGTCGTGCTTATCAATTCTTGGTTGCATACGCACTTCTTTGAGCTTAATAACCTTCTGTTTTTTCTTGGATTCCCTGGTTTTCTTTTCAAGTTCAAATCTATACTTACCAAAATCCAGAATTTTACAAACGGGCGGAACAGCCATGGGTGAAACCTCGACTAAATCCTGCCCAGCGTCACGCGCCATTTGAAGAGCTTCGTAGGTGGAAAGTACGCTTTGTTGGCCGTCGTCGGTTACAAGTCTCACTTCCCGAACCTTAATCATCTCGTTCACGCGAAGTTCTTTAGGGGTCATATACCTCCTGGTATTCAAGTAATTAAAAGAGTATAGCGAATTCCTCAGACTCTATCAAGGGGGTTGCGGGTGGGTTCGGTTCTCCTTACCCTTGGAAATATGGCAAAACCCACAACGTATTATCTTTGTTCCTCCTGTGGAAAACAGGAATCCAAATGGCTCGGAAGGTGTCCGGAGTGCGGTGCCTGGAACAGTTTCTCTGAAGCACACTATGACCAAAAACACTCAAAATCCCACTCCACAGCGGCTCAACAACCCAAGGCCGTCATCTTATCCGAAGTGGATCTTGCCCAGGCCCAGCGCCTTGATTCTGGTATCCCCGAGGTTAACCAGGCTTTAGGCGGCGGTTTGGTTGCGGGTTCTGTCATCTTGCTTGGCGGCGAGCCGGGTATTGGGAAATCAACCCTGACCTTGCAGATTATGGATAAAATTCTCACATCCTCGTCAGTTTTGCTTGTAGCAGGTGAAGAATCCCCCGCCCAGGTTCGTCTTCGTGCAGACCGCTTGGGGATAAAGAGGAAAAACCTCCTGATTTTGGACGAGACTCGGGTTGCAATGATTGAAACAGTATTGAACACAGAAAAACCCGGTCTGGTCGTTATCGACAGCATCCAAACCTTAAAATCAGAAGAGGCTGGAAATATTCCCGGTACTGTCAACCAGTTGAAATATTGTGCCTACGAATTAAGCGAATGGGCAAGAACCCACAGAGTACCCATGATTTTTATCGCACACGTTACGAAAGGCGGCCTTATAGCAGGGCCGAAGATCATCGAACATATGGTGGATGCGGTCCTCCAATTCGAAGAGGCCGAAGGAGGCTTGAGGATTCTCAGGGCCCTGAAAAACAGGTTCGGTTCTGTCGATGAAGTCGGGATTTTCAGAATGGATTCGGGGGGGCTTACAGAGGTTGAAAACCCTGCAGAGGTTTTTCTCCAGACACGTGGAGGAATCCCACCTATCGGGAGTACTGCGGCACCTATGATAGAGGGCAGCAGGATACTTTTATTAGAGATTCAAGCCTTGGCGGTACCTGCTAAGGGCGGACTTGGAAGGGTCTATTCTGAACGGATCGACCCCGCCCGCGTCACTCGGGTCGCGGCCGTTGTGGAAAAACACCTAGGCATTCGATTCACCGACCAGGATATTTACGTCAATGTCGGTGGCGGAATGAAAATCTCCGAAACAGGTGTGGATTTACCTCTTGCTCTCGCTCTGATAAGTGCAAGACTGGGAAAGGCCCTGCCAAAAGGGACCGTGAGCGCCGGGGAATTGAGTCTTGCAGGGGAGTTGAGAAGGGTTCCTCATCTTCGTCGTAGGCTCAGAGCCTCGCTCGACCTTGGTTTTTCACACTTTTTTGGGCCGCCTTTAGAACCGGGCGGTCCAAAAGAAACAGCGGCTACGGAATTGATAAATCTCGTTGACGCAGCTTCAAAAGTTTTTCCTTCTACTGAGGAATGAGTTGGGTGACCCAGTTGGATCCAGCCACAAAGGTTCCCGCTATCGCACCCAGGCTGGAAAGGACCATCACGAGAAGGGTTCGAGTGATCCTGTTTCTGTAAAAACCCTTAATGGAGGAAGTGTCGTCCTGAAGGTTTTGAAAATCACCGACACGGGGTTTTCTCATGTAGGCTTCTGCGACACCTGTCAACATTCCCACTCCGATTAGCGGATGAAGGGTGGTGATGGGGGCGCTCACAAGGGCAAGAAGGATGGTCAGAGGGTGGGCAAAGGCTATAAGAGAACCTAGAGCAGCCCCTCCTCCAGTAAAAATGGACCAAATACCTAAGAGACTCAAAAATTTTTCTAATCCGTAATTATAGAGCCCCCAACCCAGGACTCCCACGATGATAAGCGGTAGAAGCCATGGGATGATTTGTCCGAACCATCCGGGAGGCGGTACCTTGCTGATCTCTTCGCGGTCAGGTATCAAGCCATTGTCGGCTATTTCACCTAAAACCCTGGTCATCCCGGGAACGTGTCCCGCACCGACAATGGAAAGAATTTTCACCCCTGGAGCCTCCCAGGTGCCCAGGGCAAGGAGGGCATCCCGTTCGTCGATCAAGACTTCTTTGGCCCGTGGCAATTCCTTCGAAAGTTCATTCATCATTTCATCGAGCTCTGAATGCTGTTTGAGGTTTTCTACGGTTTTCTTTTCCAGTGGGGATGTGTCGAAGGCCGAACCGAGAAGCGCAGCGATCAATTTATTTTTAGCCCAAAATCCCGAACGGGCCCAGGCTCTGCGCAGAGTGACCGAGACTTCCCTGTCAATGAGACTCACAGGAATGCCCAGAGAATCTGCCTCGGTTACTGCCGCGAGCATTTCAGCACCGGGTTTGGAGTCCAGGTTTTTACCGATTCGTTTTTGGAAACCCGAAAGCACAAGGTTAGCCATAAGCAGGAAGCCCTTACCCTGGCGGATGACCTGACCTAAATCGAGTTTCTCCCATGCCTGGGAATCTTTGAGGCTATGAAGTCGTCCGCTATCAAGTTCCACGCACACGTGATCTGGTTTCTCCTCGCGGATAACCCTCCTTGTTTCTTCAACACTTTCAGAGGACACATGCGCTGTTCCCAAAATAAGCAGGATTCTCCCATTTTTTTCAAGCCGGGTGAGGTTGGACTTTTGTTCCAAAGGAACTCCTTGTATTAGAATTTTCTCATCATGATTTTAGCCATATCGATTTCGGGAATATTTTTCAGAGTCTGTTCCGAGACCTCGCGGAACAGAGCTCTGGCGCTTTGATTCTGGTTCATCGTATAAAATTGATACCCGGCATAGAATTGAACCCTGGATTTGTTGACAGGGTCTGTTTCCCTTTCGATAAGACCGAGAAAAGCCTGCGAAGCGCGAGGATTCTGGAGGAATCTGAAAAGTTCAGACACGAGCGGACTGCCGGAAAAACGTTCGCTGTTTTGTGTTAAAACCTGGGCAGCTTCGGGTTCGCGCCTCAATTTTCTTAAACTTATAGCCTGGATCACGGGAAATGCCCATTCCCCGCGGTTAGCCTGGAACGATGCGGAAGCCATCTGGACTGCAAGGGCATAATCTTCAAAGAGGAAACTCATCAGGCTCATACTGGGAAAAATAGAGTCGTATTCTGGTTTCAAGGCATAGGCTACTTTGTAGTCTTTATAGGAGTCCTGCCAGCGTCCCTCCGCCTCAAGTATCTCGGCTCTGTAGACAAAACCGAAAAAATTTTGAGAATCCAAACCTATGAGCTTGTTTAAATCCTCAAGTGCGGCTTGGGGTTTATAAAGTACGCGATGGCGTAGGCGGGCGCGGTCGAGAAGGTGCCAAGGATTTTCAGGACTCAGGGTCAATGCCTGGGTTATGGCCCTCTCCGCTTCCTGGGGCCTCTCAAGGTCTACGAGGATAAGACTTCTAAGGCTATGCCATTGGTCGTTTTCGGGATCGAGCGAAATAGCGTCTTCAATGGACGTTAGGGCTTCCTGGTTTTTTCCAGCCGAGGATTGAATTTGAGACTTTCCGGCAGAAGCTAAGGCATTTCTACCTTTACTTAAAGATAAATCAAAATTCGAGGTAGCTTTTGGTATATCATGCCTGTTTAAATATGCCCAACCCATAACAGCGTAAGCCTCGGGATCATGGGGAGAACTTTTTATCCACTGATCGATGTAACCAAGCTGTTCCGCGTTTTTTCCCTCGAGCTCTGCAAAAAGCGCAAGTGAGCGAAGGGCATCGGGGTTCGCCGGAGATTCGGTTAGGACCAGTTCGTACTGTTTCTGGGAATCATCCTTTCTTCCCAAGCTAAGAAGAACCGCAGCGTAGATGGTTCGTTCTTCAGGTAAAAGTTTTTCTGAAATACCGGGTTCCTCGAACACCGCAAGGGCCCTGAGAATATCAGCCTGGGTATCAATTTTTCCAATGCGGTCCAAAACTGATGTTTCAACTGTGCTCAAGGCATTCACCCTGGGCGGGAGGACATTATTGGAGGCCGGTGGAGAACTGGGACAACCGGAGAAAAAAATTACAACCAAAAGGGTATAGAACCCGATGTTTTTCATATTCTTCATAGGCTACAGTATACAAAAAAAGAGTACTTGGGCAAGGTTGGCAAAGAGACCCTTGTTCGGATATGATGTCAACTATGATCAAGTCGCAACCCCAGCGTTACCTCGTTTTTCCCATTGTTCTCTTTGTTATTTTCTTTTTACTGGTTTACATACAGTTTTCACATAAGAACACTATTTCCCATCCTTTCGGGAAATTCACTATTTCTGGAGCGGCTCCTTCTGCGCCCGGTTCGGATGGAGTTTCGGATTTTGTGCTCAGCGGGGCCGGACTGACGATTTCCTTTCATAGTTCAAGCGCTTTAGTTATTCAAACAGCCGATAAGACCGAAAGAGCCCTGAGGGCCAAAAGCTACAGTTTGACCGAGAACAGAATCATTATGGAGTTTCAGTACGGACTCAAACTCGTCTTTGACCTAGACCGGCAGGGAGGACTGTCTGCGGGATTTGTTCTACCAAAAGAATTAGAAGGCAGTTTGAAAATCTTGCTTCCTTTCCAGGCTTCTTCAGTCATTGAAAACAGCACTGGCCTGGGTCTTCCTGCTGTAGAGGTCCGGTCGGGAAACGAAAGAAGTTTTCTCATACTCAGCGGTTCCGGCGACCGCATCAATACTCAGAGGGGTTTTCTGGAACTCACGTCCCAAGCAGGTGATTTTTATCCTATAGTTTTTATCCAGGCTCCCCCTCAGTTCTTAACAGCTTATGATTACTGGATTGGAAAAACACAAGATATAACTTCTTTGCTCGAATCTACACGTCAGTCTGCCTTCCAGGGGTGGAGATTTACTCGCCGCAGGGGAGGAGCGGGTTGGGTTCAGGACGCCCAGACAGCTGAATTTTCTTCCAAACTTTTAACTTCAGTTTTTGCTGAATCCGAGCATTTAAAGATTTTCCCTGGTGTATATTCAGAATTCTCGCCTTACGCCCCTGGATGGAAGTCACAAACCGACCTCATTGCCTCTGTATATATTGGTGATATCTTCAGAGCTTACACCGACCGAAAGACCCAGCTTGAAGGTCTCTTGCCTGGTGTCATCTCTGGAACATGGACCGAATGGGTAGAAGACCCGGATTTAGTGCGGGACTACCTCATTTTCATGGATAAAGATGTTTTTGATGCCCTTTGGAATAAATGGAAAGATCGACTCGCTTTAACAGTCGAGGAATCCCTGGCACGGTTGGAAGTCTTGGATAGGTTAGTTGCTTGGCTTCCGGAGCAAGAAATCATGGAATTAAAGAGGAGGGAAGCCAAGTTTTGCGCAGGGTTTCTTTCGCGGACAGGTGGACTTGTACTCTTGAGGAACCAGCAAGGACTTCTCGATCTGGAACTCAGCCTGCGTTTTGGATCTGAACTTATGAAATTCAAAGACGTTGATGGACAACCCTCCTGGAACCACTTGGCATCCGTACTGCTTTCCACCGTTCTTTCCCGTAACCAGGGCGGACTCATGCCGAATGTATTGATTCCAGGAGAGAATGGTTGGAGGGAGGAGGGGGGTTTTGGGGTTGAAGTTGCCTATGTTTCCCTATTCTCCCCCGCAACTCTTCCCCGGATTCAGAAACTTCCCAGCCTCAATAATGGTTTTTATCTTGCTAAACCTTCGACGAACGTTGTTTTTGAAGCTCAAACCATTCAAATTCGTACCAATCAACCCCTTGGCATCCCGCAACATATTTTAATCCAAGGAATACCCGAATTTGATCACGTAGTTCTTCATGGAGTGAGATGGCGTAGCGACCCAGCTTTCCAAAATTATTCGGATGGCTGGGTTTATAATCCTCAAACGCGTACTTTTTTTGCCAAAATCAGTAATAAACAAGCTATTTCCGAGCTCGTCATACATTTTACCCAGGGAGAATCAGATGGATCAAATTGAAATCATTAAACTAGTAGTTCATGAACTCCGGAATCCCATTGCTGCCATACAGGGGTACGCGGATTTGCTCCATGAGGATGAACGGCTTGATGCAGAACTATCATCCCACGCACAAATCATACGTACGAGAACGAGAGAAATGGGGCTGACCCTTGCTGCTTTAAACGATGTTTTAAGGTCCCCTGCGTCCAACCTAAAAAAAGTGGAGACGAGTCATCTCCTTCAGAACTGGGAAAAATGGATAAAAAGATCGCCCTTTGCACAAGACATTCAATGGGATGAAGTCATCAGGGTGGACGTAGAAATCCCCCTTTCCCAGTCCCAGTTTTTCACTATCTTTAACCAATTAGCCTTGAATATCACCAGGTTTTGTTCTTCTCCCTATCAGGCCGAGTCCGGGGTAGAAATTAGGAAAAAGGTCGTAACCATCTTTGTCCGGGATTTCGGCCCGGGCATAAAAAAGGAAAATTTAAAAAATCTTACACAACCCTTCAGCCGTCATTCTTCGCCAAATGGAAAAAGTCCGGGAATAGGCTTGGGGCTTGCGCAGTGCCGAAGGTTAGTCGAAGAGGCTAGTGGGGAATTGAGGGTTTCGTGCCCGGATGACGGCGGCACAAAAGTGGAGATTTTATTCTTTTCATAAAAACCTTGCAAGATTGAAACACTTCTTTTATAATAAAATGAGAGAATTCAAACATGACAGGCCAATTTTTACTCTTTTTACTCACTTTAGAACTTTTTTCTTGTTCAAAGAATTCTCAGGAGATTGAAAGTCCTTTATTGAATACAAAAAAAGTCGGTCTAATTTTAGGACTTGCCGCCGGGGATCACAGTTTTAATGATATTCAATACAATGGTCTTGTACGGACAGGGAATGAACTTGGAATAGAAGTTGCTTACAGGGTTACCGAAAAACCCACCCCTCAGGAAATCAATGCATTAACCGATGACCTTGTCGAAGAAGGTTGCGGTTTGATCTTCGGCGGAGGGGTGATTATCGACCAAGCGTTTCCCGATGCGGCTTTGAAGCACACGGAAACCAGGTTTGTTTACATGGACGGGGTGTTACCCGACCGCGAAAATCTTTTATCTGTTACTTTTAACCAATACCAAGGGTCCTATCTTGCGGGTGCTTTAGCGGCAAAGATGTCTAAGACACAATCCCTCATTTTTCTCGGCGGGGTGGACCTTCCGGTTATTGAAGAGTTCGAGAAGGGTTTTGTGGACGGAGCCCGGAGTGTTAACCCAAACATCCGTATTGTCAGTTCCTATTTAAGTAAAAAACCGGATTTTTCAGGATTCGAAAACCCACAGCTTGCTTATGATTTGACACTTGCAGGCTTTCAACAAGGTGCCGATCTTGCGTATTCGGCAGCGGGGGCGTCCGGCATGGGTATGATCCAAGCTGCGAAAGAAACAGGGAATTGGGTTATCGGTGTCGACGCTGACCAGGATTCTCTAGCTCCGGGTACGATTTTGACTAGCATGATGAAACGCCTTGACTTGGTAATCTTCGAGGAGACAGAAAACTGGCTACGAGGTGATCCGCTCGTCCTGCGTGAAAAAAAGTTGGGTATCAGTGAGAAGGGTGTGTCATTAAGCCCTATGACTTATACCCGCGCCATGATTGGAACAGAAACACTTGAATTCCTTAGAAAACTTGAAATTGAAATGTCAAAAATTGGTCTAGGACCATGAGCCGAATACGTTTTTCCTTAATGCTCTCCCTTTCCTTTGCCCTAAGCGTGATTCTATTTCTCGTTCTTGGTGTTTCCTTTTTAACCCTTTATAGGTTCGAGGAACAGGCCATCCTTTCTGAAAGACAAAACCTAGCTCAAGGATTTTCACTCTGGCTGTCCCAAAGTCTCAACTATCATATGGAAAGGTTGAACTATTATAATGTCGAGCAGATTTGCAGGTCGCTCCAGGAAGCTAGTTTTGAAAGCCTGCCTATTGCTGTGGTCCAGGTCTTCGATCAAGACGGAAGAAGGGTGAATATCAGCGGAAGAAACCTTCCCGATAGCCCTGCTTACCAGACGCTGACCCAAGAACTGAGGTCTTCCCTCAACCAGGATAGAATACTCGGTCAGGTAAAAATTTCTTTTTCCTTGGAACCTTCGAACATAAGGCTGGCGCAATTTCGGGGCAATCTTGCTCTTATTCTTTTTTTCGCCCTTTTGGCCGGTGCTTTGGTTATGATTCTCCTCATCTATTATACCTTGAGCAGACCTATCCAGAAACTCAATTTAGCGGCCTACAAACTCAGCGAACACGATTGGGACGTCCTTTTCCCGGTGAAAAGGCCTGATGAGGTGGGACTTCTCGCCAGAACCCTGGATCATATCCGTGGCTCTCTTAAAGACTCCTTTCATAAAACCGAGGACCTTATCAATATGCGTACAGCCCAGCTGAACGAGGCCCTTCAAACTCAATATACGATGAACAATGTCCTTATCGATCAAACGCTCGAGATGAAAAGAAGGACGGAAGAGTTAGTCGCCTCTGAACGTGATGCGGCCTTGGGACGACTAACTGCAAGCATAGCCCACGAACTTAATACTCCAATAGGAAACAGCGTCACAGGGGTGAGCCTGCTCCGTAAGCAAATTGATAACATCGTCGATAAGATGAAGAGAGAGCAGATGAAAAAAAGCGATCTCGAGGTTTTTTTTATGGATTCGAAGGAAGTTATGGAATCCATAGAGGGTAATCTTCAAAAGGCTGCGGAATTGACTACAAGTTTTAAAGCCGTCACGACGGACCAATCCTCGGAAAAGCCACGGCGTTTCAACATTTCCGAATACCTCAACGGGGTATTGATAACCTTGCTCCCCAGGCTGAAAAAAACTACGCATACCCTCGATATTTCGTGCCCGGCAGACCTGGAAATAACGGGATACCCGGGTCTTCTTGCAACAATCATAACAAATTTGGCAATTAACGCCGTTTTCCATGCGTGGGAACCCGAAAGGAAGAATGGAAAAATGACAGTAGTCGTACAAGAGATTATGGACCGCATCGAGATAGTCTTCAGTGACGACGGGATGGGTATTAAGGAAGAAAACCTGGACAATATTTTTCTACCCTATTTTACCACCAAAGCCGGTAAAGGAGGGAGCGGACTGGGGCTTCACATAGTCCGGAGTCTGGTTTGGAAAATGAAGGGTTATATTTCTGTTGATACGATAGTCGGTGAAGGTACGGTTTTTACGATTGATTTACCCAAGGAGGTTGATGTTGGCAACGGATGATGATCTTATGTTCGCTCCCGAGGAGAACCCAGAAGCTGAAGTAGAGTACGGGACCTGGAAGATTTTAGTATCTGACGACGAGGAAGAAGTCCATCGTGTGACGAGATTATCTCTCAAAGGCTTTGTCTTTGAAGGTAAGAAACTTGAAATTCTCTCCGCATATAGCGGCGAAGAAACACAGATCATCCTCAGCGGAAACCCGGATATTGCTGTGATTTTTCTGGATGTGGTGATGGAGGAAGACGATTCAGGATTAAAAGTAGCGCGTTGGATTCGAGAAACTCTCAGAAACACCACCGTGAGGATAATTTTAAGGACCGGACAGCCGGGCCTTGCCCCGGAAGAAAAGGTCATCCTGAATTACGATATCAACGATTATAAAAACAAGACAGAACTGACTATACAGAAACTCTTTACAGTCCTTGTGACCGCCTTGCGGTCCTTCCGTGATCTTCTGACGATAGAAAGAAATAAACAGGGCTTGGAAATGATTATCCGTGCTTCATCGGATTTGTTCAGGGTGTCCTCCATCCAGAAAATGACAGATGGGCTGCTCGTGCAACTCACCTCGCTGTTTTATCTCGACGAACACGCACTCTATAGCAAAACCAGTGGATTTACCGCTTCTGGAAACCATGGTGAATTGATCATTGTCAATGGTACGGGAAAATTCCAGTCACTAGAAGGTTTGGAACTCCTGCAGGCCGCCCCTGATTATGTACGGGAAGCAATAATTGAGGGACGGAAAAGAAAGGAAAGTTATTTTTCACATAATTTTTCCCTGATCTACTTCCTTAGCTGGGACCAGGCTGAGCACGTGATTTTTCTTGAGGGCAGCAGAAGGCTGAATATTTGGGAAGTGGACCTCATTAAACTTTTTCTTTCCAATGTCAACCTCGCTTATGATAATCTACTTCTCCACCAGGAGATCGAAAGGTCGCAAAGGGAAATTATTTTTACCCTTGGCGAAGTGACCGAGACACGTAGTGTAGAGACAAGCCACCATGTTAAACGAGTGAGCGAATACGTCCACCTTCTAGCCCTGCTTTATGGGCTTTCCGAAGACGAGGCTGATCTTGTCAGGACGGCAAGCGCCTTGCACGATGTTGGAAAGATAGGTATCCCCGATGGCATCCTCCATAAGCCCGAGCCTCTGGCCGTAGAAGAAATGGCCTTAATGAAAACCCACGCGGAAAGGGGCGCCAAGATGCTCGCTATCAGCGACAGGCCGCTTTTCAGCATCAGCCGTAGCATTGCGATGGAACACCATGAATCCTGGGATGGAAGCGGATATCCAAAAGGAATCACGGGCGAGAATATCAATATTTACGCACGTATGACCTCGATAGCCGATGTCTATGACGCCCTGGCCAACGATAGGGTTTACAGGAAAGCCTGGAAGGCCGATAAAATATTTGCCTTCTTCCAAGAAAACCAGGGGAAACTTTTTGATCCCCAACTCTCAAGGCTTTTCTTGGACCATTTCGAGGAATTCCAGGAAATTCTTTTCAGGTTTCAAGAAAAAGATTATTCGTGAACCAAGAGCTTTTGAACCCGGAGATTTAGGAAGAAAGTAGACTCAAATCCAGGGTACACCATTTTGGGGTCATATGTTTGAATGCTCGTAAAGGTTTAGAGATCTGTTGTTTCTGTGGTTCAACAAATTTGGAGATAATAGAGATTATGAAAACTGTTAATTCCCAACTTCCATGGCCATGTGCCAGGGCAGTGTAACGGTCACGGACAAATTCCTGACCACAGGCGCCTGAAAGAGCGCCTTTTCTACCTTATATCTGACCAAAACCGCCAATCTTTTAAGGTTATAAGCACAGCTC